>DVHJ01000081.1 GCA_018712145.1 Candidatus Faecousia faecigallinarum | reverse complement strand
GCGCGAGGGGTGCGCAGAAGGCGGCAAGGCATCTATGGGTGCAAGGCCCGTGCCTGGGGAAATTGGGGCGTATCCCCCTCACCCAGCAAAAAGGGCGGCCCCGGGTGGGGCCGCCGTAACCGGTTAAATTCGCCGGGATTTTTCGTCAATCTCGGCACGGCACTGAGCGATAAAGTCCGCCAGGGCCATCACGCCCTCATCTCCGCCGGAGCGGGTGCGCACTGCCACGGTACCGTTTTCCGCTTCTTTATCCCCCACCACCAGCATGTAGGGGATCTTTTCTTTTTGGGCTTCCCGGATCTTGTAGCCCAGCTTTTCCGAGCGGAAGTCCCCCTCCACCCGGATGCCGCTGGCCTTCAGCCGGGCCACCACGGATTCGGCATAATCATGGGCCCGGTCGGTGATGGGCAGCACCCGCACCTGGGTGGGCATCATCCACAGGGGCAGGGCGCCGGCATACTTCTCAATCAGGTAGGCCAGGGTCCGCTCATAGCAGCCCAGGGAAGTGCGGTGAATGATATAGGGGTGCTTTTTCTTGCCGTCCGCGTCCACATACTCCATGCCAAACTGCTGGGCCAGGAGCTGGTCCACCTGGATGGTGACGATGGTGTCCTCCTTGCCGAACACGTTCTTATACTGGATGTCCAGCTTCGGCCCATAGAAAGCGGCCTCGTCAATGCCGATGGTGTACTCCACCCCCAGATCGTCCAGGATCTTGGCCATGGCGCTCTGGGCCTCCTCCCACTGCTCCGGGGTGCCGATGTATTTTTCCCGGTTGTTGGGGTCCCACTGGGAGAAGCGGAAGCTGCAATCCTCCAGCATGCCCACCGTCTCCAGGCAGTACTTGGCCAGCTCCAGGCAGCCCCGGAACTCATCCTCCAGCTGCTCTGGCCGGAGGATCAGGTGGCCTTCGGAGATGGTGAACTGGCGCACCCGGATCAAGCCGTGCATTTCTCCGGAGTCCTCATTGCGGAACAGGGTGGAAGTCTCCCCCAGGCGCATGGGCAGATCCCGGTAAGACCTGGCCCGGTTCAGAAAGACCTGGTACTGGAAGGGGCAGGTCATTGGCCGCAGGGCAAAGCACTCCTTGGTCTCGTCGTGGGGGTCGCCCAGGACGAACATGCCGTCCAGGTAGTGATCCCAGTGGCCGGAGATTTTATATAGCTCCCGCTTGGCCATATACGGGGTCTTGGTCAGCAGGTAGCCCCGCTTTTCCTCCTCATCCTCCACCCAGCGCTGGAGGGTTTGAATCACCTTGGCGCCCTTGGGCAGCAGAATGGGCAGGCCCTGGCCGATTACGTCCACGGTGGTGAAAAATTCCAGCTCCCGGCCCAGCTTGTTGTGGTCCCGGCGGCGGGCTTCCTCCTGGCGGCGCAGGTACTCCTCCAGCTCCTCCTTCTTGGGAAAGGCCACGCCGTAGATCCGCTGAAGCATTTTCCGCTTGGAATCCCCCCGCCAGTAGGCGCCGCAGCACTGGGTCAGGCGGATGGCGTTGCCCTTGATCCGGCCGGTAGAATCCAGGTGGGGACCGGCGCACAGGTCAGTAAATTCCCCCTGGGTGTAGAAGGAAATCACCGCATCCTCCGGCAAATCCTGGATCAGCTCCACCTTGTAGGGCTCATCCTGGGCCTGCATATAGGCGATGGCCTCCTGCCGGGGTTTTTCGGTGCGCTCCAGGTGGAGCCGCTCTTTGCAGATTTTCCGCATTTCCGCCTCAATTTTCTCCAAATGCTCCTGGGTGAAGGAGAAGGGAGAGTCGAAATCGTAGTACCAGCCCTCGTCAATGGCGGGGCCGATGGCCAACTTTACCTCCGGCCACAAGCGCTTGACGGCCTGGGCCATGACATGGGCGCAGGTGTGCCAGTAGGTCTGGCGGTACTGGGGATTTTCAAAGGTGTACAGGTTTTCTTCAGACATGAGCAATGCCCTCCTTTACATTTGGGGCAGGAAAAACCCACCCCTGATGATTCAGGGGTGGGATACAAGTTGTATTCCACGGTTCCACCCTGGTTGCGGCCGGAGCCGCCACTCATTGCCGCGATAACGGGCGGACCCGTCCCAGCTTACTGCGCAGGGGTTCAGCCGGGCAGCTCAGAAGGGGTTAGCCATGGGGCAGGGGCGGAGGAGGCTTTCACCAAACGCCTCCCTCTCTGGCCGTCTTATCCCAGGCCGGTCTTCGTCACAGCTTCTTTACCTTGCCCACTATACCACAAACTGCGGCCGGTGTCAAGATCGGGACAAAAAGTGGCAATCCGCTGCCGGCAAAGCATTTACCGTTGGCGCAATTGGTGTTTTTCCCCATGGAAACAGCCTCCTCGTGTTTTGCGTAGCGCCGGAAAGCCGGTTCGCTCTCCCCTGCCGTGATCCCGCCGCCGTGGATATTGCGCTGAATATGTCAATCCCAGCGGGCAGTTGCCCGCCGGGAGATTTTTCTGGGTTGCCTGCTGGGATTGCGGCCCTATCCCTGATACAGGGGATACTTCCGGCACAGTGCCGCCACGGTTTCCAGCACCGCCTGGCGGGTACCGGCAAAGTCCCGGGCGGTTTGGCCAATGCAGTGGGCAATGGTGGCCATATCCTCCTCCTTTAACCCCCGGGTGGTGACGGCCGGGGTACCGATCCGGGCGCCGCTGGTGACCGAGGGAGAGGCCGGGTCATTGGGGATGGCGTTTTTGTTCAAGGTCATGTGGTTTTCATCGCAGCGGCCCTGGAGATCCTTGCCGGAAATGCCCAGGGGCCGCAGATCCGCCAGCACCATGTGATTATCCGTGCCGCCGGTGACCAGGTCAAAGCCCTCCGCCGCCAGCCCTGCCGCCATGGCCTTGGCGTTCTTAACCACCTGGTGGGCATAGTCCCGGAACGCCGGGGTCATGGCTTCCCGGAAGCACACCGCCTTGGCGGCAATCACGTGCATCAAAGGCCCGCCCTGGGTGCCGGGGAAGACGGCCGAATTCAGTTTCTTGGCCAGCTCGGCCTTACCCAAAATCAGGCCGCCCCGGGGGCCCCGGAGGGTCTTGTGGGTGGTGGTGGTGACAATATCCGCATACGGCACCGGGTTTTCATGGACGCCCCCTGCCACCAGTCCGGCGATGTGGGCCATGTCCACCATGAGATAGGCGCCACACTCCTGGGCAATCTGGGCAAACGCCCGGAAATCAATGGCCCGGGGATAGGCGGAAGCCCCGGCGATGATCAGCTTTGGCCGGTGGGCCATGGCCAGATCCCGCACCTGGTCATAGTCAATGCGGCCGGTGGCCGGATCCAGGCCGTAGCTCAGAGCGCGGAAGTACCGGCCGGACAGGTTGGCCGGGCTGCCATGGGTCAGGTGGCCGCCGTTGCCCAAGTCCATCCCCAAAAATGTGTCCCCAGGCTGGAGCAGAGCGGTGAGCACCGCCAGGTTAGCCTGGGCACCGGAGTGGGGCTGCACATTGGCAAACTCCGCGCCAAACAGAGCCTTGGCCCGGTCAATGGCAATCTGCTCAATTTGGTCCACTACCTGGCAGCCGCCGTAATACCGCTTGCCAGGCAGACCCTCGGCATACTTATTGGTGAGGATGGTACCCATGGCGGCAATCACCGCCGGAGAGGCGAAATTTTCCGAGGCGATCAGCTCCAACCCGTCCTGTTGGCGGTGGAGCTCCTGCACCATCAGGCCGCCAATGTCCGGGTCAAACTGGGAAACGAATTCCATGGTATCTGTGATTGACATAAAACGAATCGTTCCTTTCTGTCTCTACTGGAGATCGGAATATATACAGTATAACCAATTCCGCCAGGCCCGTCAATCCTGGCTCTTTCTATTTTTCCCCAGTTGTGGTATACTAAACATAGATAGGAGGATATGGAAATGGATTTTGAACTACACGCCCCTTTTGCCCCAACCGGCGACCAGCCCCAGGCCATTGCGGAGCTGGTGCGGGGCTTGGAAATGGGCTTGGATGAACAGACCCTGCTGGGCGTCACCGGCTCCGGCAAAACCTTTACCATGGCAAACATCATTGCCAAGATGAACCGGCCCACCCTGGTTTTGGCCCACAATAAAACCTTGGCGGCCCAGCTTTGCAGCGAGTTTCGGGAATTTTTCCCCAACAATGCGGTGGAGTATTTTATTTCCTACTACGATTACTACCAGCCGGAGGCCTATATCGTACAGACCGATACCTACATCGAAAAGGACTCCGCCGTCAACGATGAAATCGAGCGCCTGCGCCACAGCGCTACCGCCTCCCTGTTTGAGCGGCGGGATGTGATTGTGGTGGCTTCGGTGAGCTGCATCTACGGCCTGGGCGACCCCATCGACTATCAAAACATGTTGGTCTCCCTCCGAGTGGGCCAGACCCGGCCCATGGATGAGCTACTGCGGAAGCTGACAGATATCCGCTATGCCCGCAACGACGTGGACTTCTCCCGGAACATGTTCCGGGTCCGGGGAGACACCCTGGAAATTTACCCTGCCTACTGGAGCGGTAAGGCCATCCGGGTAGAGTTTTTCGGAGACGAAATTGACCGGATCGCAGAGATTAACGCGGTGACCGGGGTGCCGGAGCGGTATGTGGAGCACGTGGCCATCTATCCCGCCAGCCACTATGTGGCCTCCAAAGAGAAGATGGACCGGGCCATTCGGGAAATCCGCAAAGAGTGCGACCAACAGGTAGAATACTTCCGCAGCCAGAACAAGCTGCTGGAGGCCCAGCGGATTGCCCAGCGCACCAACTATGACCTGGAGATGATCAGCGAAATTGGCTTTTGTTCCGGCATTGAGAACTACTCCCGGGTAATTGCCGGCCGGGCGCCGGGGACGCCCCCCACTACGCTGCTGGACTATTTTCCCAAAGATTTTCTCATGTTTATCGACGAAAGCCATGTGACCATTCCCCAGGTACGGGCCATGTATGCCGGCGACCGCTCCCGGAAGGAGAGCCTGGTGAATTACGGCTTCCGCCTGCCCTCCGCCTTTGACAACCGGCCCTTAACCTTTGGAGAATTCCAGGAGAAGCTGAACCAGGTGATCTATATCTCCGCCACCCCGGCGGAGTACGAGCGCAGCCGCTCCGGGCAGATTGTCCAGCAGGTGATCCGGCCCACCGGCCTATTGGACCCCAAAACTGAGGTACGGCCGGTTTCGGGACAGATTGACGACCTGATCGGGGAGATCAACCAGGTCACCGCCAGAAATGAGCGGGCGCTGGTCACCACCCTCACCAAGAAAATGGCAGAGGATCTCACGGCCTACCTGCAAAAGGCAGGAATCAAGGTGCGGTACATGCACTCTGATGTGTCGGCCATGGAGCGGATGGAAATTATCCGGGACCTGCGGCTGGCCAAATTTGACGTACTAGTGGGGATCAACCTGCTGCGGGAGGGGCTGGATCTGCCGGAGGTAAGCCTGGTGGCCATTTTGGACGCGGATAAGGAGGGCTTCCTCCGGTCGGAAACCAGCCTGATTCAGACCATCGGCCGGGCAGCCCGGAACGCCGGTGGCCGGGTGATTCTCTATGCCGATACGGTGACCGCCGCCATGGCTGCGGCGATGCAGGAGACAGAGCGCCGCCGGGAGATCCAAAACGCCTACAACCAGGCCCACGGCATCGTGCCCAAGACGGTGGTGAAATCGGTACGGGACCTGATCGAGATTTCCAAGTCCACCGCTGAGGTGCGGCGGAAGGACGGCGTAAAAATGACCAAGGTGGAGCGGGAGCGGGAGATCCAACGGCTGGAGAAGGAGATGCGCCAAGCCGCCCGGATGATGGAATACGAATATGCGGCAGTGCTCCGGGACCAGATTATCCAGCTCCGGGGCGGGAAGTGAGATTTTTTGATGTGCCCCCGTTGCACCAAAAGGAAAAAAGGAAATTTTTCCAAAAATAAATAAAAAAGTGCTTGACTAAACCAAGCCGGTGTGGTATAGTATAGTCAACCAAACAGAAAGGCGGTGAGTCCAATGTTCTAATTCATTTTTCTGGTCATATCCATTGGTTGTGGCACAAATTTCCAGTGGACATGCCAGGCTGTGTGGTGAACTACCAAAGCACCTCCGTATCTTTTTTGTGTCGGCCGAACATTGAAAACCGTAAATCACCGTGGAGTAAAATCTACCAATATTCTCCTTTTCATTTATCATCACCGCCTGCCGTGGCAGTGATCTTCAGTAAGGCATATACCAGCAAGCGCGGTAAAGTCCGACGGCGTGGTTATCCCCTCAAGATCAGCACCCCTGCACGGTTGGCAATAGAACAAGGAAAACCGGTGCGGTAATCCCGGCCCAGGCGCGCGAAAAATTGAAGGTTTGCCGTGGATTGTAAACCCGCAAGAGCAGTGCTCTCCGCAAGTGCGGATTAAGGCCCAGCAAGTGATATCATCCTATCCAGCTGTTCGCCTTCCCGGTTCAGCTGTATTCAGCATTTTCCGGCTAGCGTGTGACTTTTGTTTTGCACCCAAGCAAAAGATCCCCGGCCATTCAGAACCGATGACGTAATGCGGCACGTTGGATTTCATATAGGAGGAAATTACAGCCTATTCCACACCCTCTTTTTTGAATGGAATATTAAAACATTCCGAACCACTTTGTTATTGATAAAGGAACAAAAAACTGAATGAAAAGTAATGCATGTTCTTCCTTAGACATTGACTTCCCTGAAGAGTGACCCTGCTGGCGTAGATGCTGGCAGGGTCATTTTTATCTGCCTGCGGAAGTAAATGCACAGCTTGCTGTAGCTCATCCGGCCTTACCTGATGAACGACCGGGTTCAACAAAAAAGCCCACAGCCCAGCCTGACCGGCTGGGCTGTGGTATCAAGAAAGGAGGTGAAGAAATGAAAAAGGAAGTTGTATAAACAACATAGGTATCGATAGGCGGCCGGAAAGCCTTTAGCTGCCAAGCCTGCCCCGCCAGCTTCCCTAGCCTGTGCCTATAGCATACCTGAAATATATGAACAAAGAAAGCGGCGAACTGTTAAAAATGTATGAAGTTCACGGCAAAATTTCCAGATGTTCCAGCAGAATCTTCGTCCCTAGGATGAAGAGAATCACACCACCCAGGATTTCCGCCCGCTTGCCATACTTTGCGCCAAACTTCGCCCCCAGCTTTACCCCCAGGGCGGATAGGACAAAGGTGATCAGGCCAATCAGGGCGATGGCCACCCAAATACTGGTCAGGTTCAGGCTACCGCCGGAGAACAGAGGCAGACTCACCACTGCCACCAAAGAAATACCGGCCGCCAAAGCGTCGATGCTGGTGGCAATGGCCAGCAGGAGCATGGCCTTTGCGGACAGATCGCCGGAGACCTGCTCTTCCTCCTGGCCTACGGCCTCCCGGATCATGTTGCCGCCAATGATGGCCAAGAGGATGAACGCAATCCAGTGGTCAAAGGCAGAGATGGCCTGGGCAAACGAGCTGGCCAGCAGAAAACCCAACAAGGGCATCATGGCTTGGAAGCCGCCAAACCAAAGGCCTACCCAGCAGGCCTGCTTTGCACCTACCTGCCGGACGGCCAGCCCTTTGCAGATGGCCACAGCAAACGCATCCATGGATAGCCCTACCGCCAGGGCAATCAGCTCAACCATTCCCATTGATGTACTCCTCCACAAAACAGAAAAGATTGGTATGCCAAAGAAATTGCACAACATTCGCCGCCCAACCAGGCGGCGAATGTTGTCGGGTGGTTTTCCACCGGGACATGTATCCGGTAAAATAGGCAACCCATCAAACCGTTTGTCGGAAAAGCCCATAGGGTTTTTCCGACAGTCTCAATATGGGTAAACAGTGCATTTAATTGTACCATGGAGAGCAACGGCTTGTCAAGCAGAAGGAATGCCGTCTGGAAAATGCCAATTTTCCACCGGCTTCGGGGGAAATTTTGGGCAAAAAACCACTGGTCAACTGTCTGACGCCATGATATAATAGAAGGCCGAAAAAAGTAGTAGTGAGGGTGTTTGCGCATGGCGATGTCTGCATATCAAGTGAATAGAATGAAATCATACCTTCAGCCTGGCCGCCGGGTGCATCTGGTTGGCATTGGGGGAGTGTCTATGCGCCCCTTGGGCCTGGTGCTTCAGGGCCTTGGGGTGCAGGTGACCGGCTCAGATATGAACGCCTCAGTGTCTACCGATGAGCTTCGGGCCCATGGTATCCGGGTGTACATTGGCCACAGCGCGGAAAATATTCGAGGGGCGGACTGCATTATCCGCACCGCTGCGGCCCACAATGACAACCCGGAAATTGCCGCGGCCCGCGCATTGGGGATACCGGTGTTTGAGCGTGCCCAGGCCTGGGGCGTGCTGATGCGGGGTTACCGGAATGCCATTTGCATCTCCGGCACCCATGGGAAAACCACAGCCACCTCCATGGTGACCCATATTCTTCTGGCGGCCCAGCAGGACCCCACGGTGATGATTGGCGGCTACCTGCCCATTCTCCACGCCGGCCACCGGGTGGGGAAAGGGGACTCCATCGTCATGGAAAGCTGCGAGTATTGCGATTCATTTCTAAACTTCTTCCCTACCATGGCGGTAATTTTGAATATTGAGGCGGATCACCTGGACTATTTCCGGGATCTTGCTGCCATTGAGCAGTCGTTCCGGCGGTTTGCCCAGTTGGTGCCCCGACGGGATGGAAAAATTCTGGCCAACGGAGACGACGCCAATACCAGAGCCGCCCTAAAAGACCTTTCGTATACAACTTTCGGCCTGGGACCGGACAACCTGGTGCATGGTCAGGATTATTCTGCCGACTGGCGGGATTTCCAGGTGATCTGCGCCGGGGAGAAGTACTGCACAGTAAAGCTGAATGTCTACGGCCGGCACAATGCCCTTAACGCCATCGCCGCCGCTGCGGTGGCCTGGACGTTGGGCATCGACGGTGCAGCGGTGACAGCGGGGCTGGAATCGTTTCACGGCGCCGGCCGCCGGATGGAGTACAAGGGCAACTACAATGGCGCCGATGTGTACGATGATTATGCCCACCATCCCGGAGAGCTCCACGCCACCATCGCTGCAGTGCGGGCCATGGGCTACCGGCGGATCATTATGGCCTTCCAGCCCCACACCTATAGCCGGACGGCAGCTCTGTTTGACGATTTTGTTCGGGAGCTGCGCACGGTGGATCAGGTGGTGCTGGCGGAAATTTACGCCGCACGAGAGCGGAATACCGTGGGCATATCCGCCCGGGATTTGGCCAACAAGATTCCCGGGGCCGCATTTTTTGAGACCCTACCGGAGGTGACCACCTATCTCCGGCGGATCGCCCAGCCCGATGACGTAATTCTCACCGTAGGCGCCGGGGATATTTATAAGGCCGGGGAAGCCCTGCTGCAAAAGAAGAAAGGCTAGAAAACCAATCCCCCCGGCAGCAGTGCAGATTGCCACTGCACAGCCCGGGACAAAAGCGTTGCAATGGAACAGAACCTGGTGCCTACCTGCCCGCCACTGGTGTAAAGCACAGTACTTCCAGCAAATGTGATATGCTCCCCATAGAGTAGACACTCGAAAAAACGAAAAATTCGAGACTACACTATGGGGAGCATATCACTTTGCAACAGGCCCTTTCATGCGCATCCCTGGCCGGCAGGACACGGGCCGCTCTATTCGGCCGGACCGGCGTCGATGGTCTGACCGGCCATGCAGGCAGAAAAGGCCTCGCCAGTCATGGTCTCATGGGCCATCAGATAGTCCGCCACCTGCATCAGCTTTTCCCGGTTTTCCTCCAGGATTTGGGTGCAGTGGGCGTAGGCCCGGTCCACCAGCCGCTTCACTTCCCCGTCCAGCAGGCCTGCCACTTCCTCGGAGTAGGACTTGGTTTTCTCATAATCCCGGCCAATGAACACCTCTTCTCCACTTTCATAAGATATCGCGCCGATTTTCTCGCTCATGCCATACCGGGCCACCATATCCCTGGCCAACCGGGTGGCCCGCTGGATATCGTTGGAAGCGCCGGTGGAAATGTCCTGACAGAACAGAGCCTCCGCTACCCGGCCACCCAGCAGGGAGACGATCTGCTCGTACATCTCATTGCGGGTATGGTGGACCGTATCTTCCCGGGGCAGGCTCACCGTCAGGCCCAGGGCATTGCCCCGAGGGATGATGGTCACCTGATGCACCGGATCGTGGGTGGGCAGGTGGTACATGGCCACGGCGTGGCCCGCCTCATGAATGGCGGTGATCCGCAAATCCCGCTGGAGCTGCTTCCGGCTCCGCTTCTGGGGGCCGGCAATGACCTTCATCATGGCCTCGTCCAGGTCGGCCCGGGTGATGGCCGGGTGGCCGTCCCGCACCGCCAGAATTGCCGCCTCATTGAGCAGGTTTTCCAAGTCCGCACCGGTGAATCCCGCTGTGGCCAGGGCCACCTGCTTTAGGTCCACCTCCCCGTCCAGCCGCTTGTTCTTGGCGTGGATCTGCAGAATCTCCCCACGGCCTTTGGCGTCCGGGGCGCCCACGTAAATCTGCCGGTCAAACCGGCCGGGGCGCAGCAGGGCGGGGTCCAAAATATCCTGCCGGTTGGTGGCGGCCAGGACGATGACCCCCTCGTTTTTCTGGAAGCCGTCCATCTCCACCAGCAGCTGGTTCAGGGTCTGCTCCCGCTCGTCGTGTCCGCCGCCTAATCCGGCACCCCGGCGGCGGCCTACCGCGTCAATTTCGTCAATGAAGATAATGGCCGGAGCCACCCGCTTGGCCTGGTCAAACAGATCCCGGACACGGCCTGCGCCTACGCCCACATACAGCTCCACAAAGTCCGAGCCGGAAATGGACAAAAAGTTCACCTTGGCCTCCCCGGCCACGGCCCTGGCTAGAAGAGTTTTGCCGGTACCCGGCGGGCCGATGAGCAGAATGCCCTTGGGTACCTTGGCACCCATGGCCCGGAACTTCTCCGGCTCCCGAAGGAAGCCCACCACCTCCTGGAGTTCTGCCTTCTCTTCGTCAGCGCCAGCCACATCGGAGAAATCCACCGGCTTACCCGACGGCCCCAGGTTTGCCCTGGCCCGGGTAAAGCTAGCCACACCGCCGCCAGACCGGCTGCTGAGCAGAGCCCACACCAGCAGCAAGACTAGCCCGGCAATGAGATAGGGCAAAGCCTGATAGAGCACCGACGGGCTGCTCTCCGGCAGGAAAGTGTAGCCCTCTAACACACCGCTGTTTAACTGCTGCCGGAACAGCTCCCCCAACTCCGCCCGGAAATCCTCTGTGCTGGATAGGTAGGCCACATACTGGGTCTGCCCATCCACCGGCTCCCACAGTTCCATGGTCAAGATCCCATCCTCCACGGCAAAAGACCGGACCCGCTCCTCCTGGAACAGGGTAATCACCTGGGAGTAGGCCAGGCCCTGGGGCCGCAGTGCCTGGAGCATCCAGTTGATCAGGGAGAATAACAGAAGCAGCACTGCAATATACAGAAAAATATTCTTGGATTTACTCGGTTTCAATCAGATATCTCCTTTGCCTACTTAGAATACGCTTCCGGCTTCAGCACCCCCACATAGGGCAGGTTCCGGTATGCCTCGTCATAGTCCAGTCCGTAGCCCACCACAAAAAGATTAGGCACGGAAAAGCCCACGTAGTCCGCCTGAATGTCCGCCTTCCGGCCTTCCGGCTTGTCCAGAAATGTACAGATCTTCACTGAGGCCGGGTGTTTGGATTGCAAGTACTCCACCGTATGTTGCAAAGTTAAGCCGGAGTCCAAAATATCCTCCAAAATCACCACATGGCGGCCGGTGATGTCCACTGACAAGTCCTTCAGCAGCTGGATTTTCCCGGTAGAGGCCGTGCCGCTGTAGGAGGACACCGCCATAAAGTCAATCTGGCAAGGAATCTGTACCGCCCGGATCATGTCGGCGAAAAACACCACGACGCCTTTGAGAATACCCACAAAAATTGGGGTTTTGTCCCGATAATCCGCCGCCAAAGCTTGGCCAAGCTGGGCGACCCGGGCCTTGATCTGCTCTTCCGTCAGCAGGACGCGCTCAATAGAATTGTGCATGGCAGGCTACCTCTTTCTCTCTTTTATTTGATTTTCACCAGGGATACCGTCACCGCCGGAGCGCCGGGCTGGGGGAGGAAACGGACGTCCCCGCCGATCCCCGCCACCGCCAGCACCCGCTCCCCTGCCGCCAGCACCGGCAGGGTATCCCGCCAGGCGGCGGGAATTTTCCGGTCGATGAACAGTTTCTTCACCGTCTTGGTCCCGCCAGGCAGGCACAGCCTGTCCCCCGGGCGCCGGGGCCGCAGAACCAGCGGGGTTTGCCGTATTGTATCACAGGCCAGGGCAAATGTGAACGGGGAATTTTCCCGTTTCTCCCCCGGCGGCGAAATTTTGCATCGGGCCAGCCAGCCGCCGGCCCGGACCTCCCCCGGCACCGGCAGGGCCGTCTCCGCCAGCGGGGGGCCAGGATGGTAGTTCACTAGTTTTCCATACTGCCGCATCAGCACAACACCGCTAGGGAATTCCCCCCAGGCCGAGGGGCTGTTTGACCCGGCCAGGGCCTCCGCCTGGGCGATGTGGACGGCTTCCGGCTCCGCCGTCCCCGCCTGGCGCAGAAACGACCCCAGCACCCGGCGGCGCAGGGCGGGGTCCAGAGCCATCACCCCGGCGCAGTCTAGGGCCCCGGCGGAATCGGTGAGCCGTTCCCCGGCCTGCCGGGCCAGCCGGTCCAGCAGGGCCCCGTCCTGGCGCAGGGTCATGGCCATCCGGCTGCACCCCTGGGGAAATCTGGGGTTCTCCCGGCACAGTACCGGCAGCACCTGCTGCCGGAGCCGGTTGCGCAGGAAGCGGCCCTGGGCATTGGTGCTGTCCTCCACATGGGGCAGGTTCCACTGGTGCAAAAACCCCTCCACCTCCTGGGCGGTAATCAAGAGCATGGGCCGGATGATCCGGCCCCGAGCTGGGGCGATACCCCCCAGCCCTGCCAGTCCTGTCCCCCGGAGCAGGTGCATCAGCACCGTTTCGGCGTTGTCGTCCGCGGTGTGAGCGGTGGCGATTTTCCCCGGCAGGGTTTCCAAAAAGGTATACCTGGCCCGGCGGGCGGCGTCCTCCACCCCCCGGCCCCGGGCCTGGACCTGAACCCGGCCCACCGCCAGGGGGATGCCATAGCCCTGGCACAGCTGCCGGACGAAAGCCTCGTCCCGGTCCGCCTCCCCCGGCCGCAGGCCGTGGTTCACGTGGGCCGCAGATAGGGTAAACCCCAGCTTTTCCCGGAGCAGGTACAGGCACCACAGCAGGGCCACCGAATCCTTGCCCCCGGACAGGGCGCAGACCACCTGGTCCCCCGGGGCAATCAGCCGGTTGGCCCGGCAAAAAGCAAGCACTTGATTTTCCATGGCGGTCAACCCGGTTCCTGCCGCCAGGTCTGGCTGGCAAAGGTGGTATATTGAGGCAGCCACTGGAGCTTCACCGTGCCGGTCTCCCCGTGGCGGTTTTTGGCCACGATACATTCGGCCACATTTTTCTCCTCGGAATTTTCGTGGTAGTAGTCGTCCCGGTACAAAAACAGCACCTCGTCCGCATCCTGCTCAATGGCGCCGGATTCCCGGAGGTCGGACAAAATCGGCCGCTTATCCTGGCGGCTCTCCGGTCCCCGGGACAGCTGGCTCAGGCAGATCACCGGCACGTTTAGCTCCTTGGCCATGATTTTCAATGCCCGGGAAATGTCGGACACCACATTCACCCGGTTCTCCGCCTGGCGGCCATAGCCGGAGCCGGTCATGAGCTGGAGATAGTCGATGAGCACCAGGCCCAGATTGTCCAGCCGGCGGCACTTGGCGTTCATCTCCGCCACGGTGATGGAGGGGTTGTCGTCCACCCGGATATCCGTCTGGCTCAGGGCCGCCGAGGCCATGGCCAGCTTACTCCACTCCTCGTCGCTGAGCTTACCGGTGGCCATTTTCTGGCTGTCCACAAAGCTCTCCCCGGACAGCAGGCGCATGGCCAGCTGTTCCCGGGACATCTCCAGGGAGAAAAAGGCCACAGTTTGGCCGTATTTCTTGGCCACGTTCAAGGCGATATTCAAGGCAAAGGAGGTCTTGCCCATGGCAGGCCGGGCAGCGATGAGCAGCAAATCCGACCGGTTCAGGCCATTGATCTTCCGGTCCAGATCCACCAGGCCGGTGGACAGGCCGGGGATGTCGCTGTCCGACTGGGCCAGCTCCGCCAGCCGGTCAAAGACCTTATGGAGCACCGTACCAATGTGCTCCATACTGTCTCCCCGCTCCCCTTTCCGCAGGGCATAGATCTTTTTTTCCGCCGATTCCAGAATTTCCGCCGGGGTGCCCACCCCCTGGTAGACTGTCTCGGCGATCTCCCCAGCGGCGGTAGCCAGGGCCCGGAGCATGGCCTTGTCCCGGACAATGTTGGCGTACCGCACCACGTTGGCGGCGGTGGGCGTAATCTCCATGAGCTGTTTGAGGTAGTCCGTGGAGGCATCCACCCCCCGCTCCTGCATGGCAGTGAGCACCGTCACCGGGTCGATGACCTGGGAAAAGTTGAACATGGTGTAGATGGTTTCGTAAATTTCCCGGTTCTGCCGGAGGAAGAAATCCTCCGGCTTGAGAATGCCGATGACGTCCGGGACGCACCGGCTATCGATGAGCATGGCCCCCAGGACGGACTGCTCCGCCTCCAAAGACTGGGGGGCCTGCCGGCCCAGCAGCTCCTCGCCGTCGGCCATGGGGTGAACCTCCTTTAGGGCTTCTCCTGAATCTGTACCGTCAGCTCGCCCACGATTTCATAGCCCAGCTTGCACCGGACGGTATAGGTGCCCACGGTTTTGATAGGCTCGTCGATAACGATCTTCCGCTTGTCCAAGGTGATGCCCTGGGCCTGCAGCGCATCGGCGATTTCCTGGTTGGTCACCGAGCCGAACAGCCGGCCGGCGCCGCCCCCTTTGGCCAGCACGGTAAGGGTCATGGTCTTCATCTTCTTGGCCAACTCCACCGCCTCGGCCCGCTCCCGGGTCTGGCGCTCCTGCTGGGCCTTGTCATTCATGCGCATGGTGTTGATGGCGTCAGGTGTCGCCTCCATGGCGATTTTCCTGGGGAGCATATAGTTCCGGGCATAGCCGTCGGAGACTTCCAACAGCTGGCCCTTCTTCCCCTTCCCCCGAACGTCTTGTAGTAAAATCACTTTCATGGTTAATCATACTCCTTTTCCATCGGGTAACAAATGTTTGCCCGTCAGCAGGTTTGCTTGGTATGGCGTGGTTGCACACGCAAAGAACGGTAGCATGTCTGCGGTTGCAAGGGCGTGGTTTGGGATGGCATGCTGAGGGCAGATACGCGGCTACGGTTGCAAAACGTGGGCCGCGATGGATATGCAGAAAACAGTGACGTTTCTGCGTTTTCAAGCGCAGTTTCCGGCGGATTTGCAAATTATTCCTGGTAATACTGATCGATGGAGGCCACCAGCCGGTCCAAAGCAGTTTTCACATCGCAGTCCGGCACCTGGGCCCCGGCGGTGGCCGCGTTGCCCCCGCCCCCCAGGGGCTCCAAAATCACCTGCACATTGGTGTCGCCAATGGACCGGGCAGAAATGATCACCCGGTTATCCTCAGGATACAGTACAAATGAGGTGAGTATCCCCTGGATACTCAGCAGTTCGTCAGCCGCCTGGGCGGCAATGGTGCGGGAGGTGGTGGAATTCAGCGCTGCAATGGCGATCTGATTCCGGTATAGCCGGGCGGATTTGATCACCTGATACCTGGCCAAGGTGGCCTGGAAATCATTTTGCAACAGTTTTTTCACTTCCACCGTATCGGCGCCGATACGACGGAGAAACGCAGCTGCCTCAAACGTGCGTTCACCGGTGCGGACATTGAAATTCTTGGTGTCCAGCACAATGCCTGCCAGCAAGGCCCGAGCCTCAATGGGCAGGATATCCGTCCCCTCTACGGCGTACTGCAATAGCTCCGTAGCCAGCTCCGAGGCGGAAGAAGCGTATGGCTCATGGAGGTTTACCACCACCGGGTTGATATAATCCGCTGCCCGGCGGTGATGATCCACCACACAAACCTTGGAAATGGCGTCCAACAGAGGTTTACACTCCACCTGATCTGGCCGGTTAGTATCCACCACCACCAGTAAGCTCTTAGGGTCCGCCAGCAGCAGGGCATCCTGTCCGGACAGGAAACAACCACTGTATTCCGGGGTTGCCTGGAGCTGCTCCAGCAGCTTTTCCGCTGCATTCTTTTCCAAATCGATGACAATCTTCGCCTGCTTTCCCCGTTTCCGGCATAGGCAGCAAATGCCCACGGCAGCGCCCACCGCGTCTAAATCCGCATTTTTGTGACCCATGACGAAAACATGGCTGCTCTGGGACACCAGCTCCGACAGGGAGTTGGCGGTCACCCGGGAGCGCACCTTGGAGCGGTGATCCGTCTCCTTGGTATGTCCCCCATAAAAGGAGAAATTGTACCTGTCCTTGATGACCACTTGGTCACCGCCCCGGGATAGGGCCATTTCAATGCTCAGCGCCGCAAAATTATACCCCTCTTCAAAGGTTGCCGCCTCTTTACCAATACCCAGGGAGATGGTAGCCGCCACCCCAGTGGGGCTGACCACCTGACGGATTTCCTCCAGCAGCCGGAATTTCGTCTCCAGGGATTTTTGCAGATCCCGGGCCTCAAACACAAACAGATACCGGTTCCGCTCCAACCGCCGGAGCATACCGTGGTAACCCTCGGTGCAGCGGGTAATCACCTCGTCCAGGGCGGCGTTCAGGGTGGAAATTGCGCCTTCCGCCAGGTTGCGGGTAAGCTCATCATAGTTATCCACCAGAATGATAGATACTACCGGCCGGGAGCGGATATATTCATCCCGCACCTGGTAGAGTTCCGTAAGATCCACCAGATAGATCGAACCCAACAGCGGACCGGTTGGCCCTTTCTCATGGAAAGTGGAACCGAAAACCCGGTACCGGCGGCCCTGCAGGGTCAGCTCCCCCGGGCATTCGGTTTTCCCAGCCGCCAGCCATTCTGTAGTAAATCCCGGCAGCACTGTATTGATTTTCTGCTCAAAGAGACTATCCTTCATCCCGGTAATTTTGGCAAACTGCCGGTTACTCCACACAATCTCCCCGCCCACCAAACGGACCAAGGCCATGGGCAATGGGATCTCCCCCCGGGCCGCCGTCTCCAAATTATCCGTGGCCGACTGAATGTAAGCCATCAGCGCTTTCCGCCGGTGAACCCGGCGAACCTGGTAAAACACAAATAGCAGCGTGGTAGCGCCGGCCTCCACCGCTGCCAACACCGGCTGCTCCAACAGAAAAGAGGCTGCCGCAAACGCCAACAGCACAATAAAGTACATCGCCATGGTGGGCTCCGTCAGCCGTCCGATTTTATTCTTCTTCACGCAATCCCTCCTCCCAACTGCATTTGGCGCAGCCGCGGGAGAGCCGGGATTGCGCCGGGCCGCACCCGGTAGACCAGGCGCAGCACGTTTTTTCATGAATGGGCCTATTATAGCAGAACGCTTTACCAGAATCAAGCGGCTTTCCCGCAAAAGCGGGAGATTTGCCACCAAATCGGTGGCTTTTCCAATCCGGCATCCCCGCCAAACCGGCCTGCCGGCTGCGGCAGCGAAAAAATTGCCCTGCATTCCCTGGGTAAGGTGGGGAAATGCTTGCAATTGCCCTATTCCGTTGGTATAATAAGCTAATTCTGAGTAAATTGAGACGGCGAGGTTTCACTGTGTATCTGAAATCACTGGAAATCCAGGGCTTTAAGTCCTTTCCCGATAAGACCATTCTCCAATTCGGCAGCGACATCACCGCCATCGTCGGCCCCAACGGCAGCGGCAAATCCAATCTTTCCGACGCCATTTTGTGGGTTATGGGTGAGCAGAGTACCAAGACCCTCCGGGGGGCCAAGATGGAGGATATCATCTTCGGCGGCACCCAGAAGCGGCCGCCGGTGGGCTTTGCGGAAGCCACCCTGACCCTGGACAACAGCGACCGGGCTTTGCCTTATGACGCCCAGGAGGTCATGGTCACCCGGCGGTATTACCGCTCCGGGGACAGCGAATTTTACATCAATAAGCAGTCGGCCAGGCTCCGGGACATCCACGAGCTGTTCATGGACACGGGCCTGGGCCGGGAGGGATATTCGAATATCAGCCAGGGCCGGATTGATGAAATCCTGTCCCTAAAAAGCACGGACCGCCGGGAGATTTTTGAGGAAGCTGCCGGCATTTCCAAATACCGCCACCGCAAAGAGGAGACCGAGCGGAAACTGGCCAGCACCGAGGATAACCTGCTGCGCATCGGCGACAAGATTTCCGAACTGGAGATTCAGCTGGAGCCCCTCAAAGCCCAGTCGGAGAAAGCCAAAACCTACCTGGCCCATAAGCAGGAGCTGCGGGGGGTGGAGGTCGCCGTGTGGCTGGCGGAGCTGGAGCGCCTGGCCGCCGCTGCCAAAAAGGCGGAGGAGGACTACGCTTCCTCATCCTTTGTCCTGGAGCAGGAGCACATCGCCCTGGAGGGGCTGTACAAGCAGGCTGAGGAGCTTGCCGCCACCCTGCACTCCCAGGACACCGCCCTGGAGGCAGGCCGGACCCAGGCCTCTGCCTTGGAAGCAGTGGGCCGCCAGCTGGAGGGGCAGATGGCGGTGCTCACCGGGAGCATCCGCAACAACGATCAGAACATTGCCCGGATCCAGGAGGAGCTGGCCCAGCAGGCCGGCAGAAGCTCCGGCATTGCCGGGCAGATTGCCCAGAGCAAGGCCCGCATGGCGGAGATCGGCCAGGCACTGGAGGAGCAGCAGACCCGGCTGGGGGAGGCCATGGGCCAAATTCAGCGGCTGTCGGCCAATGCCGAGGGACTGACCAAGCAGCACCTGAACTTGCGGAATAAACAGTCCGGGCTGATGGCGGACATTGCCGGAAAGCAGGCAGACCTAGCCGGGCTGGAGGCCTCCGCCCAGCAGGCGGAAAACCGGCTTTCGGATCTGGCCCAGGAGCTGTCTGCCGGGCAGCAGCGCCGCAGCCAGGCCCAGGCCGCCATGGAGAGCTGCCGGAAAGCCCTGGCCAAGGCCAGGGATCAGGTGCAGGCCCTGCAAAATGCCATTTCCGGCTATGCCCTGCGCCAGGACAGCCGGGTGAAACAGCGGGACAGTCTGGAGCAAGACCACCGGAAGACAGCCGCACAGCTGGAAGCGGTATCGGCCAAGGTACGGATGTACCGGGCCATGGAAGCCGATTACGAGAGTTATCATAAGTCCGTGCGCAGCATCATGCAGGAGAGCCGCCGGGGCCGGCTGCAGCACATTCACGGTCCGGTTTCCCGGCTGATTCAAACCGATGACCGGTACACCACCGCCGTGGAAATTGCTCTGGGGGCGGCCATGCAGCAAATTGTGGTGGACAGCGAGGCAGACGCCAAAGCCGCCATCGGCTTTTTGAAGCGCACCGGCAGCGGACGGGCCACCTTCCTGCCCCTGTCTGCCATCACCGGCCGGCAGCTCCAGGAAAGCGGCCTGGCAGATTGCCCGGGGTTTGTGGATGTGGCCAGCCGCCTGGTGCGCTGCCAGGACATTTACCGGGGCATTGTGGACAATCTGCTGGGCCGGGTGGTGGTGGCGGAGGACATGGACAGCGCCATTGCCATGGCCCGGCAGTACCGCAGCCGGTTTAAAATTGTCACCCTGGACGGTCAGGTGATGAATCCCGGCGGCTCCATGACCGGCGGCTCCGTGGCCAAGGAGGCGGGGTTCCTCTCCCGGGCCAACGAGCTTAAGCGGTTGGCGGCGGAGGAAAAAAACCTGACCGGAACCAAAGACGAGCTGGCCCACCGGCTGGCCGAGGCCCAGCGGGTAGTGGATCAGGCGGAGTTTGAACTCACCGCCGCCCGGGAACAGCTCCGGGCCGGGCAGGACGAGGCCCTCCGCCTGGAAGGAGAGGAAAAGCAGCACGCGGTGCTGCTGCAAGCCCTCCAGGACGCAGCGGACGGGGCCACCCGGGAGCGGGACAGCCTCACCGCCCGGCTGCAGTCGGACCGGGAGCGGGCGGCTGCCCTCCGGGGACAATTGGAGACTCTGCGGTATCAGCTGCAGGATGTGGAAAACAGCCTGGACAATTTGAGCCAGGATCAATCGGATACCGCCCGGCAATCGGAGGCGCTGGCCGCCCAGGTCACCGCCCGGAAAACGGAGATTGCCGCCTTGGAGGCGGAAAACCGCACCGCCCAGGAAAATGTGGAGCGGCTGGCGGCGCTGCAGGACGCCATGGAAGGCGACCGAACCCAGAAGCAAACCCTGATGGAGACCTACGCCGCAGATAACCGGCGGCTCCAGGGGGAACTGGCCCAGGCCCAGGGAGAGAAAGAGAAAAACGCAGAATCCCTGAGAGCAATGCAGGGGGAGCTGGCCAAAGTTCAGGAAGCCCGGGCGGCGGCCGAGGCCAGGAAGACCAAGGCAGAGCGGGAGGCCCAGGAGAAAAACAAGTCTATCCTCACCATGGAGCGGGCCTGCGCCCTGCTGGAGCAGAAGAAGCTCACCACCGCCATGGAGGAGCGGCAGGTGGTGGATAAACTGTGGGACAGTTACGGCTTGACCCCCTCCACCGCTGCCGCGGAAGGAGCACAACTGGAGTCCGTGGCGGCAGGTAACCGGCGCATCGGGGAGCTGAAACGGAAGATTGCCGCCCTGGGCACCCCCAACTTGGGGGCCATTGACGAATACGCCCGGGTAAGCGAACGCTACGCCTACCTGGCGGACCAGCGGGACGACGTCCTCACCGCCAAGCGGGAGTTAGAGAGCATTATCCGGGACATTACCACGGAGATGACCTCGATTTTTGTCACGGAGTTCAACAAAATCGACCTGTATTTTCAGCAGACCTTTACCGAGATGTTCGGGGGCGGCAAAGGCGCCCTGTTGCTGGAGGATCCGGAAAATCCCCTGACCTGCGGCATTGAGATCCGGGTGCAGCCCCCGGGCAAACAGCTGAAGACCATTACCCTTCTGTCCGGCGGGGAAAAGGCCTTTGTGGCCATTGCCCTGTACTTTGCCATTTTGAAGGTGCGGCCCACCCCCTTCTGTATGCTGGACGAGATTGACGCCGCCCTGGACGACCGGAACGTGGAGCGGTACGCCGGATACCTCCGGCACCTGTGCCAAAAAACCCAGTTTATTGTCATCACCCACCGCCGGGGTACCATGGAGGCGGCGGACGTATTGTACGGTGTGACCATGCAGGAGCAGGGCATTTCCAAAATTCTCCACATGGACCTGAATCAGATGGAGCGGGAACTGGGTATTCTAGAAGAATAAGGAGAGTCAAGCAATGGGGTTTTTCAACAAAATTAAAGAAGGCCTGTCCAAAACCAGGAAGGCCATGGCCACCACCCTGGGCAGCGTGTTTTCCGGCTTTTCCAACCTGGACGATGAATTTTACGACGAACTGGAGGAGAGCCTGATTTTGGCCGACCTAGGGGTGGAGACCGCCGGCAAGGCGGTGGCCGCCCTGCGGAAGCGGGCCAAGGAGAACCGGCTGAAGGAGCCGGAGGAGGCCCGCCAGGCCCTGAAGGACATTTTGGTGGAGATGCTCACCGTAGGGGACACGGCGCTGAACCTGGGGACCAAGCCATCGGTGATTCTGGTCATCGGCGTCAACGGCGTGGGCAAAACCACCACCATCGGCAAGCTGGCCAAGCAGCTGACCGGCCAGGAGAAAAAGGTACTGCTGTGCGCCGGAGATACCTTCCGGGCGGCGGCGGCAGATCAGCTGGAGATCTGGGCAGGCCGGGCCGGGGCGGACATTGTCCGCCAGCACGAGGGCGCCGACCCGGCGGCGGTGGTCTATGACGGCATTCAGGCGGCCAAGGCCCGGGGAGCAGACGTGATTTTGTGCGATACTGCCGGCCGGCTCCACAACAAGGCCAACCTGATGAACGAGCTGAATAAAATTTCCCGGATTATTCAACGGGAGCTGCCGGAGGCGGATAAAGAGGTACTGCTGGTGCTGGATGCCACCACCGGACAAAACGGCCTGATCCAGGCCAAGGAGTTTAAGGAGATTGCCGGGGTGACGGCCATTGCTCTGACCAAGCTGGACGGCACGGCAAAAGGCGGCATTGTCATCGCCGTGGCCGATGCGTTGCAGATCCCGGTGAAGTTTATCGGCGTGGGAGAAAAGGCGGATGACCTGATGCCCTTTGACGCCAGGGATTTTGTCAATGCCCTGCTGTAAGCAGGCGGTCAGGAGGAGAAACAATGAAAGTTGTATTGGCCAGTCACAATCCCCACAAATTGGTAGAGATTCGGGAAATTTTGCAGCCTCTGGGGATTGACGTGGTGCTGGAGTCCGAACTTGGGGTGGCGGTGGAAGTGGAAGAAACCGGAACCACCTTTGCCGAAAACGCCTACCTCAAAGCCAAGGCCGTGATGGAGGCCACCGGCCTGCCGGCCCTGGCCGACGACTCCGGCATTGCCGTAAAAGCCCTGGGCGGTGCGCCGGGGATCTACTCGGCCCGGTATGGCGGCGACCCTACCCTGGACGACTGGGGACGGCTCCAGCTGCTGCTGCAAAACACCGCACAGGTGCCCGACGGCCAGCGTCAGGCCAAATTCGTGGCGGCCATTGCCCTGGTCTATCCCGACGGCCGGCAGATCGCCGTCCAGGGGGAGGTCCACGGGGAGCTGCTGCGCCAGCCGGTGGGAGAAGGCGGCTTTGGCTATGATCCCATTTTTTACTATCCTCCGGCAGGCAAGTCCTTTGCCCAGCTGACGGCGGAGGAGAAAAATCAGGTTTCCCACCGGGCAAGAGCGTTGCGCAGCCTGGTGGAGAAACTCAGTGAGGAGAGAGAATATGCTGACCAGTAAAGCGCGGGCACAGCTCCGGGCTCAGGCCAACGGCCTGGAAACCACCCTGATGGTGGGCAAGGGGGGCGTCACCCAGCAGGTGATTGCCGAAGCGGACAATCAGCTGGAATCCCGGGAATTGGTGAAGGGCCGGGTGCTGGAGGCAGCGCTCATGTCCCCCAGGGAAGCATTGGAGGCCCTGTGCGCCGCTACGGGAGCCGAGCCGGTGTGTACCGTAGGCTCCAGGTTTGTCCTCTACCGCCTGTCGGAGAAACTGCGCCAGGCCAGGAACCAAACCGGCCGGGCCAAGCTGGCCCAAGTCCCCCCGTCCAAAGCCAACCCGGTGCGCAAAGGCGCCCAGGCCAGGCGGAGGGCGGCCAGAGCAGGGCGGGAGCGGCGCAACGCCTATTTCCGGCAGGCGGCCATTGAACAGGCCATTGCCAAAGCGGTGGAAAAGGCCAAGAAAGAAAAATGAGGTGAGGCAATGGGTAAGATTGGGATTTACGGCGGGACCTTTAACCCGCCTCACGCGGGACATATGGCGGCGGCCCAGCAGGCCATCAGCCTGCTGAAGCTGGATAAGCTTCTCATTATCCCGGACGGACAACCGCCCCACAAGGACATGCCGGAGGGTACGCCTCCGGCGGAGCTGCGCCTGGAACTGACGCGGCTGGCGTCAACCGGTCTGGCCAAGGCGGAGGTGCTGGACGTGGAAGCCATCCGCCCGGGGAAAAGCTACACGGCAGATACCTTGGCAGCACTTCACCGCCGGTATCCGGAGGATAATCTTTACCTGATCATGGGCACGGACATGCTCATGTCCTTCCCCCAGTGGCACAACCCGGCGGGGATCTGCGCTATGGCTACCCTGGCGGTGCTGCTGCGGGAGGAACGAGATCCCAAGGTGCAGGACACCCTCCAGGCTCAGGCCCAGATTATCCGGAAGAAGCTGGGGGGCAAGGTAAAGCTCCTGAAAAACAACGCCCTGCCCATGTCCTCCACCGACGTGCGCCGGATGCTGGTTTTCCGGGCCCAGGGGCAGATGGTGGCCCCGGCGGTGCTGGAGATCATTCAGCGGGAGGGACTTTACGGCGTGAACCGGAACCGCCGGGGCCTGTCCATGGAGGAGCTGGAGCGGGAGGTCAAGGCGCTGCTGGACCCCAAGCGCATCCCCCATGTGTTGGGCTGCCGGGACACCGCCGCAAAACTTGCCCGGCAGTACGGCGCGGATGTGACCGATGCCGCCCGGGCGGGGCTGCTCCACGACATTACCAAGGCGCTGCCGCCGGAGCTGCAATTGCAGCTGTGCCGGGCCTATGGCATCCCCCTGGACGCCTTCGGCCAGGAGAACCCCAAAACCCTCCATGCCCTCACCGGTGCCTGGGTGGCCCGGGAGATTTTCGGGGAAAATCAGGCGGTATTCCGAGCCATTGAAAGCCATACGACCGGCTGCGCCGGGATGGACACCCTGCAAAAAATCATTTACATCGCCGACTACATGGAGCCCAACCGGGATTTCCCCGGAGTAGAGCGGCTGCGCCAGGCGGCCCAGACGGATTTGGACCGGGCGGTGTGCATGGGCCTGGAAATGACGGTGGACACTCTCCGCCAGCAGGGCAGGCGGGTGGCCCGGGATTCCCTCCAGGCCATTGCCTGGCTGAAACAATAAGCGGATGGCAAAGTACGCCATGGCGCTTGACCCATTGCGGCGGAAAACCGCCGGAGACCACAGAAAGGATATGTCTATGTTAACATCGAAAGAGGTTGCCGCTGTTGCCACCCGGGCCCTGGACAGCAAAAAGGGCGTGGGCATCAAACTCATCCGGGTGGAAGATGTCACCAGCCTGGCAGATTATTTTCTCATCTGCACCGGTACTTCTAACACCCACGTGAAGACCCTGTGCGACTATGTGGAAATAAAGCTGAAAGAGCTGGGGGAACCCATGCTGGGCCGGGAAGGCCACCGGGGCAACAGCTGGGAGCTTTTGGATTTTGGCTGCGTGGTCATCCACGTGTTTACCAATGAGGCCCGGCAGTTTTACGACTTGGAGCGGCTGTGGGGCGACGGGGAGCAGATCCCCTTATCGGAGATTCTGGAACAACAGGAGAAGTGAAGACAATGCAGTATGCGTTTAAGACCATTGAAGAGAAGTGGCACAAAATCTGGGCCGAACAGAACCTGTACGCCACGGTAAACGGCGGCGAGAAGGAGAAGTTCTACGCCCTGTTTGAGTTTCCCTACCCCTCCGGCGCAGGCCTCCACGTGGGCCACTGCCGGCCCTACACCGCCATGGACATCATCGCCCGGAAAAAGCGGATGGAGGGCAAAAACGTTTTGTTCCCCATCGGCTACGACGCCTTCGGCCTGCCCACGGAGAACTATGCCATCCGGCACCACATCCATCCCCGGATTGTCACGGCGGAGAACATCAAAACCTTCCGCAGCCAGCTCAAGGCCCTGGGCTACAGCTTCGACTGGGACCGGGAAATCGACACCACAGACCCCCAGTATTTCCGGTGGACCCAGTGGATTTTCCTGCAAATGTTCAAGCACGGCCTGGCCTACAAGGCCAAAATGCCGGTAAACTGGTGCACCAGCTGCAAGTGCGTCCTGGCCAATGAAGAAGTGGTAGAAGGGGTGTGCGAACGGTGCGGCGCGCCGGTGGTGCGCAAGGAGAAGAGCCAGTGGATGCTGGCCATCACCAAGTACGCCGACCGCCTGGTGGACGACCTGGCGGAGGTAGACTACCCGGAGCGGGTAAAAGCCCAGCAGATCAACTGGATCGGCCGGAGCCACGGCGCGGAGGTGACCTTCCGCTCCACCCTGGGAGATGACATTCTGGTGTACACCACCCGGCCGGACACCCTGTTCGGCGCCACCTATATGGTGCTGTCCCCGGAGCATGCCCTGGTGGCCAAGTGGATGGACAAGCTGGCCAATGCCCAAGAAGTGCAAGCCTACCAGGCTGCCGCCGCCGCCAAGAGCGACCTGGAGCGGACGGAGCTGAGCAAGGAGAAGACCGGCGTGAAGCTCCAGGGGGTCCAGGGCATTAACCCGGTAAACGGCAAGCAGATTCCCATTTTTATCTCCGACTATGTGCTGTCTACCTACGGTACCGGGGCCATTATGGCGGTGCCCGCCCACGACGACCGGGACTGGGCCTTTGCCAAGGCCTTTGGCTGCGAAATTGTGGAAGTGGTCAAGGGCGGCAATGTAGAAGAAGCGGCCTTTACCGCCAAGGACGACACCGGCATTTTGGTGAACTCCGATTTCCTCAACGGCATGACGGTGAAGGAAGCCATTCCTGCCATCACCGCCTGGCTGGAGGAGCGTGGCATCGGCCACGGCAAAACCAACTTCAAGCTCCGGGACTGGGTATTTTCCCGGCAGCGGTACTGGGGCGAGCCCATCCCCATCGTCCACTGCCCCAAGTGCGGCCCGGTCCCCCTGCCGGAAAGCCAGCTGCCCCTGCTTTTGCCGGAGGTGGAGAGCTACGAACCCACCGACGACGGAGAAAGCCCCCTGTCCGCCATAACCGACTGGGTTAACACTACCTGCCCCCACTGCGGCGGGCCGGCCAAACGGGAGACGGATACCATGCCCCAGTGGGCCGGTTCCTCCTGGTATTTCCTGCGGTATATGGACCCCCGCAACGACCAGGCCTTGGCCTCGCCGGAAGCCATCCGCTACTGGGCGCCGGTGGACTGGTACAACGGCGGCATGGAGCACACCACCTTGCACCTGCTGTATTCCCGGTTTTGGTACAAGTTCCTGTACGATATTGGGGTAGTGCCCAACAAGGAGCCCTATGCCAAGCGCACCAGCCACGGCATGATTTTGGGGGAAGGCGGGGTAAAAATGTCCAAGTCCCTGGGCAATGTGATCAACCCCACCGACGTGATTGAGACCTATGGCGCCGACACCATGCGCACCTATATCATGTTCATCGGCGATTTTGAAAAGGCGGCGGCCTGGTCGGCCAACGCGGTAAAGGGCTGCAAGCGTTTCCTGGACCGGGTCTGGACCCTGGGGGAGAGCGTCCAAGATATGGAGAGCGCCTACAGCGCCGCCAATGCCCCGGCCATCCACAAGACCATCCGCAAGGTCACCTGGGACATTGACCATCTGAAACCCAACACCGCCATCGCCGCCCTGATGACCCTGCTGAACCAGTTCGGGGAAAAGGGCTGCAACCGGGCGGAGCTGGGCACATTCCTCCAGCTCCTCAGCCCCTTCGCCCCCCACATCTGCGACGAGATTTGGCAGCAGCACGATTTCCCCGGCATTTGCTCCGTCTCCCCCTGGCCGGCCTATGACGAGGCCATGTGCCGGGACGCGGAGGTGGACATTGCCGTCCAAGTCAACGGCAAGCTCCGGGGCACGGTGCGAGTAGAGGCAGACGCCCCCGACGAGACGGTGATCGCCGCCGCCCAGACCGAGGAGAAAGTGGCCCGCTTCCTGGCTAAGCAGGGCGGCAAAGTGGTGAAGACCATTGTGGTGAAGAACAAGCTGGTGAACTTGATCGTCCGGTAGGCGCAGAATTTACAAAAACTTCTTGACAATTCGGGAGAATTCAGCTATAATTTGTTAAGCCATGAATTTGGCCCTGAAAGCATCCTGGATTTAGCCGGATGTGTTGGAGGGAGGGAAACCAATGTCTGAAATTCGCGTAAAAGAGAATGAATCTCTGGAGAGCGCTCTGAGAAGATTTAAGCGGAGCTGTGCCAAGGAAGGCGTCATCGCTGAGGTCAAGAAGAGAGAGCATTACGTGAGTCCCAGCCTGAAGCGCAAGCAGAAGTCTGAGGCAGCCCGGAAGAATAAGAGAAAGTACTATTAATTTTCCCTCCGTGTTCCGTTTGGTTCGTTCCGCCGCCCCGCAAAACTTGCGGGGCGGCTTTTTACTTCTGGAAACCGCGTACACTGCATCCCGTGTAGGGGGTGCGAAAGCGCATCAGGTAAACCACAGCAGGGCCTGCTGCAAAATTTGATATGCTCCCCATAGAGTAGACACTCGAAAAAGCAAAAAATTCGAGACTACACTATGGGGAGCATATCATTCAAGTTGCAACAGGCCCCGTTTGTTTTTTTACTTCAGCATTGTCAAAAAATCCGCCTCGCTCAATACGGGGATGCCCAGGGCCAGGGCCTTTTGCTGCTTTGCACCGGCGTTTTCCCCGGCCACCACATAAGTGGTTTTCTTGGACACAGATCCGGCGGCTTTGCCGCCCCGACGCTCAATTTCCGCCGTGGCCTGCTCCCGGGTAAACAGGGTCAGCGCCCCGGTGAGGACAAAGGTCATCCCAGCAAACCGGTCGTCCACCTGCTGCACCGTGGACAGGAAGTTCACCCCTGCCGCCCGCAGCCGTTCTACCATATGCCTAGACTGGGGCTGGGCAAACCAATCCAGAATATACCCCGCCGTCACCGGCCCCACATCCGGCACCGCCGTCAACGTCTCCAAATCCGCCGCCATCAGCCCATCCAGAGAGCCAAAGGCGGCAGCCAGGGTCTTGCCCGCCTTCGCCCCCACTTGACGGATCCCCAGGCCGTAAATCAACCGGCCCAAATCCTGGGTTTTACTGGCAGCAATGGCGGCCAGCAATTTCTTTGCCGCCACTTCCCCGCTCTTCCACAGGCCCTTCAATTGATCCAGGGTGAGATAATAGATATCCGCAGGAGAATGAATATCCCCTTTGGCAATCAGCGCCTCCACAATGGCCTCCCCCAGACCGGCAATGTCCATGGCGTCCCGGGAGACAAAATGGGCAATATTCCGGGATAGCTGGGCGGGACATTCGGCGCCGGTACAGCGGATAAAGGCCCCGTCCTCGTCCCTGGCCACCGCCGCGCCGCAGATTGGGCAGTGGTCCGGCAGCCGGTAGGGCACGGTCCCCGCCGGCCGTTTATCCAGTTCCACCGACAAAATCTCCGGGATGATCTCTCCCGCTTTCCGGATTTTCACCGTGTCGCCAATGCGAATATCTTTCTCCGCAATAAAATCCTGGTTGTGCAGGGTGGCGCTGGTGACCGTGGTACCGGCCAGGCGCACCGGGCGCACCACCGCTTTCGGCGTCAGCACCCCGGTCCGCCCCACCTGGATGATCACATCCTCTACCACGGTAGATTTGATCTCCGGGGGATATTTATAGGCCGCCGCCCAGCGGGGGAATTTTGCGGTACTGCCCACGCGCTGGCGCTGGGCCAGGCTGTCCAGCTTGACCACCGCGCCGTCAATGTCGTAGGGCAGGTCATAGCGCCCGGCGTCAATGTCCAGCACCGCCTGGCGCACCTGGGCAAAATCCCGGCACCGGGTATAGGGAATCACCCGGAAATGGAGGGACCGGAGATAATCCAGGGATTCCATATGGCTGGAAAAGCTGCAGCCCTCCGCCAGCTGCACGTTGAACACCAGAATGTCCAGCTTCCGCCGGGCGGCAATCCGGGGATCCAGCTGCCGCAGGGAGCCTGCCGCCGCATTTCTGGGGTTGGCAAACAGGCTTTCCCCTTCCTCCTCCCGCCGGGCGTTCAGGGCGGCAAACACCCCTTTGGGCATAAACACCTCCCCCCGGACAATGAGCCGGGCAGGGGCGTCCGGCAGCTCCAAGGGGATGGAGCGGATGGTCTTCAGGTTCTCCGTGACGTCCTCACCGGTGCGCCCGTCTCCTCGGGTGGCCCCTCGAACAAACCGGCCGTCCACATACTCCAAGGCAACCGACAAGCCGTCTACCTTGGGCTCCACCGAGTACACCGCCTCCGGCGACCCCTGCCGGAGGCGCTGGTCAAACTCCTCCAACTCCGCCATGGAAAACACATCCTGCAGGCTCTCCAGGGGGACAGTATGCTCCACCTTCTCAAACTGGCTTAGGGCCTGCCCCCCTACCCGCCGGGTGGGAGACAGAGGAGAGGCAAGTTCCGGATACCTGGCCTCCAACTCCTCCAACTGGCGGAGCATCCGGTCGTACTCGTAATCGGGTATGGTGGGGTTATCCAGCACATAGTAGCGGTAGTTAGCCTCCTCCAGGGCTTGGGTCAGCTGTAAAATCTGCTCTTTTGGTTCCATGGCTGTGTTCTCCTTCTTTGGCAACGTAGGGCTATGGTGTGAAAAAGTCCCCGGCAGAGAGGAAGGTATCCGGCACCTCCCCCACGATAATGGTCTCCGCCACCACCACCTGGCTCATGACGTTAAAGGTCACCGTCTCGCTGAGCACCAGGATGGTCACGTCCACGCTGACCTCCATGGTCAGCTGCTGCAAGGTCTGGTTGATTCCCGCCTGAGAAAAATGGCTGACAAACTGGGCATCAGAATTGCTGATGGAAATCACCCGCACCGGCAGCACCGGCCCCTTGCCGGAAAACACCTCAGGGAAAACCACACTGCCCAGGGGTATGCCAATGTCGTGGGTGTCCAGGGCCATAATCTCATCGTTAATGATGTTTAAAATGTCGGTTTTCAGCCGGTTGACTTCGCTCATGTTGGTTTTTAAGGCGGTTATCCTACCTTGAAGGTCTTTTTCAAAATAAATAATCCGGTCGTATTGGATATTGTCTCTGGCAATCTGCTCTGCAATGGCATCGTTAATCAAGTCGGAGGTCTGGTTCTTCACCTGGGTAATGCCCAGCTCCCGGACGATGGGATTGAACCGGGTTTGGATCAGGAATGCGGCCAAGCCCCCCAACAACAGCAGCAACAGGATAAATATGCGCCGGAACCGGCGGCGGCGCCGTCTGACCATAGGCTATCCCCTCCCGGACAGCTTATGCCCCAGGCCGGCAGGTTATGCCTTACAGCTTGGTGAGGTAAGCGGCGGCATATTTGGCCATCAGCCGCTTGGTGCCCACGCCGTCAAAGGCAATTTCCAGCAGCGCATCGCCCCCCATTTGCCGCACCGAGGTAACCAGTCCCTTGCCGAAAGCAGTGTGCTGGACGGTATCCCCCTGGCTGAAGTTGACCGGCGCCGGTACATTGGCCTGCACCAGGTCGGAATGCTCCGCCCGGCGGGGGACCGGTTTCGGCTTTGCCGGGGTTGGCCGGTGGTAGCCGCCCCGGCGCTCAATGCAGTCTTGGGGAATTTCCTGCAAAAACCGAGAGGGGCTGCAGGCGTTGGTCCGGCCATAGAGCATACGCTGCCGGGCATAGGAGATCACCAGCCGCTCCCTGGCCCGGGTGATGGCCACATAGCAGAGCCGGCGCTCCTCCTCCATTTCCTCCGGCTCGCCAATGGCCCGCACGCCAGGGAACAGCCCTTCCTCCGCCCCCACCAAAAACACCTGGGGAAACTCCAGACCCTTGGCGCTGTGCATGGTCATCATCACCACCGCATCGGCAGAGGCGTCGTACTGCTCGATGTCCGTGTACAGGGCAATCTCCTCCAAGAAGCCTGCCAGGGTGGGGCTGTCCGCGTTGTGCATATAGCTCAGGATGCTGGACTTCAGTTCCCCCACGTTTTCCAGCCGGGTGCGGTTTTCCTCGGTGGGTTTGTCCGACAGCATTTTCCCGTAGCCGGTGCGCAGCACCAGTTGGTCGTAAAATTCGTCCAGAGGCATTCCCGCCGCCAGCAATCCCGCCAGGTCCTCAATCATGCCGGTAAAGGCCTGGAGCTTGGCCGCGCTCCGCTCCAGGGGAGCGTAGCTCGGGGGATCCTGCATCACCTGATACAGGTGGCAGCCCTGGGCCTGGGCAAGGCGCTGGATAGTTTCCATGGTCTTTCCCCCCAGTCCCCTGGGCGGGTTGTTCACAATCCGTTGCAGCCGCAGATCGTCCGCCCGGTTGTTGATGAGGCAGAGGTAAGCCAGCATATCCTTCACTTCCGCCCGGTCAAAATACCGGACCCCGCCGATCACCCGGTAGGGAATGCCGTTGCGTTTGAAGGCATATTCCAACGCGTTGGACTGGGCATTGGTGCGGTACAAAATGGCAAAATCCTGGAAACTCCGCCGGCTGGCCAAAATCTGACCCGCCACAAAGTTGGACTCCTCCTCCGCAGTAGCCGCCTCATAAACCAGCACCGGCTGGCCCTGGCCGTTGGCCGTCCACAGGGTTTTGCCTTTTCGCCCCTGGTTGTGGGCAATGACCCCGTTGGCCGCGTTGAGGATGAACTGGGTGGAACGGTAGTTTTGCTCCAGGCGGATGGTTTTGGTCCCGGGGTAATCCTGCTCAAAGTGCAAAATATTCTCAATAGTGGCGCCCCGGAACCGGTAGATGCTCTGGTCGTCATCCCCAACCACACAGATGTTTTTCTGTCCGCCGGCCAGAGCCGCCGCCAGGCGGTACTGCAGGCGGTTGGTATCCTGATACTCGTCGATGAGCACATACCGGAACTTTCGCTGGTAGTATTCCCGTACATCCGGGAACTGCTCCAGCAGCTCCACCGTCAAGTAGATAATATCGTCAAAGTCCACTGCGTTGTTGGCCTTCAACCGCCGCTGGTATTCGGCATAAACCCGGGCAATCTGCACCAGGCGGTAGTCCCCTGCCGACTGGGCCATTTGGGCAAACACCTCCGGCGGCTGCAGCTGGTCCTTCGCCCGGCTGATGCGGTTCAGCACGGATTTCACCGGGAAGGACTTTTCCTCCAACTGCATAGATTTTATGATTTCTTTTCCAATCCGCTCAGAATCCGCCGTGTCATAAATGGTAAAGCTCCGGTCATAGCCCAGCCGGTCGATCTCCCGGCGGAGGATCCGGCAGCAGGCGGAGTGGAAGGTCATGGCCCAAACGTCCAGAGCCTGGGGGCCGATGGCCGCCTCCAGCCGGGTTTTCAGCTCCCCGGCGGCTTTGTTGGTGAAGGTGATGGCCAATACGCTCCAGGGCGCCGCCGGATGCAGGGCGCAGAGCCGGTCCGCCCGCTCCCGCTGGGCAGGGTCCAGATTCTCCGGCAGGCTCTGCAAAAAGTCCAGATCGGCCTGGGTGACCCCCTCCGGCACCTCAGCGCTGTCGCTGCCGCAGCCGTAGCGGATCAGGTTGGCAATCCGGTGGATAAGCACCGTGGTCTTCCCGCTGCCGGCTCCAGCCAGCAAAAGCAGCGGCCCTTGGGTTGTCAGCACCGCTTGCCGCTGCATGTCATTTAGATTTGGAAAATTAGAGGCAATGTACTTCCGCCGGGCGGCGGCAAATTCCGTTTCAAAGGTCATATCGTTTCCCATCCTCCCGTGATGCCCCTATTGTATTCCATTTTCTCCCCGGCGTAAAGAGGCAAAAGCGACGAAATTCTCCCGGTAGGCCCTGTGTTTACACCGGTGGCAATTTGTGCTATGATACAGATAAAATTCCCCCGGCAGCGGAAACCGCCGGGTATTGAGGCGGGACCCATGAACGATTTTGCCCAACGGCTATACATATCTACCATTGCCCAGGACTGCCGCAGCCAGGCCCTGGCCTACGGCCTGGGCCTGGAAATGGCGGAATTCTGCACCGCCAGCAACCTGGATCAGGACTATCCCCAGCGCCGGGCGAAGGCGTTGGTTCAGATGGCCGGCATTGACCGGTTCTGGTTTCATGCCCCCTTTGCCGAGCTGTGCCCGGCAGCCATCGACCCAAAGGTGCGCCAGGTGACCATGGAACGCTACCGGCAGGCCGTTGCCGCTGCCCAGTCACTGGGCATTTGCCGTCTGGTCATCCACAGCGGTTATATCCCTTGGGTATATTTCCCCCAGTGGTTTGTCCCTCAGTCGGTTCGCTTTTGGCAGGAATTCCTCCAGGACATGCCTGGGGAATTGACCATCGCCCTGGAAAACGTGATGGACCCGGGCCCGGACATGCTGGTGGACATTGTGGGCCAGGTAAACGACCCCCGGCTGGGGCTCTGCCTGGACCTGGGCCACGCCAACACCACCCTGTCCCGGTATCCGCCCCAGGATTGGATTGGGCCCATGCTGCCCTGGCTCCGGCACGTTCACCTCCACAACAACCATGGCAGCCAGGACACCCACCAGCCCCTAGGGGAAGGCACCATCCCCATGGCCAGGCTGCTGGAAGAGTTGATTCCCCAAGCGGTTACCTTTACCATTGAAAACTTATGCTGCGGGCCTTCCCTGGACTGGCTGTGCCGCCAGGGCTTCCTGCCCGGCAGAAAGGAGAATCCCCATGACTGAGCAAGACCTAGGCCAACTGCCCATTTCCCCGGCAGATCAGGCTGCCATGGACGCCGCCGCCCGCCGCCAAGCCCAACTGGCCAAACCCCCTGGGAGCCTTGGCCGCCTGGAAGAAATGTCCATCCGCATGGCGGGGATCACCGGCCAGGTCTGCAATGCCCCGGACCGGTGCCGGGTGGTGGTATTTGCCGCCGACAACGGCGTAATCGCCGAGGGCGTGGCCTCCACCCCGGAAATTGTCACCCTCACCCAGTCCATCAACATGACCAAGCATCTGACCGGCATGTCCGCCCTGGCCCAGTATTTTGGGGACTCTGTGGTGGTGGTGGATGTGGGCATCCGCAATTCCGGAGAGTATCCCGGCATCCTGAACCGGAAAATTCGCCTGGGCACCGGAAATTTTGCCAAAGTCCCGGCCATGACCCGGCAGGAGGCCCTGGACGCCATTGCCGTGGGGCTGGATCTGGCCGCTCAGGCCAAAGCGGAGGGGATACAGCTGCTGGGGATTGGAGAGATGGGGGTAGGCAACACCACCTCCTCGGCGGCGGTGCTGGCCGCCCTCACCGGCGCCCCGGCCAGCGCCGTCACCGGCCGGGGCGCGGGCCTGACCGACGCCGCCTTTGCCCGGAAAAAAGCGGTGATTGACGGCGCCCTGAGGCTCCACCGGCCCAACGCCCAGGATCCCATTGACGTATTGTCCAAGGTGGGAGGGCTGGATCTGGCCGCCATGACCGGCGCATATCTAGGGTGCGCCGCGGCAAAGCTCCCCGCCGTGGTGGACGGATTTATCTCCATTGTGGCGGCGCTGTGCGCCGTGCGGCTGCAGCCGGCAGTTCGGGATTACCTGTTTCTGTCCCACGTCTCCCGAGAGCCCGGCTACACTCTGGCCCAGGCCCTGCTGGGGCTGTCCCCTTGCCTGATGCTGGACATGGGGCTGGGAGAGGGCAGCGGCTGTCCCCTGGCCTTTCAAATCCTGAAAGCCGCCTGCGCCGTGATGTCCAACATGGCCACCTTCCAGGAAGCCGCCATTGACGACAGCTACCTGGCCCAATTGACCAACCCATGAGGGCGCTGGTGCTTGGGGGGAGCAAAAGCGGGAAAAGCGGCCTGGCCCAGGCCTTAGCCTGCACCCTGGCCGGGAATGGCCCGCTGTATTACTGGGCCACCATGGAACCGGCAGACGGGGAAGACCGGCAGCGGATCGCCCGGCACCTGGCAGACCGGGCAGGGTTGGGCTTCCAAACGGTGGAAGCCGGACGGGACCTGATCCAGGCCCTGCCTCAGGTGCCGGCCCAGGGCACCGTGCTGCTGGACAGCGTCACCGCGCTGCTGGCCAATGAGATGTTTTCTCCGTTTAATCCCGCCGCCCCGGAAAAGGCGCTCCGGGCGTTGCTGGTCCTCGGCCGGCATTGCCGCCATGTGCTGTGCGTTGCCGACGATATTTTCCGGGACGCCGGCCGGTACACCGGCTGGACGGAAGACTACCGGGCTGGGCTGGCCCGGATCTGCCGGGGACTGGCCGGGGAATTTGACCTGGTCTGCGAGGCCCAGGCGGGGATGCTGCGGGTACACAAAGGCCGGCTGCCTGCCGGCTTAGACTGTCAAAAAAACCCTTTGGGGTTTTCCGACAGAAGTTTGCAGTCTGCTACGCGCAGGAATTGTGGGCCGTAGGCCCACAATTCCCACACTTCGCAACCTGAGATGTATTTTCTGCCAGGTACACGCCCCGGCAGAAAATGATTTTCACTTGTTTCGCCGCCGCAGCGGCGAACTTAAGCGAGACTTTTTTGACAAGCTGGGCCGGCTGCCTGCCGGTTGGACAGTGGGAGGCGGTTTGGGTTGAACCAGTGGATATCTGCCTTTTTCATGACCTGGGGGATGTTTCTGGCCATTCCCTGCCCCTTCCGCCGGTGGGACGAGAAGGCCAGGCCGAAGATGATGGTATGCCTGCCCCTGGTTGGGGGAATCGTTGGGGGCCTGTGGGCCCTGGCGGCCTGGGCATTGCCCGGCCTGCCCCCTGCTGTATACGCCCTGGTGCTGGCGGCGGTGCCCTGGCTGGCCACCGGTTTTCTCCACCTGGACGGCTTTATGGACGTGTGCGACGCGGTGCTGTCCCGCCGGGATCTGGAAACCCGGCGGAAGATTTTGAAGGACTCTCACTGCGGCGCCTTTGCGGTGATCTGCCTTGGCCTGCTGCTCCTGGCCCAGTGGTGCCTGTTTTTCTCCGCCGGGGAGATTCCCCTGCTGCCCCTGGCCCTGATTCCCGTGGCGGTTCGGGCCTGCGCCGGGTTTGCCGTGCTGTCCCTCCGCCCCCTGGCGTCCAGCCAGTACGCCGGGCTGGCCGCCGGTAACCGGGGCAAAAAAATTGCCCTGGCGGCGATGGCCCTAGCCGCATCTTGCTCCACCCTGTGGATGGGCCCCCAGGGTCTTGCCCCCCTGGTAGGCTGCCTGGGCTACTGGGCAGCCGCCTGGTACGGCTGTAAGCAGCTGGGGGGCATTTCCGGAGATATCTCCGGCTTTGCCCTGACCTTGGGGGAATTTACCGGCGTGGCCGTATTAATTTTGACGAGGTAAAATATGATACTGATTTTTGGCGGCGCATATCAAGGGAAGCTCACCTGGGCCGTTGACCGGTACGCCCTGGCCCGGGAAGACATTTGGGATTTGGCCGGTGGCCTGCCGGAGCAGCCGGCAGCCTGCTATACCCACCTGGAAGCCCTGACCTGGCAAGCCGTCCAGGCCGGGGAAACCGCCGGGCAGCTGCTGGCCCGGGTCACTCCTCTGTTTTCCGGCAGCATTGTCATTTCCCGGGAAATCGGCTCCGGCGTGGTGCCCATGGACAAGGATCAGCGGCAGTGGCGGGAACTCCACGGCCAGGTACTCCAGGCCCTTGCCCGGCAGGCCGGTACAGTGATCCGGATATTTTGCGGAATCCCGGAGGTGTGGAAATGCAGCTGACCTTAATCCGCCACGGCCTCACCGCCGGGAATGTGCAGCGCCTTTTCTACGGCAGTACCGACCTGCCTCTGCTGCCGGAGGGATTGGCGGCGCTGGAGCAGCTGCGGCAATCCGGTTCCTATCCCCAGGCCGGCCGGTTCTACACCAGCGGCATGCGCCGGGCCAATCAGACCTTGGCGGCCTTATATGGTCCGGTTGCCTATACCGTGCTCCCCGGCCTCCGGGAAATTGACTTCGGCGAATTTGAGATGAAATCCTATCCGGAGTTATGCAACCTCCCCGGCTTCCAAGCCTGGATCACCGGGGACAATGAGGCCAACGTGTGCCCCGGCGGGGAGAGCGGCGTTCAGGTTACCTGGCGGGCATTGGCCGCCCTGGCGCCACTTCTCACGGCAGAGGAAGACGCGGTCTGCATCACCCATGGCGGGGTCATCGGCGGGGTGCTGGCTCAGTGGTTCCCTCAGGGGAGCCGGTATGACTGGACGCCCCAACCGGGGCACGGTTTCCAAATTACCTGTCTGGCGGGAAAGCCGGTGGATATCCGTCCTATCCCCTAACCCAAGGGGCTGTCTCACTCACGCAGAGACAGCCCCTTTCCATTATCCCCCGGGAAAACACCTGGTCAACCCTTGCAAAGCCCGGCGGGAGGTATCCGCCGTGACATACAGAGAAATGCCCAGTGCCTGGCACAGTGCCGCCAACGGCTCCAGAAAATAGCCGGCGCTTTTGGTGATTTGCCCGCCGATACACAGGCAATCCGGCCGGAAAGCCTGCAGATTCGGCTCCGCCGCCGCCCTCAACCACTGGCCGAACTGAGCAAAACAGTCTAACGCCGCCTTGTCCCCGGCTTGGCACAGGGCAGCCAGTTCTTTTCCCGCCAAGGACCTACCCAGCCGGGCTTGGGTCAAAGCCATCAACCCCCGCTTGGACAGGTAATCGTCCACCCGGCCCTCTAAGAATGGCCGGTCATACACATAGCCCTGGAACGGAACACCGGGATAGCCCTCCGGCGCCAGTTGGCCATGTACCCCAAATGCGCTGCCGCAGCCGGTGCCAATGCACAAAAACATGGCCCGCTCTGCCCCTGCCGCTGGGCCAAACCCCATCTCCCCCAAAGCAAAGGCCCCCACGTCATTGCAGAAGCGAATATCCGCCGGGGTAATTCCGGTGGCCTCCGCCAGAGCCTGGCGGAGATTCACGCCATACAGACGGTCAAACTTGTCCAGCCCCTTCAGCAGGCAAATTCCTCCTGCATAATCAAAGGGGCCGGGGAAAGCCAGGCCCGCCCCCAACACCCTGGTTAAGGATTTGCCTGCAGTTTGGAGGATGCCGGCCAGGTGGGCAATGACGGCCTGCGCCGCCTCACTGGCCCTGGCCGGGGCATATGCCACCGGTTCCACCACCTCCCCAGCCGGGGTAACGGCCGCACTTTTGATTTCTGTTCCGCCCACGTCCAGGCACACATATCCTGCCTTCATGGAGACTCATCCTTTCTGCCGGTGCTGCCCCTTGCCAGGAGCCGGGCTTGCGTAGGGTAAGTATAGCACGGTCCCGCTTATTTGTAAATACATATTTTTGATTTTTCCGATTTTTCGGATATATGTATTGACAAATTTCTGGAGATCTACTATGCTAATCCCAGTCTACATTGGGAGGTAAGGGCAATGCATCACTACGATCCGTTCCCCAAAATTTCCGTATCCGGCAGCAGTGAAGCCGTATCCTTGGGTTTCCCCGCCATTTGTGAACGGCTGCGCCGGCTGATCCGGCAAAAAACCGTCATCACCGTGGAATGCTACCCCGGCGTTGACCAGGAGGCTGTGCTGGAGGGCCTCTCCCCGCTGGGATTTTCCGCCGTGCTCCACAGCGACGATCTGGCCTTTGAACCGGAAAAGATGGACCGCCTACTGGCCCAGGATATGACCAGCGACCCGGTATTTGGTATCATGACCGTCCGGCGGTTGGCGGACTACTTCTACCCGGAGAAAATTGCCGCAGCCCAGCGGCAAATTGCCGGAACGCCTGAGGGCGTGGTTCTGGTCTACGGCGTAGGCGCCAGCTTGGTTCACCCAGGAGATATCCAAATTTACGCCGACATCACCCGGTGGGAAATCCAACTCCGCTACCGCCGGGGGATGGACAACTGGCGTACTGCCCGGCAGAATCTGCCCAAGCTGGAAAAGTACAAGCGGGGTTATTTTGCCGAATGGCGGTGGGCGGACAAAGTGAAAAACCAGCTGCTGCCCACCATGGACTTCTACCTGGACATGACCAGCCAGACCGGCATGGTGGAAGGGGCGGCCTACCGGACTGCGCTGAATGCCGTTTCCGGCCGGCCCTTCCGGATGGTACCCTACTTTGACCCGGGGGTGTGGGGTGGCAACTGGATGAAAACCCATTTCGATCTGCCGGAAAATGGCAGCAACTACGCCTGGAGCTTTGACGGCGTGCCGGAGGAAAACAGCCTGCTGCTGGATTTTGGCGGCAAATGCATTCAAACCCCGGCGCTAAACCTGGTCTATGCCCAGCCCCAGCGCCTACTGGGCCAGCGGGTCCACGCCCGGTTCGGCAAGGAATTTCCCATCCGCTTCGACATGCTGGACACCATGAACGGCCAAAATCTCTCCCTCCAGGTGCATCCCCTGACGGAATACATCCAGGAGCAGTTCAACATGCGCTATACCCAGGATGAGAGTTACTACATCTTGGACGCCCAGGGGGAGGATCCCTGCGTCTACCTGGGCATCAAGACCGGCGCCGATCCCCAGGCCATGGCGGAGGATCTGCGGGCGGCTCAGCGGGGGGATGGACCCTTCCCCGCCGAACGTTATGTCAATCGCATCCCGGTGAAGCCCCATGATCATCTGCTCATTCCCGCCGGAACCGTCCACTGCTCCGGCGCAAATACCATGGTGCTGGAAATCAGCGCCACGCCTTACATTTTTACCTTCAAGCTGTGGGACTGGGGCCGGGTGGATCTGGACGGCAAACCCAGACCCATCCACATTGACCGGGGGTTGGCCAACATCCAATGGGACCGGAACACGGAATTTGTCCGGGAAAATCTGGTGAATGCCGTCACCCAAGTTTATGCCCAAGGGGACAATCTGGTGGAACGCACCGGCCTGCATGAGCGGGAATTCATCGACACCTTCCGGTTTTCCACCAGCAGCCGGATCACAGTAAAGCGCAACGGCAGCGTGCAGGTGATGAATCTGGTGCAGGGCAGCCAGGCGGTCCTGGTCAGCCCCACCGGGGCCTTTCCCGATTTTCCCCTCCACTACGCCGAAACCTGCATCATTCCCCAGGCCGCCGGAGAATACCAACTGGTTTCCCCGGCGGGAGAAGCCATCAAAGCCATTGTGGCCTGCGTGCGGGACTAGGAGATCCTTCACCACGGCGCCGCGCCGGTTCCCCGGCATTTGACAGATGGGATTTTTTTGCTACAATAAGAAAATAACCATGCTGCGCCTGGGGGCCATCCTGGGCAGCATTTGCCGGAGGCGATCACCCAGTGGAACATCTACCCCTAACCGCAGCCCATGCCGGTGGGAACCCCACCCTGATTCCGGTGGGTAACCTGACCATTGGCCGGGACTTTCTGGTGATTGCCGGGCCATGCGCCATTGAATCGGAAGAGCAAATGATGCAAACCGCCGCTGCGGTGAAGGCCGCCGGGGCCAACATGCTCCGGGGCGGGGTGGAAAAGCCCCGCACCTCCCCCTACGCCTTCCGGGGCCTGGGCCGCCAGGGCCTGGCCTATTTAAGCGCCGCCGGAAGGGCGGTTGGCCTGCCGGTGGTCACGGAAGTGCTGGATCCCCGGGACATGGACTGGATTATCCAATCTGCAGACGTGTTGCAGATCGGGGCTAGGAACATGCAGAACTTCCCCCTGCTGGTGGAGGCCGGCCGCACCCATAAACCGGTGATTCTCAAGCGGGGCTTGTCCTCCACCTTAGCCGAATGGCTGGCCAGCGCAGAATACATCATGAACGCCGGCAACCCCCAGGTGATGCTCTGTGAACGGGGCATCCGCACCTTTGAGACCTACACCCGCAATACCATGGATATCGGCGCCATTGCCGCTCTGAAGCAGCTTACCCATCTGCCGGTGCTTGCCGACCCCTCCCACGGTACCGGGCGGGCGGAGCTGGTGGCCCCCATGGCCTTGAGCGCCATCTGGGCTGGCTGTGACGGCATGGAAATTGAAGTACACCCGGCCCCCCAGGAAGCCCTGAGCGACCCCGGCCAGCAACTCACCCCGGCCCAATTCCAGGGGCTAATGGGCAAAGTCCGGCAGGTGCTCGTCTGGAGAAAGGCGTTGGAAAATGGATCAGTATACGGTTACCGTACGAACCTCCACAACCTATGATGTGGTGATTGGCGCCGGTTTGCTGGGGCAGGCCGGCGCTTACCTCCGCAGCTGCACCGCCGCCCAGCGGGTATTGCTGGTCTCCGACCGCAACGTCTACCGGCGCTACGGCGCTGCCGTGACCCAGGCCATGGCGGGATTTTCCGTCAGTCCCTTTGTGATAGAGCCGGGGGAGGGCGCCAAGTCCATGGAAACCCTGGCTAAGCTGCTGAACGCCGCCGCCGGCCATGGGCTGCGCCGGCAGGATGGGATTGTGGCTTTGGGCGGCGGCGTGGTGGGGGATCTTGCCGGTTTGGCCGCCGCCCTGTATATGCGGGGCATCCCCTACGTGCAGATGCCCACCACCCTGCTTTCCGCCGTGGATGCCTCCGTGGGCGGGAAAACCGCCGTGGATCTGCCCGGGGGGAAAAATCTGGCCGGGGCGTTCTGGCAGCCGGCCTGCGTGCTGTGCGACTGTACCGCCTTGGACACCCTGCCGCCTGGGGAATTTGCCAACGGGATGGCAGAGGTCATTAAGTATGGCGTCATCCGGGACCCGGAGATTCTCTCCGCCGCAGAAAGGGGGGCAACCGGCCTGCCCCGGCTGATTGCCCGGTGTGTGGCCATTAAGCGGGATCTGGTGGAGGCCGACGAGCGGGATGTGGGGGTCCGGCGGCTGCTGAACTTCGGCCACACCATCGGCCACGCTTTGGAAAAAGCCAGCGGTTATACCCTTGGCCACGGCGCCGCTGTGGCAGTGGGCATGGTGTATGCCACAAAATTGGCAGAGCAAACCGGACTTTGCGCCGGAATGTCCCCACGTCTTTCCCGGTGCCTGGAGAAATACGGTCTGCCGGTTTCCCCGGCATACCCGTGGCAAATGTTGGTGCCCCTGATGGAACTGGACAAGAAAAACGCCGGCAGCCGGGCCGTCACCATGGTGCTCCCCCTGACCTGGGGACAATGTCAATTGGTTGCCTTCCCGCCGGAAGAATTGCTGGCCCGGCTAACCGAAATTGACCGGGAGGATAAGACATGAAACCTTGGTTTACCATTGAACAGCTGGATGAAGATAGTTACATCATCAGCGAATACCGGCATTGGGAGGAAACCCACTGCTACCTGCTCAACGGCACACGGCGAAGCCTGCTGATTGACACCGGCCTGGGCATTGGCAATATTCAGGGGGAAATCCGCAACTTAACGGACAAACCCGTCACCGCCGTGGCCACCCATGTCCATTGGGATCACATTGGCGGGCATTGGTATTTCCCCCGGTTTTATGCCCACCAAGCAGAGCTCCCCTGGTTAACCGGCCAGTTTCCCCAGCCCCTGGAGGCGGTCCGGCAGTTTGTGACCCACCGGTGCGATCTGCCGGAAGGCTACGACGTGAGCGCCTACCGGCTGTTTCAGGGGACGCCGGAAAAGGTGCTGGCCGGCGGGGAAATTCTAGACCTTGGGGGCAGGCGCGTTGCCGTTCTCCACACCCCGGGCCACTCCCCCGGCCATATGTGCTTCTGGGAAGAATCCCGGGGCTACCTGTTCACCGGCGACCTGGTCTACAAAGGCACCCTGGCCGCCTGGTTCCCCTCCACCGATCCGGAAGCCTACCTCCATTCCCTGGAGACTGTGGCGGCCCTGCCGGTTCGGCGGGTGCTGCCCGGCCACCACGCCCTGGATATCCAGCCGGAGATCATCCTCCGGATGCAGGATGCCTTCCGGCAGCGCAAAGCCGAGGGAACTCTGTGCCACGGAAGCGGCACATATGACTACGGCGATTGGTCCGTGCAGCTATAAGCAGCCAGTTTATGCCCACAGAAAACGCCAAAACAGCGGGTCTGTTGCAAAATGTCAATTTTGCAACAGACCCGCCTTGCCGATTCTGATTATTGCTGCAGCTTTTCCAGCTTTTGCTTGCTATCGGTTAGCTGGGCAATGAGCGCCCGGAATTTTTCCGCCTTCTCCCGCTCGGCGTTGACCACCGCCTCCGGCGCCCGGGCGGTAAATTTCTCGTTGGCCAGCTTTCCTTCCGTGGCGGCCAGATTCTTTTCCGCCTTTTCCAGCTCCCGATTGACCCGGGTCAGTTCCCCTGCCACATCCACCAGCTGATCCAGGGGAATATACAGCCGGGCGTCAGCGGTGACGGCGCTGACCATATCCCCGGCACCGTCAGGGTCGGCGGAGGAAACCACCACTTCCCCGGCATAGGCCAGGCGCTGGATAAACGGAATGCCCTGGGTAAAGACAGCCGTTTTTTCCGTAACTACATAGAGGGTAGCCTTCTTGGACGGGGGAACGTTCATCTCCGCCCGGCGGGCCCGAACGGCCCGGATGGCCTGAGTCACCGCCTCCATCTGGGTCTCCTCCTGGGGGAAAGCCAGGGCGGCGTCGGTTTTCGGCCAAGGGGCCACAATCAGCGCCTGCCCCTGATGGGGGATGGACTGCCAGATTTCCTCGGTGATAAAGGGGATAAAGGGATGCAATAGCCGCAGGGTCTGGTCCAGCACATACACCAGCACCTGAATCGCCGTCTGCTTACTCTGGGCCTCTTCGCCATACAGCCGGGCCTTGGTCAGCTCAATATACCAGTCGCAGTAGTCGTCCCAGAAGAAGTCGTACACCTTCTGCACGGCAATGCCCAGTTCATACCGCTCCAGATTGTCCGTCACCTGGGCAATCAGGGTGTTCAGCTTGGACAGAATCCACTTGTCCGCAATTTCCAACGTATCCGGCAGGCCGGGCTGCATCCCCTCCGGCACGTTCATCAGCACATAACGGCTGGCGTTCCAGAGCTTATTGGCAAAGTTCCGCATGGCCTCGCAGCGGTCCACGTAAAAGCGCATGTCGTTGCCGGGGGAGTTTCCGGTGATCATGTTCATCCGCAGGGCGTCGCAGCCGTACCGGTCGATCATGTCCAGGGGATCGATGCCGTTGCCCAGGGACTTGGACATTTTCCTGCCCTTGTCGTCCCGCACCAGGCCGTGGATCAGCACCGTGTGGAAGGGGGGCTGTCCGGTGTGGGCGCAGCCGGAGAAGATCATCCGGGCCACCCAGAAGAAGATGATGTCGTAGCCGGTGACCAGCACGTCCGTGGGATAGAAGTAGTCCAGCTCCGGGGTCTTGTCCGGCCAGCCCAAGGTCTCAAATGGCCACAGGGCGGAGGAAAACCAGGTATCCAGCACGTCCGGGTCCCGCTGGATATCCGGGCTGCCGCACTGTTCGCAGGCCGTTGGGTCCTGGCGGGAGACAGTGATGTGGCCGCAGTGCTGGCAGGTCCAGGCGGGAATCTGGTGGCCCCACCACAGCTGCCGGGAAATGCACCAATCCCGCACGTTTTCCATCCAGTTAAGGTAGGTTTTGCTGAACCGGTCCGGGACGAACTTGGTCTGGCCCTCCTTCACCACCCGGATGGCCTCCTGGGCCAGGGGCTTCATTTTCACAAACCACTGGGCGGAAATGATTGGCTCCACATCGCTGTGGCAGCGGTAGCAGGTGCCCACATTGTGATTGTAATCCTCTACCTTCACCAGGTACCCCTGGGCCTCCAGGTCGGCCACAATGGCCTTCCGGGCGGCGTACCGGTCCAGGCCCTGGTATTTGCCGCCGTTTTCATTGACTTTGCCGTTGTCGTCCAGCACCCGGATCACCTCCAGGTTGTGGCGCAGGCCCACTTCAAAGTCGTTGGGGTCATGGGCCGGGGTCATTTTTACGCAGCCGGTGCCGAACTCCATCTCCGCATAGCCGTCGGCTACCACCGGAATCTCCCGGTTCACCAGGGGGAGAATCACCTTCTTGCCCACCAAACCGGCATAACGGCTGTCCTCCGGATTCACGCACACGCCGGTATCCCCCAGCATGGTCTCCGGCCGGGTGGTGGCCACCACCACTTCCCCGGAGCCGTCTGCCAAGGGGTAGCGGATGTGCCACAGGTGGCCGGGCTTATCCACATACTCCACCTCCGCATCCGACAGGGCCGTGACGCAGTGGGGGCACCAGTTGATGATCCGGCTGCCTTTATAAATCAGTCCTTTTTCGTACAGGGAGACAAACACCTCCCGCACGGCTTTGGAGCAGCCTTCGTCCATAGTAAACCGGGCCCGGTCCCAGTCGCAAGAGGCCCCCAGCTTCTTCTGCTGCTCCACAATGCGGTTGCCAAACTTCCGCTTCCAATCCCACACCCGCTCCAGGAATTTCTCCCGGCCCAGATCATAGCGGGTGAGATCTTCCTTCCGCAGTTCTTCCTCCACCTTGATCTGGGTAGCAATGCCGGCGTGATCCACCCCAGGCACCCACAGGGCTTCATAGCCCTGCATCCGCTTGAAGCGAATGAGAATGTCCTGGAGCGTAGCGTCCATGGCGTGGCCCATGTGAAGCTGGCCGGTGACGTTGGGGGGCGGCATGACGATGGTGAAGGGCTTTTTCCCGATGCCGGGCCTGGCCCGGAAATAGCCGCCCTGTTCCCACATGGCGTAAATGCGGCCCTCCACTTCTTTGGGCTCGTAGACCTTTGACAATGCTTTGGCCATTGTTTTTTCTCCTCCATTTCTGTTTTCCGGACAAAAAATTGCGCCCTGAGTTCACCTCAGGACGCAACAATACTGTTCCGCGGTACCACCTGAATTCCCGGCAAGCCGGGCGCTCTTGGCTCGGTAACGGGAGCAACCCGGCCGGACCTACTTACACCCTTCAGCCCGGCAGCTCCGAGGCGACAATCCCGCCAAATCCACAGGCGCTTGCACCAACCGCGCCCTCTCTGCCTGGCTGTTTGGGAGAAACTCCTCATCCCTGCTGTTTTCTCTTTTATTATAGCGGAAAACCCGCCGGTGTCAATGTTAAATTTTTATTTCCCGCCAGGGGCTATCCTTGATTTTCCCCCCAAATGGGGATATAATGGGGCCATCTAACGAAAGCGTGGTGTTTCCCATGAAGCTCTCCCTGGTGGTCCCCTGCTATAATGAAGTGGAAAACGTAGCGGCCTTTCAGCAGGCGGTGATGGACGCTTTTGCCGGGTGCGGCTATGCCTATGAAATCGTATTTGTGGATGACGGCAGCCGGGACGGCACCTTGGGCGAGCTGAAGCGCCTGTATGCCCAGCAGGCCTGCCCGGTGAGCGTGGTGAGCTTCTCCCGGAATTTCGGCAAGGAATCCGGGCTGTATGCCGGGCTGGAGCACGCCAAGGGGGAATACATCAGCTTAATTGACGCGGATTTGCAGCAGCGGCCGGAGTTGGTGCGGCAGATGGTGGAAATTCTGGACAATCAACCGGAGTTTGACATGGTGGCCGCCTATCAGGACAAGCGGGGGGACGGGAAAGTGCTCACCTTTTTCAAGGAAGGGTTTTACCGTCTGATTAACCGCATGTCCTCGGTAAAACTCCGGGCAGACGCCAGCGATTTCCGCACTTTCCGCCGGTGCGTGGCGGAGAGCATTTTACGCATGCCGGAATACCACCGGTTTTCCAAGGGAATTTTTGCCTGGGTGGGCTACCCCACCTGCTTTATCCCCTATGTGGCTTGCCCCCGGGCGGCGGGAACCACCAAGTGGTCATTTCGGAAGTTGTTCCGCTATGCCATTGACGGCATCATCGGTTTCTCCACCGCGCCCCTGCGGCTGGCCACTTACATGGGGCTGCTGTCTGCCGCCGCCGCCCTTGTTTATCTGATTGTTGTCCTGCTGCAAAAGCTGATCTGGGGCATTGCCGTGCCGGGCTACGCCACCATCATTGTGCTGATTTTGTTCCTGGGGGGCATGCAGCTGTTCTGCCTGGGCCTGATCGGGGAGTATGTGGGGAAAATTTTTGAACAATCCAAACACCGGCCGGTTTACCTGGCCCGGGAGGTGCTCCTCCATGACTAGAGTAATACCATGTTGTAAATCTCAATAGATGTATTTTTATTATTTATACTGGATTGATGCATCAGATATTAGGCATAATCCAAAATTATTTTTTGACAATTTGATATTAATAATATATATATAATTGGTGATTACATGATAAATAATGTTCTTGAAAAATTCGGTATATATGATATTGTTGCCGTTTTGCTATCAGGAATTTGTATCTGCACTTTTTCGCTTGCAGTTGATCAACTTCTTTTTGGCTCACGTTTTTCGTCCTTATTAAGTACAGACAATGCCATTTCATTTTTTGTAATTAGCTATTTTATTGGCTTGCTTTTTCAAGAAATTGGTTCTCTCTTCTACCGGAAATTTATTAACAAAAAGAATCGGATTTTATTAAATGCACTTGATACATCAAAAAAATCATCCCATCAATTGTTGACAAAAGAAGAGAAAGAGGCTGTTCATCAGATTGTCCGAGCCGAGTTATGTTTAGAAGAGGAAGCGAATATAGAAATCCTTTACAACTATTGTAAATTTTATCTAATATCTACTGGGAATACAGCAAAAATTGATAAAGACCAATCTATTGCTGCAATGAGCAGAAGTTTGTCAATATACTTTTTATTTTTGTTTTTTTACATATTGTTTGTGGCAATTTCAGAAAAAAGCACTATTTATATTTTGTGGTCTGCTTTGTCTTTGGTTTTATTTTTTGTATTTTTATCGCGTTCTAAGAGATTTTGTGTTTTGAGATATATTTATGTATTTAGATATTTTTTATATAATTTCAGTAGAAATCCTAAATAACGTTTTAAATGCATCGAATATATGGTGTCAAAATTGTTGAAGGATTTTATCATGCGAAAATTCTTCTGTGCTTTGCTGCTCTTGGCGCTGGCTGGGCTTGCCGGCTGCGCTACGGCTCCCATGGCGGAATCCGCAAATTGGACCGTCACTGCCACGCCGGAACCGGTGACCCAGTGGCCAGAAAATGGGTTCACCGCCCAAATTCCCCAGCCGGAAAGCGGGACGGTAGATTATGTGCTGGATTGCTCGGACAGCGGGCACTATGGCATTTTCTTGAAGGATATCTCTTTGGCGGAAACATCCGCCTATCTCAATACATTAACCAGTCAAGGTTATGTGCAGGCAATTTCTGACGGAAATTCTGTATCTATCGGCACCATGCTGCAAAAGGAAAATGTGACCTTAAGCATTGCCCAAGGGGAAGGCACACTGGGTATTCTCATCACCGTTGACGGCACCGTATAGTGACCGGCAAATCTTACGGACAAAAGCGTTACAGCATTCTGCAAAAATCACGGACTTGTGGCAAAATCTGATATGCTCCCCATGGAGTAGACACTCGCAAAAAATTCGAGGCTACACGATGGGGAGCATATCAATCCGTAAAGTGTGCGAATTTGTATAAACAGGTGCTTTTGGTCAAACTTGATGTGCTTAAGCACATCTGCCCACGGCAGCCCATTACCCCGCTTCCATCTTTCTGCGCATTTGAACGCCCCGCAGGCGATTGCCTGCGGGGCGCTCCCGTGGAGAAAGGAGAAAACGAAGAGAAAAATCAGAACTTCTGGTCCAGGATGGCCAACAGCTTGGCCATCTGGGCACGGGTCAGGGTACCCTGGGGCAGCAGCCTGCCATCCGGGAAGCCCTCGAAGAGGCCCTCGGCAGTGGCCCAGGCAATGGCCTCTTCCGCATAGCCGGAGATGTTTCCGGCATCGGTGTACACCGACAGGTCGGCCCCGTCTACCGGCTCAACCGCCAGGTAACCGGTGACAAACCGGTACAGGAAGGTGGCGGCCTGCTCCCGGGTCACGGTGTTCCCCGGGGCAAACCGGGTTTCCGTTACACCTTGGGCAATGCCCATGTCCTCAGCCCAGGCAATGGCGGTAGAGTACCAGATATCCCCGGCCACGTCGGTAAAGGTGGCCTCTTCTTCCACCGCCGGGGAACCGGCCAGGCGGTACAGGACAGTGACCAGCTGGCCCCGGGTGGTATTGTTGTTGGGGGCAAACCGGTTATTCCCTACCCCGTTCATCAGACCGTTGCCAATCACATAGTCGGTGTACTCGTGATACCACCGGGTGGTATCCAAGTCGGTAAAGGCCTGAGAGGGGCAGTTGGCGGGAATGACTTCTTCGGACAGGACAGTGCCGCAGTCGTCGCAGACGACCGTCACCAGGCCATCTTCGGTACAGGTGGCCGGCTGGGTAATGGTGGTGGTGTTCTCATGCTTGCAACCTTCGTAGATGATATTCTCGGGGTTGACAATCAGGGCATCATCCGTGATTTCCAGGTGCACGTTGTAAGGCACATAGACTTTGCCGTCCACGGTGAGTTTGCCGTCAATGGTGACATTTTGGGTCAGATGCAGTTCCTCGCCGGCAGGGACATAGGAGCCGTCGTTAAAGGGAATGTCGGTCTTACCGTCCCACACCACAGTGGGAAGCTTTTCCATGTCGCCGAACTGCACCACCATGTTCCGCTGGCTGTTCAGCACCGCCACAATCTCTGCATCCGGACGGAAGGCGTCGTAACCCAGCCGCTCCAGAGCGCCGTTGAGTTCCACATATGCCGGACCTACCCAGTACTGGGCGGTGTAGTCGGCGTTGTAGACATAAGCGCCCAGGGCCTGGCGGCCAATGTAAGTCAGGCCATCCGGCAGGTCAATCGACTCCAGAGGAACTCCGCTGAAGGCGCTGTCGCCAATGAAGGTCAAGCCATCCGGCAGGTCAATGGATGTGAGAGAACTGCATCCCTGGAGGGCGGCCAAACCGATCTTTTTCAGGGTAGAAGGCAAGGTGATGGAGGTGGCATTGGTCAGGCCATTCAAGCCATAGTCGCCGATATACGTCACGCCTTCTCCAACCACCACGGTTTTTTGCAGGTTACCGGCAAAGCCGCAGTCTTCCCAAACTTCCAGGGTTCCTGGAATTTCCAGCACAGCGTCGGTATTGACCTCCAGGCCGATGGACTTGGCGTCCCAGCCCAGGTAGCCCATGCCTTGGTAGCCCACGGTTTTCAGGTTTTTGGGCACGTTGAATTCCGTGACGTTGAACATCTGGTCAAAGGCCCGCTCCCCGACCTCTTCAATGGTGTCCGGCAGGTTCAGCTTGTGGATGTTCTGGTTCTGGAAAAATACCCGCTCGTTGACGCTGGTGACGGTGTAGGTCCGGTCGTCGCCTTCGCAGTACACTTCGGCAGGCAGGGTATACTCTCCAGCAGGCGCAGTGGAATTAAAGCCCACCACCTGCACCTCGGTGTCCGAGGTGGGCATGTAGGAGAAGGTGCCGTCGTTGAAGCTCACGCCGTTGTAGCCGGTGTAGGGCACGCCGTTGAGCAGAATCTCCTGGCCGTAGCCGCTGCGGCGCAGGGCAGCCGCCGTGGCCTCGGTCTTCACATTCATCACCGGTTCTTCGCCCAGGGTCAGGTTCCAGGTGCGGAAGCCGTCCTTGCCAATGGTGGTAACGCCGGAGCCGATGTTTACCGTTTCCACCCCTTGGCAGTAGATGTAGGCGCTAAAGCCAATGGTCTCCACATTGTCCGGAATGTCAATGGTCTTCATGTTGGTAAGCCAGGCAAAGGCCCATGCATCAATTTCCTTGACACTTTCCGGAATGGTGATCCGTTCCAGGCCCGAGCCGTAGAAGGCGGCATTGCCGATTTTCTCCAGTCCGTTGGGCAGGGAGATACGCTTCAGGGACGTGCAGCTCCAGAACATTCCCTCGGGGATTTCCTTCAGGTTGGACGGCAGCTCCACATAGGACAGGTTTGGACAATTGTAGAAGATGTGGGCGCCAAACTCGGTCACACTCTCCGGAATGGAGGCAGTCTCCACCGTGGAGCCCATAAAGGCCTTTTCGCCGATGTACTCCACGCTGTCCGGCAGATCCAGGGCGGTAATTTGGGCTTTGCAGAAAGACTCGTTGCCAATCCACACTAAACCGGCAGGCACTTTGTCAAATTCCGTGGCAATGAAGGTGTTAAAGGCATAGGTATCCACATATTCCAAGCTGTCCGGCAGGCTGATTTTCGCCAACTGATTGCACAGGAAGAAAGCGCTGTAGCCTACGTCGGTCACCCCCTCCGGAATGGTAACGGAAGTGATGGCCATATTCATGTAAAACGCGTTTGCGCCAATGGAGGTGACCCGGAAGGTCTTGCCGCTGTATTCCACCGTGGACGGAATGACAATATCGCCGGACATGTCGCTGTAGCTGGCGCCGTAAGTGCTCGCCCGCTTGGCCACCAGCTGCACCGTATCCGGGCCGATCACCTTCCAGCTAAAGCCGTCATCGGTCTGGAAGCGGTCGTTCAGTTCCGGCGCCTCGCCATAGGAGAGGTAAACCGGTTCACCCTTGCCCACCGTGACCACGGCATAGGCCGACAGGCCGGAGACCGCTGTTGCGGTGACCATGGTGGTGCCGTCGGACACGCCGGTGACCACGCCTTGGCCGTCCACTGTGGCAACGGAGGTATCCTCCACCGCCCAGGTGAGGGCAGAATCCGTCAGGCGCTCAGGCTTGATGGATACCGGGACTTGCTTGCTCTCCCCCACGCCCACAGACACGCTTTCCAGGGTTATGCTCTGGGGGCCAATGTCCACAAAGACCAGGGTTTCATTGTAGGCGGAGTCCTCCAGCAGCAGGCCCACCCGGCCGGGGTTCTTCCCGTCGGCAGCCAGCTCCTGGGCCAGGGCGGAGACATCAAAGGTAAAGCGGGATTCGGCGCCGGGTTCCGTGATGGCATCAAACGCATCGCCGGTGGTTAGATACCAGAATTCCTGGGTGCTGTCAATCACCCGCAGGCGGCGGAGATAGAAATCGTCGGAGGCCAAACCAGTAAGGTAGACATTGCCGTTCTCTTCATACAGCTGAACGTCTTCAATCACCGGCTTGGTGTTGTCCAGATAGAACTTAAACGACTTGACCTGCGGTTCGTCTACCCCCACCGGGGTGGCTTCAATGGAGAAGGTGTACCACTGGTTATCCGGCGCCCAATCGCCAACGTTGTTCTCCCCATCCACCATCAGGCGGCCGTTCCAGCCCGGGGTCCAGAGGATGGCGGTATATTGTATGCCGGTCATGCCCAGGGCGGCGTAGGTTTTCCGGGCCATGCCCAGGTCCCCGGTGGTATACACCACGTTGCCTGCCTCATCGGTGATGGTCTGGGCAAAGCTGGTGACGTTCCGCAGCAGGCTCACCCGGGCGCTAAGCTGCCGGTTGGACCGCTGAGGGGCGTAAGCCAGCTTGGCTTCGTTATATTCGCCGGTGTCGGTGTTCACCCCCAGGAAATAGCCGTAGCCGGAGTTGTCCATGTCCACCAGAGCGGTGCCCAGCATGTTCTGGTCTTCCCCCGGGTCGCCGTCAAACACCGTCAGGCTGTCCCAATCGCCGCAGAAGCCCAGGAAGGGCAGGCTCAGATTCACGCCATCTTCCGCTTCCGCATTCAGGAAGGTGAAGCCTTCCACATAGGTGCCGTTGGGGAAATTTTCCGTGATGTAGTCCCTGCCTGCCGCGGTGAGCGCCACATTCACCGTAAAGGTGGAGGTGCCATTGGCGGGAACCGTGATCCGGCTGCCGTTGGAGTAGGTCACGTTCACCTCGCTGCCGGACAGCCGCTTTTGGGCGCTGGCCGCGTAGCTCAGGCCGTTTTCCTCCACCACAGTCTCCACCAGAACGGCGGTGTCCAGGCTGTAAGTTTTGGGAGCATCAGACAGGTTGTGCACAGTGACGGTATAGCTGTAGTTGCCGGCGGCATTGGAACCCACCTCAGCTTTGGGCCGGTTGCAGTCCTCTACCGACAGATATGCCTGGGACACAATGGCATTGTACACATTGGCCACACCGGCGCCCTGGCGGCGCACCGCAAAATAGGTTCCGGTAGCGTTGTCCAGAGCAGGCACAGCCGTGGACATGAGCAGGCTGTTGGCCAGCTGGCCCAGCTGGTAGGCAGTCAGGTCGGGGTAAGTCTCCTGAAGATACTGGCGGAGCACCGCAGCCTCACCGGCCACGTGGGGGGTGGCCATGGAGGTGCCGCCCATGGAGGCATAGCCGCCGCCGATGACAGAGGAATAAATTTCCCCGCCGGGGGCGGTAATTTCCGGCTTGATGGACAGATCAGGCGCCGGGCCGATGCTGCTGAAGGAACTGATCTGATAGCCGTTGGGGTTATCCGCCTTGCCATAGTAACTGGCGGAGAAGGTGATGGACTTTTCCGGAGCGTCCAGCATAGTCTGGGCGTCAGCCTTGGTGATGGTGATCACCGGGATGGTATGGGTCTGGAGGGAAGCGTAGTACAGCCCCTCGTCGGTATTGTTGTAAATGATGATAGCGATGGCGCCAACCGCTGCGGCGTTGGCTGCCTTTACATCAAAATTCAGGTCACCCCGGGCCACCAGGGCAACTTTGCCGGTGAGATCCAGGCCGGCAAAATCCTCCTCCGCGCCCAGACCGGAAATGGGTACATACTCCACGGTTTGCCCTTCCAAGGTCTCCAGAATGTTGGTCTGGACCTGAGAGTCATAATCCACCGCGTCATTGTAGGCAATGGTTTCTTCCCCCAGGGCAAAGTGATTCCGGAAATAGCCGGAGTTGTCCACGCTGGCCACGCTCATGGCCGCCGGTAAAGTAGAGGGAGAACCCACAATGCCGCTGTCCGGATACTGGGCCAGGGTGAGGTTGTTGCCGGCAGGGTTATAGTTGGTGGAGGCGGTCTCGTTGCCGGCGGCCACCATCAGGCTGACGCCGGCCGCCTCCGCCCGGGTATACACCCCGTAGTAGGTCAGGTATCCATCGGTCTCCTCCTCGTCCTCGTCGCCGTATTCGGTAAAGCCGGCAGGCGAACCCAGGGACATGTTAATGGCGTCCGCCCCCAGTTTTACCGCGTCATCCAGGCCCGCCAGGATAATGTCATCGCTGACGGAACCGGAGTTGTCGGAAAAGATTTTCATAATCATCAGCTGGGCGTTGGGGGCAACGCCGAAGAAATCCTCCCCGTTGTTGCCGGCCACCGTACCGGCCACGTGAACGCCGTGGGACTCGCCCACCGCCTCTGCGTTGGTGTCGCCGTCGCCGTAGTCATAGCCAAAGGGGGCTTTTTCATTGATGTACACATCGTCTACGTTGGTCACACCGCAGGCCAAACTGCCATCCAACAGGGCAGCAATGTCGGACTTGCTGTATTTCCCCTCTGTGGGCATCACGGAAAATGCCTCGTGGTCGGCATCAAAACCGGTGTCCAAAATGGCAACAATGGTGCCGGTGCCGTCATAGCCCAAGGTGTTGGCCTTGTCCGCGCCCACCATGCCGGTGGAGCTGCTCATGGAAATGGTGTACTCCTCTTCGGTAAAGGTGGTGGGCAGGCTGTACTGCTCGGCCACAAAGATGCGCTTGACCCCGGGAATCTGCCGGGCCTCCGGGATATCCCCATAGGGCATTTTCATGGAAAACCCATTGAGCACCGTGGTGTAAGTATACTCCAGATCGGAAGCGCCGTTGACCGACTGGGTGGAAACCACGCCGCTAATGGCTTGAATCTGCGCCTTGATCTCCGCCTGGCTCCGGCGGATATCCTGCTCCATGGTCTGGCCGCGAGTAGAGGCAGCAAAGGCCGTAATGTCGCCGGCAGACACATCCAGCAGCGGCTCGTCTTCCAGCTCAACGATTACCGTAACCACATCGCTGTCGCTAAACTTGGCGCTTTCCACGGCCAGGGGCTCGTCCCCAGCGTCGGAAAGCAGGCCCTTTTCCGGCTGAAGGGCAACTTCCTGACCGGTGGTGGAAAGCTCGTCCTTCTCAGTCCATTGGGCCACAATCCCGTCTTCCGCCGCCGAAGCGGTGGGGACAAAGCCGGCCAGTACCAGAGACAGGATCAGTAGGCACGCCAATAGTCTTTTTTTCATCGTCTTTCTTCCTTTCTGTTTCGTTAAAATAGTTGCGAACACCCATTCGCGGTGAAGTTATTCTAGCACGGCAGCTCGAAAAATGCAACTAGTATTTTTATTTTTGTCGAAAATTTTTTCGATTTTTATAGCAGCAATATACACAAAATATTACGAAATTTTTTGGGCAATATTTCTAGTTTCCCAATCCGGCTTAAAAACTCCTCAGAAATTTTTGCTTTTTGGCGTATTTTTTTAAATCAATTCTCTCTGCTTTTCCGCTATCTTTCGATGGAATTCAAGTGCATCAACCTTGACACCGGAAAAAAAAGCCAGTATAATGGCATTGTTTTATTCTTGTCGAAATAGTAGGAGGGAAGGATGGCCATGCACATTCAATTTTTTGACCGCATTTGTCCGGAAGCAGAATGTATTTTCCTACTGGAACGGCGGTTCCTCCCCGGCGCCGACGCCCAGCACAACATCGAGCAGGTGAGAAAATACCTGTCCGACAAATACAATATCCCCGCCTTTGAACTGGAGCCTCTGCTTCAGCCTCTGCAGGAGGTTGAAAATTATGTCAACTCCAACCTATCGGTAAGTGAGGAGCGGCTGCGGTTTTTCTTCACCGCCCGCAACGGCGGCCTGCTTTCCCTGGCCTGGCCACTGTACTACGCCCTGAAATCCGGCGTTCGCTACGGCGGGCTGCCGGAGGCGGAGCGCATGGCAGCCATGGGCCCCACTCTGTGTGGACTGTTGGATATCCCTGGCGATGCCTTGGATCAGGTTTCCGATCTCAACGGGCTGATGCAATTCCTTTTGCACAATGGCTGTACCGAAGATGTGAAGTGGATTTGCACCGCCCTGTATTATGCGGCAGACGACTATTTGGAGGAGCTGGACGTGATCCTCCGGAAGGCCACCGGACTGTTTTTGGAGCACCTGCCGGATGTGACCAAGCTGTGCCGTCAAGCCAAGACTTTTGCCCAGCGCCGCATCGGAGACGATCCTAGCCGGATTTTTTCCAACCTGAACGTAACAGCGCCGCCGGAGTCCATTGATATCTATCCCTGCTTAATGGGTTTTCACGGCCTGCGGTGGGACTTTACTGATGCCAGGTTGTACTTCGGCATATATTATGAGGCGTTGACCGATTTGATCCAGCGGTACTCCGACCAGTCCGCCAGTTTAGTCAGCCGGCTCAAGTCCATGGGGGACAAAAACCGGCTGGAGATTCTGAAGTTTTTGAAAAACGGAGACTGTAACGGCCAGGACATCGCCGAGCGTCTGAGCCTTGCCCCGGCCACCGTCTCCCATCACATGAACCTGCTGACCAACGAAGGGTTTGTCACCACCACCAAGCGGGGTACCAGTACCTACTACACCCTGAACCCCGGGGCTCTGCGTCGGTTCTTGCAGGAGCTGGAGCACTGCCTGTTGTAGGACGGCACCATCTCCCCTTCCAGCCCGCACAGGTGCGGGCTGGTTTTTTGCAGCGCAGTTCCCATCCCCGGCGGCTGCACATCGTAAAATGCAGCACCGATGACAAAGTCATGGGCCACTGCGCATCTGCCCGCAGGGCTATTGATTATTGATATTCAAAAAATAATTATTGACAAACGATAATTCGTAAGGTATTCTATGGCCATTGGGCAGGTCTCTGCCTGCCGGAAAGGAGCGATTTCATGAAAAAGCCCTATCTCAATGCTGCCGCCTGCCAGTGGGCCGGGCGCAGCATTCTCCTGCTGCTGGCCGTGCTGGCGGTGGCCATGCCCACCCTTGTCCAGTGGTACGGCCGGGTGCGCCTGCTCGCCCCCGCCGGACAACGGGCGGTGTTGGTGGGGTACTACTTATGCCTCGTTCCCCTGGCCCTGGCCATGCTGGACATGGACCGGCTCCTGGGCCGCATCCGCCAAGGGCAGGTGTTCCAATGGGCCAACGTCCGCCTAATCCACCGGTTAGTGTGGTACTGCGCCACGGTAAGCCTCATTACCCTGGCCTGCGCCTGGTGGTACCCGCCCCTGGTATTTGTGACGGTAGTTACCGCCTTTCTATGCCTGGTGATAGGGGTGGTGGGCAACGTCATGGGCGCTGCCACCGTCCTGCAGGAAGAAAATGACCTGACCATTTAACAGGAGGCATGCCATGGCCATTCAAGTCAATTTAACCCTCCTGCTGGCCAAGCGCCGCATGAGCGCCCAGGAGTTGGCCCGGCGGGTCGGTATCACCCAGGCTAATCTGTCCATTCTGAAAACCGGAAAGGCCAAGGCCATCCGCTTCAGCACACTGGATGCCATTTGCCGTGTCCTAGACTGCCAACCCGGCGACATTCTGGAATACCGTGAGGAGGAAAATCCATGAGCAATACTGTCTTTACACCAAAACCGCCAGCCCCGGCAGGCCGGAGGGAGCTTGCGCTGGCAGTGGTGCTTCTGGCCGGCTGCCTGCTGGCGGCCAACGGGCTCTATTGGGGCGGTCTGAACCTAGGCCTGGCCCTGGCCCTGATGATCATCATTGGGGCCACCGGGCTGCATGTCCTAACCAAAACCGCTTGGCGGCCCTATGCCATCCTTTGCCTGGCTGCCGCTATGGTGATGTCCGCCGCCCTGGCCTATAGCGACGGCGGAAAATTTTGGCTGGTTTTCCCCATCGCCGTATCCGATTTGGCAGGCCTGGGGAGCGCCGCCTACCCCAGGCAAGGGGAACTGCGGGGAGCCTTTCATGCCTGGTGCCTACCCTATGGCTACATCGGTCCGGCCTTCCACGGCCTTCTGCTGCGCCAGACCCCCCAGGGGCCGGAGCGGCGAAAATTGGGGGGCGTGCTATTGGGCCTGGCCCTGGCGGTGCCTGCCCTGCTGATCATCCTGCCGCTGCTGATCCGGGCAGACGCCGCTTTCGCCGGTCTGATCCAGGCGGTGGCGCCGGTGAACAGCGACGGAATCATCCCCCTGGCCCTGGGCTTTCTCCTGTTCCTTCCTGCCTATGCCCGGGTCCTGTGCCTGACGGCGGAAAACCCGCCGTCGGCAGCAAAACCTGCCCGCAGCGCAAATCCCACGCCCTTGAATACGTTCCTATTCGCGGTGTCCCTGGTGTATGGGGTATATCTATTGTCCCAGTTGGCCTACCTGTTCAGCGCCTTTCAGGGGATTTTGCCCCAGGGCTATACCCCGGCAGAGTACGCCCGGCGGGGCTTCTTTGAAATGGCCGCCCTGTGCGCCATCAACCTGGGTCTGGCCGCTGTCTGCATCAGGCTGGCAGGGCAGCCAATCCGCCGGTTGACCAAAGGGCTGTGCCTGTTTATCCTAGGCTTCTCCCTGGTGCTGGTGGCCTGTGCCGGAGCAAAAATGGGAATGTACGTGGCCGCCTACGGCCTGACCCGGCTGCGGGTGCTTACTGCCTTGTTTATGCTGTGCACGGCAGCGGCCCTGGCGTGTGCCGGAGTACGGCTGCTCCGGCCCGGTTTCCGGTATCTGCGGATCATTGTGCTGGCAGCAGTGGCGGTGATCTGCCTGGCCGGGTGGATGGACGTGGATGCCCAGGTGGCCAATTACAATGTGTCGGCTTATCTGTCCGGTCGCTTGGAAACGGTGGATGTAGCCTACCTGGCGGCATTATCCGACGGAGCGGTGCCCCACTTGTGCCGTTTGATCGATTGCCCGGATCCGGAGGTACAGCAGGAAACCCGCCAGGCCCTGGCAGAGAAGATTGCCGGCCGGTTCACCTTGGCCGGCCTCACCGCCACACCCCAGGCAACCACCCTGTGGGCATGGAATTACGCCCAGGCCAGGGCTACGGTCCTGCTGCAAGCCCTGGTCGCCCAATTGCAACCGGAGCTATCCACCCTCACCAGCCAATAAACATGCGGTCCTGCTGCAAAATTTGCATTTTGCAGCAGGACCGGTTTTATTCCATTTCCTGTGCGTTGTCCGGTTTTGACCCTTGGCAACGCAGAGGATGGCTGCCGGAGAACGCACGATGCCTCTGGCCAAAGGCCTCTGGCAATCCCCGGCTTATTCCGCAGAGATCAAATAATAATATACCGGCTGCCCCCCGGAAAGCAGATTCACATCCGCATTGGGGCAGGTTTTGGCGAAAATATCCGCAGCCTTGTCTGCTTGCTTTTGGGTGATATCTTGGCCGTAGAAAATGGTGATATACTCCCGGCCGGTGTCCCGCACCTTTTCCGCCAGACGCTTGAGCACGGTGGTCAAGTCCCGGGAGGTGGTGAACAGGGCGTTGCCAAACATGGCCAGATAGTCCCCCTGGCGAATCTGATGGCCGTCAAAGTCGGAATCCCGGGCGGCATAGGTGACCTGCATGGTATCCACATTGCCCAGGGCCTGGGTCATGCTCTCCTGATTGGCCTCCACCGAGCCTTCCGGATCGTAGGACAGCATGGCGGTGATCCCCTGGGGGATGGTTTTGGAGGGAATGACAATCACCCGTTTTTCCGTCAGGGGGTCCACCTGCTGGGCAGCCATGATAATATTCTTATTGTTGGGGAAAACGAACACCACCTCTGCCGGCACCTGGTTCACCACCGTGAGAATGTCCTGAGTGGAGGGGTTCATGGTCTGGCCCCCGGCAATCACCCCGTCCACCCCCAGGTCTTTAAACACGGAGGCAATGCCGTCCCCGGCGCACACCGCCACCGCCCCCAGCTTCTTCTCCGGCGGGGCGATTTTCGGCTGCAGCTCCTGTTCGCTCATCACCTTTTCGGTGTGCTGCAGGCGCATATTTTCAATTTTCACCGTGACGAAAGAGCCGTAGGTCAGCGCCTCCTCCAGGGCGGTGCCTGGGTGATTGGTGTGGACATGGACCTTGATGATCTCATCGTCATCCACCAGCACCAGGCTGTCCCCCAGGTTTTGCAGGAAGGCCCGCAGCTCCTCCGGATCCCGGTTCGTCTCCCGGTTGACAATAAACTCCGTGCAATAAGTGAAGGTGATATCCTCATCGGAGAAGTCGGAGAAATCCGCCTGGGGCTTTGTCTCCGCCAGATCCTCCGGAACAGTCACATCCTCCCCCCGCAGGGCCAGGAGCATGGCCTCCAGGGCCAAAACCCAGCCCTTGCCGCCGGCGTCCACCACCCCGGCCTTCTTCAGCACCGGGTTTTGGTTCACCGTGTTGGCCAGGGCGGTCTTGGCCTCGGCAATGGCCGCCTGATGGACAAACTCGAAATAACTGTTCTCCTGAGCGGCATGGGCCGCCTTGGCGGCGGACAGCCGGGCTACGGTGAGGATAGTCCCCTCCGCCGGCTTCATCACCGCCTTGTAAGCAGCGTCCACCCCGTCCTGCAGAGCCTTGGCCCACAGCACGCCGTCACACTCCGCCGCCCCCTTCAGAACTTTGGAGATCCCCCGGAACAGCAGGCTCAGGATCACGCCGGAGTTGCCCCGGGCGCCCCGGAGCATGGCTGAGGCGGCAATGGCGGCCGCCTTTTCCAGGGTGGGATCCTCCGCCTTTTTCAGATCGGCCACGGCGGCGTTGATGGTCATGGACATGTTGGTGCCGGTGTCGCCGTCCGGCACCGGGAACACATTCAGTTCGTTGATCGATTGCTTGTGAATTTCAATAGAGGCGGCCGCGCTGATGATCAGTCTGCGAAAATCGGCGCCGTTAATGGTTTGCCTCAATGGATTTTACACCTCCGAAGTCATTCCACGTCCGGGCGTCACCCAATCATCATGGAATCAATATACACATTGACAGCGCGAACCTTGGTACCGGTACACTTGTTCACCACATAGCGCACCTCAGAAATAATCGAAGCCCCTACGGCGGTGAGATTCACCCCATGATCCACCATGATGTGCAAGTCGATGGAAATGGAGCTGTCCTCATGGAAATGCACCCGCACGCCCTTGCTCATGGACTCCTTCCGCAGCAGGTGAACCAACCCATCGGTCATGGAGCGCACCGCCATACCCTTGACGCCGAAGCAGTTGGAAGCAGCCACGCCGGCGATGTTGGTATAGACGTTGCTGCTGATGACCACGGCACCCTTCTGCGTATGCTGACGAATCATAACAGCTACCTCCTTTGCCGGCAAGCCGGCAGATTGTGTGCTTTCTATTGTACCTGATTTCCGGGGAAAGCACAAGATTTAAATCATGCTTTCCGCCCAGCATTCCGGGGGAACAAAGCCCATCATCTTCACAATGGTGGGCGCCACATTGGCCAGGCCAAAGGCGCCATCCTTGATGACATACGGCGTATCCCGGTCGTAGATAATAAACGGCACCGGATTCAAGCTGTGCGCGGTCCGGACGGTGGTTTTGCCCTTTTTCGTCTCGGTCATCTGGTCGGCATTGCCGTGGTCGGCAGTGACAATGACGGTGTAGCCATACTGGTCGGCTGCCGCCAGGATCCGCTTCAGGCCGGCGTCCACGCATTCCATGGCGGTGATCACCGCCTCCAGCACGCCGGTGTGGCCCACCATATCCCCATTGGGATAGTTGCACCGGAGGAATTCATATTTCCCGGAGGCCATGGCCGCCACCATGTGGTCGGTAATCTCCACGGATTTCATAGCCGGCGCCTGCTCAAAAGGGATCACGTCAGAAGGAATTTCGTCGTAGTCCTCCAGATCCGGGTTTACCTTGCCGGAGCGGTTGCCGTTCCAGAAATAGGTGACATGGCCATACTTCTGGGTCTCGGACAGGGCGTACTCCCGGATATTGTGGGCGCAGAGGAACTCGGTAAGGGTGTTGCGGATCACCGGGGGATCCACCAGGTAGCGCTGAGGGATTTTCAGGTCGCCGTCATACTCCAGCATGCCGGCAAACTTCACCCCGGTATAGTCTCCCCGGTCGAAGTGGGTAAATTCCTTCTCGTCAAAGGCCAGGGAGATTTCCTGGGCCCGGTCGCCCCGGAAATTAAACAAAATCACGCTGTCGCCGTTGGCAATCTTGGCCACCGGCTGGCCGTCCCGGGCCACCACGAAGGCGGGCAGATCCTGGTCAATGCAGTTCAGTTCCGCCCGGTAGGTCTCAATGGCCGCCTGGGCGGAGGGGAACTGCCGGCCCTGGCCCTGGACATGGGTGCGCCAGCCTGCCTCCACCATGGGCCAGTTGGCCTGATAGCGGTCCATGGTGATCTGCATCCGGCCGCCGCCGGAGGCAATGGCGTAGTCATACCCCGGCTCCCGCAAGCTGGAAAGCACATCCTCCAGCTGGTCCACGTAAGTCAGGGCAGAGGTAGCCGGTACATCCCGGCCGTCCAGCAGGATGTGGCAGTACACCCGCTTAACTCCCTTGGCCTTGGCGGCCTTCAGCATGGCAAACAGGTGGGCAATGTTGGAGTGGACGTTGCCGTCAGACAGCAGACCCAAAAAATGCAGGGCCTTCTCCCCGGACAGGCAGTTGTCCGTGAGATCCTGCCACACGGCGGACTGAAACAGCTTGCCGGATTCGATGGATTCCTCCACCAGCTTAGCCCCCTGGGCATAGACCTGGCCGCAGCCCAGGGCATTGTGGCCCACCTCGGAGTTGCCCATATCATCGTCTGTGGGCAGGCCGACGGCAGTACCATGGGCCTTGATCCAGGTGTGGGGGCAGGTGTCCAGCAGCATATCCAGGGTGGGGGTGTTGGCCTGCTTTACCGCGTCGCCGGGGCCGCCATCCCCCCGGCCCACGCCGTCCATAATCACCAAAACAATGGGTTTCTTCATTATTTCATGCCTCCAATAAATTGTTGGGGTTAATTCAAGCTAGCTACACTATTTTACACCATTTTCAAGGGGGACTCAACGGTTTTTTGCAAATCCCACGAAAAAAACAAAAAAGGGAAAAACCAGCCTGTTCTTCTTCGACAAAACCGCCAGATTTTCCCAAAAATATCGGAAAAACCGGCGCCTTCTTGCATCCCCGGCTGGACCGTGTTATACTTACCCCAGCGCGATTCCCTACGGCAAGGAGGAACATGGCCATGAGCAGAGCCGATGAAATCTACCGGGCCAACTGCCTGGATATTCTGGAAAACGGAGTGTGGGACACGGATAGGACGGTGCGCCCCCGGTGGGCCGACGGTGCCCCCGCCCACACCGTCAAGCGCTTCGGGGTAGTGAACCGGTACAATTTGCAGACAGAATTTCCCATCATGACCCTGCGGCGCACCGCCTTCCGCAACTGCATTGATGAACTGCTGTGGATCTGGCAAAAAAAGTCCAACAACGTCCGGGACCTGGCCAGTCACGTGTGGGACAGCTGGGCTGACGAAACCGGCTCCATCGGCAAGGCCTACGGCTATCAGCTGGGGGTCAAATACCAGTTTGCCGAGGGGGAGTTTGACCAGGTAGACCGGGTGCTCTACGACCTACAGCACAATCCCACCTCCCGGCGGATTCTCACCAGCCTGTATAATTTCCAGGATCTGCATGAGATGCACCTATACCCCTGCGCCTATTCCATGACTTTTAACGTTTCCGGTAATACATTAAATGCCATTTTAAACCAACGCTCCCAGGATATGCTCACCGCCAACAACTGGAACGTGTGCCAGTATGCCGTGCTGGTACACATGTTCGCCCAGGTGTCGGGCCTGCAGGCCGGGGAGCTGGTGCACGTCATTGCCGACTGCCACATCTACGACCGGCACGTTCCCCTGGTGCGCCGGCTGCTGGACAATCCGGCCTATCCCGCCCCCAAGTTTACCATGGACCCGGTGACGGATTTTTATGCCTTCACCCCGGACAGCTTCCACCTGGAGGGCTACCGGTACAGCGAATTTTCCGGGAAAATTCCCGTGGCCATTTAGGGAGGGAGGCCTGTGGAAGCGATTGTGGCGGTGTACGCCGATTGGGGCATTGGCGCAGGAGGCACCCAGCCCCTGGCGCTGACTGCCGACCGGAAATTCTTCCGGGAAATGACCAAAGGCGCGGCGGTAATCTGCGGCCGGCGCACCTTAGGTGATTTTCCTGGTGGACGGCCCCTGCCAGGGCGGGAGAATATTATTTTATCCCGGACGGTGGCGCAAATCCCCGGGGCGAAGGTGGCCAATTCCCCGGAAGCGGCGGCAGCCCTGGCCCAGGGGCGGGCGTTTGTCATTGGCGGGGCCTCGGTGTACCGGCAGATGCTGCCCTGGTGCACCCAGGTATACGTGACGAAAATCGATGCCTGCCCCCAAAGCGATGTATTTTTCCCCAACCTGGACGCCGACCCCCGGTGGCGCTGCGCGGATGCTGGGCAAACCGCCTGGGAAAATGGGGTGGCTTACCGGTTCTGCCGGTATGTGCCGGCGGAGTAGGGCCGCCGGGGCACTGCGGGGCTGAAGCATGGTACATTCCCCCTGTGGGCGGACCCACTCAAGCACTTTCGGTATGCCCCTGGTGAAAACCAGGTATGCATACCGATAATGTGTACATCACGGCTAATATGAAAGGGTTAATATTGTGGAAGAATTGTCGTACAGAAATTTATCTGAAAAAGATAAGCAGCAGATTTGCGCATGGCAATATGACGGAAAGTATGCCATATATAATCTTCCTTCTTACGAAGAAATGCAGGCACAACAAATGGGATTTATGAACCCAAAGTCGGAAAAGAATTACCTGGCATTTCTGGACGGGGATGTGTTGGTGGGCTTTGTCAACATTTTAGCGGAAAAAACCGAAGTTTTCATTGGTATCGGGGTAAATCCTGATCTCTGCAACAAACACTACGGCCGCAGGATGCTTATGCTTGCTGCGGAGATTTCCAAAAAACGTTACCCCAACAAGCCTCTGTATCTGGAAGTCCGCACATGGAACACCAGGGCAATAAAATGCTACGAAAAAGCTGGTTTCCAAATTGATGGCGAACCCTATGCGCTTACCACCGGGATCGGCACCGGTATGTTCTACCGCATGACAAAAAATTAGAACGGTTTCTCCGAAAAATCCGAAGTTGCCACCTCCCCTATCGTTCTTGCGCATTTCCACAATGAAGAGAAAAGCGATGTAAAAATGGCCTGGGGTCAAACTTTCGTTGACTCCAGGCCATGGCATTTAATTCTGAATGCTGTTTTCAAAGCGGTCGATCTTGTCCACCTTTCCGATCACCGCCACCACGTCCCCCTTCTGGAAGCGGTACTGGGCAGAGAAATCCACATCGGTCTGGTGGTTCCGCTCAATGGCGATAATGTTCACCCCATACCGGCGGCGCACATCCACCTCCTGGATGCTGGCCCCCAGCAGCTTGCCCACAGCCTGAATCCGCCGTACCTCCACCCCGTTATCCAGGGAGATATAGTCCAGCAGATTGTTGGAAATCAGCCGCTTGCCAATCCGCACCGCCATGTCCGACTCGGGGTAAACCACTGTAGCCCCTAGGCGCTTGAGTACCTCGCCCTGCTCCTCACTGGCAGCTTTGGAGATGACATTGGGCACCCCCATTTTCACCACCGTCATGGTGGTCAGGATGCTCACGTCCATTTTTTCCGCGATACAGATCGCCACCGTCTCACAGTTCTGAATACCGGTGGCCTCCAGGGTGTCGTGGTTCAGATCGTCCACCACAAAGGCTAAATCCGTATATTTCCGAATTGCCCGCACCCGGGCTTCATCCCGGTCCACGGCGATCACTTCCCGCTCGGGAGAGGCCAGGGTTTTCACCAGCGCCGCGCCAAACCGGCCCAGGCCAATGACGCCGAAGGAAGAAACTTGCTTTTTCATTTCCTCACCTATCCTATTGTAATCGATTCCTCAGTGTACCGGGCGCCGGACTCCGGCCGGTTGATCCACATGGACAGCAGGGTGAAGGCCCCTACCCGTCCAGTATACATAGTCAGAATAACCACCATTTTACTGGCCACAGACAGCCCCGGCGTGATGCCGGTGGACAGGCCCACGGTGCCGAAGGCGGACACTTCCTCAAACAGCAGCTGGATGAAAGTGCAATCCGGCTCCAGAATGCACAGCAAAAATGTACCCAGGCACACCACCAGCACCGACAGCAGGGTGATCACAAAAGACTTGTGCACCGTCTTGCCGGAGATGCTCCGGCGGAAGGCCCCCAAGTTCCGCTTGGAGAAAATGGCCCGCACCTGCTGCATCAGCACAAAGAAGGTGGTGGTTTTGATGCCGCCGCCGGTAGACCCGGGGGAAGCGCCGATGAACATCAAAATCACCAGCACAAACAGGCCGGCGTTGGTCAGTTCGCCCATGGGATAGGTGGAGAAGCCGGCGGTTCTGGCGGACACGCTGTGGAAAAAGGCCCCTAGCCAGGACATGTCCTCCGTGGCCTTCAGCAGGAGCGTTCCGGCAATCAGCAACACTGCGGTTGTGGAGATCACCGCCTTGGAGTGAAGGCTCAGCTTCCGGAAGGACCGGGTTTTGCCAATGTCCAAAATCACCAAGAAGCCCAGACCGCCGAAGATGATCAGTCCGCAGGTGGTCAGGTTCAGCAGCACATCGGTCTGGTAGGGAGTCAAGTTCCGCAGCCCGCCCAGGATGTCAAAGCCAGAGTTATTAAAGGCTGCGATGGAATGGAATATGCTGATCCACAGGGCTTTCAGCGGGGGATAATCCTGGGAAAAGACGATGAAACTTAGCACAACCCCAACCGCTTCAAAGCACAAGGTCAGCAGGAGAATCGACCGAACCAGGCGGACCATGCCCTTGGCGCTGTCCACGTTTAGGGCTTCCTGGACCAGCACCCGGCCCCGGAGACCCACCCGGCGGCCTGCCGCCAGGATCAAGCCCACGCCCACGGAGGTCACCCCCAGGCCGCCCACCTGAATGAGCAGGGCCACCACCGCCTGGCCGAACACGGTGAAGTGATCCGCCGTGTCGATGGCGATCAGGCCGGTGACGCACACGGCGCTGGTAGAGGTGAACAATGCGTCAATAAACCGGACCTGAACCCCCGGGCGAACGGAAACCGGCAGCATCAGCAGCCCCGCCCCCAGCAAAATCACCAGGGCAAAGCCCAGGGCAATGAGCCGCCCCGGCGGCTGCCGCTTGAAATAGGAAATCACTTGTTTCATGGTGTACCGGCGTGAGACAGGCCACGCCAACTACCTCCTCTTTCCGGCTACCCAGCCGTCAGGAATTCTTCATCACAACGCTTTCCACCGTGTCAGCGGCATGCTCACAGGCGTCCACACACTTCTCCAAATAGATATAAATCTCCCGCCACACCGTGATGGCAATGGGATCAGTACAAGAGGTATGCAGGGTGCGCATGCTGGAGATGAACAGCTCGTCAGCCTCTTCCTCCAGGGTGTTGATCTGGACAATATGCTCATGCAGGGTCTTGGAGCGCTTGAAGTCAGCAAACTCCGCCAGCAAAGTCTTAACCTCATCGCAGCAACGAATCACCACATTGACCAGTTTCAGAGCATCTGGCCGGATGGCCTGAATGTTATTGCAGTACAGCCGCAGGAGCACGTCTTCGATTTTATCCGTAATTTCATCAATATTCTGGCTCAACAGAATGATATCCTCCCGCTCGATGGGGGTGATGAACGCTTTGGCCAGCACGTTCAACAGCTCATGCTTCCGCTGGTCGGCGGCATGCTCCACGGCGTGCATTTCGTCCAGCTTCTGCTTGATATTTTGGGGCTGATAGTTTCCCATGGTTTTTTCCAGCAGATGGGCCGCTTGGCAGGCGTAATCGGCGCAGGACAGGAAACTGTCAAAATAAAATGCATCCTGTTTTTTGGACATAACATCGTTCCTCCGTAAGTCTATTTAAAAAATAGCCATGAACAGTTTTGCCATGACAAAACTGATCAACCCACAGCCGGGGAAGGTAAATACCCAGGTTAGCACCATCTCTTTGACCATGCCGAAATTGATGGCGGACAGGCGCTTCACTGCCCCCACGCCCATAATGGCACTGGTTTTGGTGTGGGTAGTGGACACCGGAATGCCAAACAGGCTGGACAACAGCAAGCACAGGGCTGCCGCCAAGTCGGCAGAAAAGCCTTGATATTTTTCCAGGCGCACCATGTCCATTCCTACGGACTTGATGATTTTCTCACCGCCCACGCTGGTGCCCAGGCCCATGACCACGCTGCACAGAATCATCAGCCACACAGGGATGATCATCCCCTGGACGCTGCTCTGGCCGTTGCAAAAGGCCACGCCCAAAAACAGGACGCCAATGAATTTCTGGCCATCCTGGGCGCCGTGCATAAAGCTCATGGCCGCCGCGCCAAAAATCTGTGCCCCTTGGAAAAAGCCGTTGGTCTTCCGCCGGTCCATTCTGGCGCACAGCACCGTGAGCAGCTTGCAAACCAGGTAGCCGATCACAAAACCCAGGGCCAAGCTCAGCACCAAACCATAGAGCACCTTTATCCACTCGTCCATATTTACACCGCCAACGCCGTTTTGGATGGCAATGGCCGCGCCGGTGAGGCCGGCAATCAGGCTGTGGCTCTCGCTGGTGGGAATACCGAAGAAAGAAGCAGTGACGCTGTAGACCACAATGGAGAACAGCGCCGCGCACAGGGCAATCAGCGCCTCGTGGGTGTTGCCGCCAAAGTCCACCATGTTGCTGATGGTGGAAGCCACAGCGCTATTTAGGTGGGTCATGATCAAAACGCCCAAAAAATTGAAAATGGCGCTGGTGATGATGGCCGACCGGACACCCATACTCCTGGTGCCGATGCAAGTGGCAATGGCGTTGGGCGCATCGGTCCAGCCGTTGACGAAGATGACACCCAGGGTCAGCAGTACGGTAATGGCCAGCATGGGATTGCCGGTCATTTGCTGGAGAAAATAGGATAGGGACAGATCCATAAGATGTTACCGCCTTTTCTCTCTTTATCACGCCGGATACAAAAAATGCAGGACTCCGGATTGCGGTCCTGCCAACTGCCGGATGGCTGGTGTTTGGATACACCAGTGCTGCGGCCACTGCGGATAAATAGAGACGCGCCAGCGCCCTATGACAGACTCCACCACTTATCCCAGTGGGTATAGGATAGCAGGATTCCGGAATTTTGTCAATAACCCAGTTGCGCATTCTTGGGAAATGCGCCGGTTGACCGGATTTCCGGTTTGTGGTACACTTGATGAAATTTCACCATGGCCGTAACCGGCCGGATAGGGTAGAAAGGGGGAAGCGCAATGTATTTACCCATTGGCGGAGACATGGCCGTGCGGACAGAGACCATTGTGGGCATTTTTGACTTGGACAATACCACCACCGCCCGGCATACCCGGGCTTTTCTCCGCCAGGCGGAGGCCCAGGGGCAGGTGGTGAGCGCCGGGGACGAGCTGCCCAAGGCTTTTATCCTGACCAGCGATTTCGGACGGATCTATCTGACCCAGTTTAGCGCCGCCACCCTGGAAAAGCGGCTGGCAGGTCTGGGGCAGGGATAAAACCAGGCCGGGAATGCATCCCGGGAATTGCTCTGCGCAAGCACTGCAAATTAACGGTAAGGCCGGCGGATTGCTCGCCGCTGTAAAATCCGCCGTACCGGTTTACCCCAACGCCTTCAGCAGCACCTCCCCTGCGGCAACCGCGTCCTCAATGGTCAGGTAATGCTCCGCGCTGGCGTTGAGCAGCAGCCGCCCAGAGGCGGCAAACTCCTCATCCGGCAGCCACAGTTTCAACGTAATTGGATAGTTTGGCAAAAATGGGAACACCGCGCACACATCCGCATTGGCGGGACAAAACCGCGCCCCCAGCCTTTGGCAGGCCCTGCGGATCTCCTCCACCGGCCGGCAGCCAAAGGCGCCCATTGCCGCCTCTACCTGCCGGTCGAAATTCACCCCCCGGGCCAGGCCCCCCTTCAGCTGGCCGAAGGTGATCTCCCCCGGGGCCAGGGGCGTGCCGTCCGCCAGGTCCAGGTAGTGCAAAATCACCAGCCGCTGCCAGGGGTCCACCCCCTGCTCAACCTGGAAGCTAGGGTAGGAAACCGCCACTTCCCCGGCCAGGCTGGCCACCCGGAAGCAGCCGGCCTGAATGTCAAATTTTACATTGGCCTTCTCCGTAATATCCTGCCAACGCCGCCCGGCCAGCCGGGCCACCGCCGCTTTCTCCATCTCCGCAAAGGCGTTATGCACTGATTGTTTCATCCGTTCCACCTCATCTGCCGTTTTCCTCTGTTTATACCATCCCCCGTGGTTTTCTGTCAATCCGAAAGCCACGGGCAATTTGTGGGATGGAGTGATTGCAAAACACGGAAGGTTATGCTAAAATGAACAAAACCAGAGGAAAGCTGAGGAAAATCCCATGGAATTTTGGACCCACAGCCCGGCGGAAACCCAGCGTCTGGGGGAAACCCTGGCGCCACATCTCCGCCCTGGGCAAGTGGTGGCCTTGCGGGGCGGCCTGGGGGCAGGAAAAACCGCCTTCACCCAGGGCCTTGCTCGGGGGATGGGCGTCACCGGTCCGGTAACCAGCCCCACGTACACCATTGTCAATGAGTATGCCGGCAGGCAGATGCCCCTGCTCCACTTCGATCTGTACCGCCTCCAGGGGGAGGAGGAGCTGCTGGACATCGGCTGGGCAGACTACCTGGACCGGGGCGGAGTGTGCGTAGTGGAGTGGAGCGAAAACGCCCCGGAGGCCATGGCAGGGGCAGTGGTGGTCACCATTGACCCCGGCCCCGGGGATACCCGAAAAATCACCATTGAGGGGGTGGACTTGAATGAAGCTTTTGGCCCTTGAAACCTCCGCCAAGGCGGCCTCCGCCGCTTTGTTTGACGGCAATACCCTGCTGGCGGAAAGCTACCAGAATGCGGGCCTAACCCATAGCCGGACGCTGCTGGCCATGGTGCAGGCCATGCTGGACAATTGTTCCCGCTCTGCCGGGGACGTGGAGGCGGTGGCGGTGGCCAGCGGGCCGGGCAGCTTCACCGGCATCCGCATCGGCGTGGCGGCAGCCAAAGGCTTCGCCTGGGGGCGGGAGCTGCCTCTGTACGGCGTGTCCACCCTGGAGGCCATGGCCATGGGTCTGGGCCTGATGGAGGGGCTGGTCTGCCCGGTGATGGACGCCCGCCGGGATCAGGTATACACCGCCCTGTTCCAGGCAGAGAACGGGCAGCTCACCCGCCTGATGCCAGACTGCGCCATCAGCCTGGCGGAGCTGGGCAGCCGCCTGGCCCCCTACGCTCCGCCGGTGACAGCGGTGGGAGACGGAGCAGCGCTGGCCTGCCAGGCCCTGGACATGCTCCGCCTGCCCCCGGAGCACCGGCGGATGCAGCGGGCCTCCGGGGTGGGGCTGGCGGCCATGGCGGCCATGGCCCGGGGGGAGGCCCCCGACGGCGCAATCCCCCATTATCTGCGGCTATCCCAGGCGGAGCGGGAGCGCCTCC
>DVHJ01000080.1 GCA_018712145.1 Candidatus Faecousia faecigallinarum | reverse complement strand
CCATGGCGGCTGCAGAGGCGGTATACCGCTGCCGGGTATCGGCGGCAGACCTGTTTTCGTGCCGGCCGGAGCAGGTGGTGTTCACCATGAACTGCACCCACGGCCTCAATCTGGCCATCCATACCCTGGTGCCGGAAGGCGCGCCGGTGGTGATTTCCGGCTTTGAACACAATGCGGTCACCCGCCCGTTGCACTGCCGGCGCGCCAAGATAACGGTGGCGGGACGCCGGCTATTTGATTGGGGGGATACGCTGGAGGTCTTTGACCAGGCGCTACGGCAGCATCCGGCGGCGGCGGTGTTTACCCATGTGTCCAACGTGTTTGGCTACCGCCTGCCGGTGGAGGAAATTGCGGCCATGTGCCGGCGGTATCAGGTGCCGTTTATTCTGGATGCGGCCCAGTCCGCCGGCGCCCTGCCGGTGGATTTTACCGCGCTAGGTGCAGAATTTATCGCCATGCCCGGGCATAAGGGACTGTTGGGTCCCCAGGGAACGGGTTTATTGCTGTGCCGGCAGTTGCCGGAGCCGTTGATGCAGGGGGGAACCGGCAGCCAGTCTATCCGTCAGGAAATGCCGGATTTTCTACCCGATAGGGCAGAAGCGGGGACGGTGAATGTGCCTGGCATCTGCGGCTTGGGTGCAGGGTTGGATTGGATTCGGCGCCGGGGGATTAAGGGCATAGCCCGGGAGGAGGAGCGGCAGGCAAAAAGAGCTGCGGCGGGGCTAAAATCCCTGGGGTTGCAGGTATTTTCCGGGCCAAACCAGGGGGGAACACTGTCTTTTCTGCCGCCGGACGGGGACTGTGAAGCCGCAGCCCAGACCATGGCAGGCTTGGGCATCTGCCTGCGGGCAGGGCTGCACTGCGCCCCCACCGCCCACGAAAGCGCGGGGACCTTGGACACAGGTACTCTGCGGGTGAGCTATGGACCGGATGCCAGCGCCGGGCAGACCCAGGCGCTTTTGCAGGCAGCCCAGGTCTTCCGCAAAAAAAGACGGTGAATTTTTTGATTTTCCCTTGCCATCCAGCGGCGAATCCGCTATACTGGAAAGGATAATAGGCTAATTGTCTGCGCGGGGCTTTTGTCCTGCTTGCAGCAAGTGAACCTCAGCGGCCAGGCCGCTGCGGGAAGGAGCGCTGCCCATGAACAGCATTACCGAATATTTTAGCGAGTTTTTTCGACTGTTGAGAACCATCCAGTTGGCGGACATTGCGGACTTGATTCTGGTGACCATCCTGGTCTATAAGGGCATTCAGCTGATTCGCACCACCAGCACTGCCAGAATTGCCAAGGCAGTGGTGCTGATTCTCCTGGTGACTTGGATGACGGAGCTGCTGAATCTGCACGTACTGAATTATCTGCTGGGCAGAGTAATGGAGCTGGGCTTGATTGCACTGGTGGTGCTGTTCCAGCCGGAGCTTCGCCGGGCAGTTGAGCGGGTGGGTAGCGCCAGCATTCGGGAAGTGCTTAGCCCCCGGGAGCGGAACAAGGAAATCAACAACGTAATCAGTCAGACGGTGATCGCCTGTGAGGCCATGTCTCGAGAGAAGATCGGTGCGCTGATGGTATTTGAACGGGCAAGCCGCTTAGACGAGTATTTCAAAACCGGCACGGTAATTGACGGCCGGGTTTCCGAGCAGCTCATCCGCAACATCTTTTTTCCCAAAGCCGCTCTCCACGACGGAGCGATGATTATTCGGGACGGCCGGGTGACAGCGGCGGGCTGTGTCCTGCCTCTGTCGGCCAACCAGCAGCTCAGCGCGGATTTGGGTACCCGCCACCGGGCCGGCGTGGGCATTAGCGAGGTATCTGACGCAGTGGTGGTGATTGTGTCTGAGGAGACCGGAACCATTTCTGTGGCGGTGGGGGGTATGCTGAAGCGGCACCTGGCGCCCAGAACCTTGGAACGGCTCTTGAGCAACGAATTGGCTCCGGAGCAAGAGCCGAAGAAACGCTTTAAGCTGCCCATCCCTTGGAAAAAGGACAAGGCCGGAAAGGATGGAACCAATGAAAAGTAAACTTCCAACCTTGCTGTTGGCTGCAGTAGTGGCACTGGCCCTGTGGGTGTATGTGGTGACTGCCGTCAGCCCGGAGTCGGAGGAGAACTATTACAATATTCCAGTAACCTTTGAAAACGAAAATGTCTTGCTTGATCGGGATCTTATGCTTGTCTCCGGTAGCAATGCGGTGGTGTCCGTGCGCCTCTACGGCAACCGGTCGGATTTGAACCGGCTGAACCAAACCAACATTACGGTGACGGTGGACTTAAGCGGCATCACCGAGCCCGGCCATTATGAGCGGGAGTACAGGGTGACCTTTCCCTCGGGGGTGACCGGGGTCAGCATTGCCCGGCGGCTGACCGCCTCAGTGAACATTGATGTGGCCCGGTCGGCCACCAAGGAGGTTCCGGTGCAGCTGGTCACCCAGGGCGAGCTGCAGGACGGCTTGATTGCAGGCCAGCCCCAGTTTAGCGCCGAAACCGTGGCGGTATATGGCCCGGAGGATGAGGTGGAACAGATCAGCATTGCCGGTATAGAGGTAAACTATGCCGATCTGACCTCGACTCTGGTGGGCGACTATGCCTACACCTTGATGAATGAAAACTATGAACCGGTGGATGTGCCAAATGTCACAACGGATACCGGAGAAATTCATCTGATTCTGCCGGTTGAGCACTTTAAGGAAATTCCTCTGGAAGTCACTTTGGTAGATGGCGGCGGCGCGGTGAGCGCAAATGCAACTTGCAAGATTGAACCCAGCACCATCATTATCTCCGGCTCGGAGGAGGCTCTGGCCAAAATTGACCGGTGGATACTGGGGAGCATAGACCTGGGTATGGTGGATGCGGCCAGCGGGTATGGTGAGGAATTGTCCATTGACCTGCCCAATAATCTGACCAACCGTTCTCAGATATTCACAGCGGAAGTGACGGTGCGGCTGAGCGGCCTGACCACCAAAACACTAACCTTAAACCAGGATCAGATTCAGCCCCAAAACGTGCCGGACGGGTTATCGGCCCGGGTGTTTACCCAGCACATCGATGTAGTGGTTCGCGGCCCTGCTGAAGAGGTCAATGCCTTGACGGCGGAGAGCATTGTTGCTATGGTGGATCTTTCTGGTATGGAGCCGGGAAATTACGACATTCCGCTTACCTTTACGTTAAATGGGGTGGCCCAGGCTGGTGTCTATGGCCGCTACAGCGTCAGTGTTGGGCTAACGGCGGAAGCCACGGGGGAATAGACGGTGGAACAGGTGGCTACGGTTCTTGCTTGCTTGGCAAACGGTATGGCGGAGGTTCTATGCCCCGGGACCTCCCCTTGCAGTGGAAACTGTGCCCAGTGCGGCGGCTGCCGCCAGGTGCCTGACCGGACGGTGATGGCAGCTAACCCCATTGGCGCCAAGCCGGGGGACCGGATTGTCCTGCAGGCTGCCGCCGGATGGACCATCGGCGCAGCGGCAGCGGTCTATTTGGTGCCGGCAGTTTTCCTCTTGGCGGGAGCCTGGCTGGCCGGCCTTTGGGGCGCTTTGACCGGCTTTGCCCTGGGGATGGCTGCCGCGGTGCCGGTAGACCGCCGGATGCGGCGCCGTGGACCGGTGTTTACCATTTGCGCCTTTGCCCCGGCCGAGACTGAACAGCCGGTATAAAAATCCAATCCAGAAGGAGATACTGTTTTGATGAAGAGCATGACCGGCTACGGCCGTGGGGTGCAGACCATTGATGGCCGGGAATTTACGGTGGAAATTCGTTCTGTGAATAACCGGTATTTGGATTGCAGCGTAAAGCTGCCCAGGAGCTTGATCTTTGCAGAGGACGCGGTAAAAAGCCGGATCAAGCGCTCCGTTACCCGGGGGAAGGTGGATGTGTTTATCACCGCCGGACCTGGGGCGGATGAGGCGGTGGAAGTGACCTTGAACCGCCCGGTGCTGGAAGGATACCTCCGGGCTATGGCGGAAATGGCGAAAGACTATCAGGTGAAGGATGACGTCAGTATTTCCACATTGGCCAGATTGCCGGAAGTGTTTCTGATGGACAAGCCGAAGCAGGACGAGGATCAACTTTTGGCGGCAATTTTGCAGGTGGAGGATCAGGCCCTGGCTGCCTATGATGCCATGCGCACAGCAGAGGGCACAGCCATGGAGGCAGACCTCCGGGGAAGGATGGAGACAATCCTATCTCTGGTTGCTCAGGTGGAGGCGGGCTCCCCCCAAACCGCGGCGGATTATCGGACCCGGCTGGAGGAAAAAATGCGGGAAGTGTTGGAGAATACCGCCATTGACCAGGCCAGAATTCTCCAGGAGGCGGCGATTTTTGCCGACCGGGTAGCGGTGGATGAGGAGACGGTGCGTCTGCGCAGCCACCTGAGCCAAATGGAGGCCATGCTTTCCGGCGGCGGAGCAATCGGCAGGAAGTTGGACTTCCTTTTACAGGAGATGAACCGGGAGACCAATACCATCGGCTCTAAGTGCGGGGATTTGCGCCTGACCCGGATTGTGGTGGAGATCAAGGCGGAGCTGGAAAAAATTCGGGAGCAGGTGCAGAACATTGAGTGAAACGAAGCTCATCAATATCGGCTTTGGCAACCTGGTGTCTGCCGGCCGGCTGCTGGCAGTAGTCAGCCCGGACTCCGCCCCCATTAAGCGGGTGGTGCAGGAGGCAAAAGACCGGAGCATGCTCATTGACGCCAGCTATGGCCGGAAAACCCGGTCAGTGCTGATTATGGATACGGATCATGTGATTTTGTCGGCCATACCGCCGGAGACGGTGGCTGGCCGGGCCGGCTGCCCGATTGAGGAGGACGAGGACGAATGAGTACAGGTCGAGTTGTTATCTTTTCCGGCCCATCCGGGGTGGGGAAAAGCACGGTTTTGCGCCAGGTTTTGGAGAATCATCCGGACTATTTCTTTTCTGTCTCTGCCACCACCCGCGCCCCCCGGCCGGGGGAGACGCCGGGGGTGAGCTACCACTACATTACCCCGGAGGAATTTCAGCATTTACTCCGGCAGGATGCGCTGATGGAGTATAATCTCTACGCCGGCGGCGACTATTATGGTACGCCGGCCCAGCCGGTATATGACGTGCTTGCCCGGGGCGGTACGGCGATTTTGGATGTGGATCCTAAGGGCGCGGCCCAGGTGCTGGCCCGGATACCTGAGGCGGTAACCATTTTTGTTGCGCCGCCCAGTATGGCGGAGCTCCGCCGGCGGCTGGAATCCCGGGGAGACACGCCGCAGGAGAAAATTGCTGCCCGGCTGGCCCAGGCCCGCTGGGAAATTCAGCAGGCCAAGCAGTATACATACCTGGTACTCAACGACAGCGGCGGTCTGGCCCGGTGTATTGCCCAGGTGGAGGCGATTTTGGCGGACCTGCCGGAGGCTCAGTGCTGCCGGTATGAAAATAACACTAACTTGCCAATTTTGAAGGAGGTTTTTTAATATGCTGTATCCCCCGATGTCTGAGTTGTTGAAGCACATTCCCAGCCGGTATTTGCTGGTAAACGCCGTGGCCCGGCGGGCCAGGCAGATTGCGGCTGAAGCCGAGGAGAATCATGTGGCGCTGGAGGACAAGCCCGTCACCTTAGCCATTCGGGAAGTGGCGGAAGGCAAGCTGACCGCCAAGATGAAGCCGGAGTATATGAAATAGGCGTTTTCCGGAGGTGAGGAAATGCCGTCCATTGCCCAGGTTGCCGTTGCGGCGGCGGTGTATGCCATTGACAAGCCCTACAGCTATGCCACGGATCTACCGGTGGCGGCGGGCCAGCGGGTAACGGTACCCTTTGGCCAGGGCAACCGGGTGACTGAGGGGATTGTCCTGTCTGTGGAACCCGGGGAGAAGGCGGAGCTGAAGCGTGTCCGGCAGGTTCTGGATCCGGAACCGGTGTTGGACCGGCAGATGCTCCGCTTGGCTGCCTTTTTGCGAGAGCGGTACTTTTGCACATTTTACGAAGCTGCCCGGGCGATTTTGCCTGCCGGTCTCTGGTTTCAGATCCGGGATACCTTTGCTCTGGTGCCTGGCCGGCCCTGGTCGGGGCAAACCATCCGGCAGAAGGACGCCGCTGCGTTGCTGGCCTTCTTGGAGGATCTTGGTGGCCAGGGGGAGTATACCGTGCTGCGCCGGTGTATTCCCGATGAGGAGGCGCTCCAAGCGGCACTGAACTATTTATTTCGGAAAAAATGGATCACCGGCAGGAAGGATTTTCTCAGCCGGTGCGGAGAAAAAAGTGAGCGCATTGCCGCTCTGGCAGCCCCGGTGGAGACGGTAATGGAATACGCCCGGCGGCGGGAGCATGCTGCGCCGGTGCAGTTTCAGGTGCTGCAGATGCTGTGCAGTTTGGGTTCCTGCGCGGTAAAGGAACTGTGCTATTATACCGGGGCTACCGCGGCGACCATCCGGCGGTTGGAGAAGCTGGGGTATTTGGAGCTGCGGCAGCGGCCTGTGCTGCGTTGCCGTCAGATCCAACCTGCCACGCTTTCCGGCCCGCTGGTGCTCAATGACCAGCAGGAAAAAGCCTGTGAAGTGTTGGCGGAAAAGCTGCTGTCCGATGCGCCAGGGGTGGGGCTGCTGTATGGCGTCACCGGCAGCGGAAAGACTACGGTGTATTTGCGCCTCATTTCCCGCTGCCTGGAGGCAGGTAAGTCGGCGCTGTTACTGGTGCCGGAAATCGCCCTGACCCCGCAGCTGCTGAGCTTGCTGGCAGCCCATTTCGGGGAGCAGGTGGCGGTGCTTCACAGCAGCCTGCCGGCCGGCGAGCGGTTTGACCAGTGGAAACGGGTACGGGCAGGGGAGGCCAGGGTGGTGGTGGGTACCCGCTCGGCGGTGTTTGCGCCCTGTCAGGATCTGGGGCTGATTGTGCTGGATGAGGAGCAGGAACATTCCTATAAATCAGAAAATTCTCCCCGGTACTGTGCCCGGGAGGTGGCCCAGTACCGGGGCCTGCGGGAAAAGGCTCTGGTGGTGCTGGGTTCTGCCACCCCGTCGGTGGAGACCATGTACCGGGCCAAAACCGGGATATATACCCTTTGCCGCTTGACCCGGCGATATAACGGTATGGCCTTGCCGGAGGTGCAGATTGTAGACATGAAGGAGGAGCTGCGCAACGGCAACGATTCCCTGCTCAGTGTCCCGCTGCTGCAAGCTTTGGCTGAGACCATGGCCCGGGGGGAGCAGACCATTCTCTTTCTCAACCGCCGGGGCGCCAGCCGGATGCTCCAGTGTGTTTCCTGCGGCCAGGCGCCGGAATGCCCCAGGTGCAGCGCTTATCTTACCTACCATAGTGCAAACCGCCGGCTGATGTGTCACCATTGTGGATTTTCCCAGCCTGTGCCCGCCCGGTGTCCCAGCTGCGGCGGCCCGCTGAAACCGGTGGGAGCCGGCACCCAGAAGGTACAGGCGGAGCTGGAGGCCAAGTTTCCCGGCATTCAGGTGGTGCGGATGGATGCGGATACGGTCAGTGCTGCCAATACCCATGAACAAATTTTAGCCCGGTTCCGAAAAGAGAATCTGCCGGTTCTCCTGGGCACCCAGATGGTGGCAAAGGGCCTGGATCTGGAAAATGTAACGTTGGTAGGTGCATTGGATGCGGATCTGTCTTTGTATGTGGATAGCTATCGGGCGGCAGAGACGACCTTTAATATGCTGACCCAGGTAGTGGGACGGGCTGGCCGGGGGAACCGTCCCGGCCGGGCGATGATCCAGACGATGACCCCGGATCATGCGGTAATCACGTTAGCGGCCAAGCAGGATTATGACGGATTTTATGATTTGGAGCTGCCTTTGCGCCAAGCAAAGGGCTGTCCCCCATTTTTGAATCTGTACACCATTACCTTTACCGGCCAGGAGGAGGGCAGGGTGATGCAATGTGCCGCAGCGTTTCGGGACAGCCTGTCGGCGGCGCTGGTACCCTGGGGTGGCGCTCAGGTGTTTGGGCCTGCTCCGGCGGCTGTGGCCAAGATCAACTACCAGTTCCGCTACCGTCTGACCTTGCGGTCTGCCGGTGGCAAAGCGCTGCGGCAGCAGCTGGGGGCCTTGCTTCGGGATTTTGCCCGGAACAGGGCTAACCGGGGCGTGACGGCGTATATTGATGTAAACGCTTATGATTAACGGAGGGAAACCTATGGCACTGCGGAAAATTATGACGGAAAAAGATGCGGCTCTGCACAAAGTGTGCAAGCCGGTGACTGCATTTGACGGTAAGCTCCACCGGTTGTTGGATGATCTGGCGGAGACTTTGCATGAGGCCAACGGCGCAGGTTTGGCAGCGCCTCAGGTGGGGATTTTGCGCCGGGTTGTGGTGGTGGATGTGGGCGACGGCCTAATCGAATTGGTGAACCCGGAGATTGTGGCCCAAGACGGGGAGCAGGATGGGCCGGAAGGCTGCCTCAGCGTTCCCGGGAAATGGGGTATGGTGAAGCGGCCGAATGTTGTCCGTGTCCGGGCCCAGGACCGGAACGGGCAGTGGTTTGAGACGGAGGGGCAGGAGTTGACCGCCCGGTGCTTCTGCCATGAACTGGATCATCTGGACGGACACCTGTATACGGAAAAAGTGTCCCGATTCCTGACGGAAGAAGAAATCGAGGCCATGTAAGGAGGCTATGCCATGCGCGTTGTGTTTATGGGCACGCCGGATATTTCTGCGGTGTGCCTGGAAAAGCTGCTGGCCCAGCATTTTTCTGTGGTGGGGGTGTACACCAAGCCGGACGCGCCGCAAAACCGGGGAATGCGCTTGGCTCAGTCTCCGGTAAAGAAGGTGGCGCTGGCTGCCGGTTTGCCGGTGTTCCAGCCAGAGCGGCTCCGAGATCCGGAGACGGTGCAAACCCTGCGGGATTTGCACCCGGATGTGATTGCCGTGGTGGCTTATGGGAAAATTTTGCCTCCGGAGGTGCTGGAGATTCCCCCCCGGGGCTGCATCAACATTCACGCCAGCATTTTGCCGGCCCTGCGGGGTTCCGGTCCGGTGCAGTGGGCCATTTTACAGGGGATGACGGAAACCGGCGTTACCGCCATGTATATGGCGCCGGAGATGGATGCCGGGGATGTGATTGCCGTCTCCCGTACCCCCATTGATCCGGAGGAAAATGCCCAGAGCTTGCTGAGCCGTTTGGCGGAACTGGGGGGCGAGTTGCTGTGCGGCACTTTGCACAAATTGGAAAACGGCCCGGTACGTGGTACGCCCCAGAACCACAGCCAGGCGACCTTTGCCCCCATGCTCACCAAGGCAATGTGTCCCATTGATTGGCGTAAAACGCCCCTGGAAATTAAAAACCATATCCGGGGTCTGGATCCCTGGCCGGTGGCCACCATGACCCTGGGGAACCGGCGGCTCAAGGTATATGCCGCTGCGCTAACGGACAAAACCACCCAGGCGCCTCCTGGCACTCCGCTAGGTGTGACGAAGACCGGCTTGGAAATGGCCTGCGGCAACGGCGGCGTATTGGAGATCCGGCGCCTGCAGGCTGAGGGCGGAAAAGTGATGGCCGCCGCCGATTATTTCCGGGGCCATCCGCTGGAGACCTGACCGGTGGGCGCCAGACAAACGGCCCTGGGCTGCTTGATTGCCTGCCGGAGGCAGGGGGCTTGGTCGGACGGCGTACTGAAAGAGCACCTTCTCCGGGACCGGCTGGACCGCCGGGAGGCGGCGCTGGCCGCCCGGCTGTGCTACGGGGTGTTGCAGAACCGGGCCTTGCTGGATTATCATCTGTCCGGATTGGTGAAGGGCCGGCTGAAGGATTTGCAGCCAGTGGTGCTGGATATTTTGCGCCTTGGCCTGTATCAAATTCTTTGGATGGACAAGATTCCTCCCTCTGCTGCGGTAAATGAGTCGGTAGAGATGGGGAAAAAATATGCCAATGCCCGGGCGGCAGGACTGATTAACGGCGTACTTCGGGCAGCTCTCCGGCGGGAGCTGCCGCTACCGCCGGATTTGGCTACCCGGTATTCTCATCCCCAAGCCCTGGTGGATTTGCTAGCCGGGGAGATGTCGGAAGCGGAGTTAGAAATGGTGCTGGCGGCGGATAATCAGGCGCCGGAAACGGTGGTTCAGGTAAATCCCCTGGCTGGCACCATGGAGTGTCTGCGCCAGAGCGTAGAAGCGGTAGGGGGGACCTGCCGGGCCCACCCCTGGCTGCCCGGTTGCTGTACCGTGTCCGGGGCGGGGAACCTGGAAGAGACCCCGGGATTTGCCCAGGGCTTGTTTTATGTCCAAGACGCGGCATCCCGCCTGGCGGTGCGGTGCGCAGGGCTGCGCCCGGGGATGGCAGTGCTGGACTGCTGTGCTGCCCCTGGGGGCAAGAGTTTTGCCGCTGCCATCGATCTGGAGAACCAGGGCAGCGTTACTGCCTGCGACATTCATCCCCATAAGATTGGCCTCTTGGAAAGAGGAGCACAGCGGCTTGGCCTTTCCTGCATCCACCCGATGCAGCATGACGCCCGGGCCTTTGCACCGGCCTGGGAAAAGACCATGGATGCGGTACTGGTGGACGTCCCTTGCAGCGGCCTGGGGATCATTCGGAAAAAACCGGATATCCGGTATAAGGATTTGGAGAAAATTGGGGATCTGCCAGCTTTGCAGCTGGAAATTCTCCAGAATCAATCTCATTATGTCAAGCCCGGCGGTGTGTTATTGTATTCCACTTGCACCATTTTGCGCCGGGAAAACCAGGCGGTGGTAGAGGCATTTTTGGCAGAGGCGTTTGATTTTGTCTTGGAACCGCTGCCGGCGGGGCCGGTTCGAACCGGGATGGTCCGGCTGTTGCCTGGTCAGTTTGACACCGACGGCTTTTTTATCGCAAAACTGAGGAGAAAAACATGAAAACCGATATCAAATCTCTGACCCTGGCAGAGCTGCAAAGCCAGCTGGCCCAGATGGGTCAGAGTTCGTTCCGGGCGGGACAGGTCTATGCCTGGCTTCACCGGGGCGCGGTGACCTTTGGGGAAATGACCGATTTGCCCAAAGCCTTACGGGAATCCCTGGACGAGCGATACGAGATCACTGCGGCCCAGGTCGTTCGCAAACAGGCTTCCCAGCAGGACGGTACGGTAAAATATTTGTGGCGGCTGTCCGACGGCAACTGCGTGGAGACGGTGCTGATGCGCTACCGCTATGGCAACAGTGTGTGCATCTCCTCGGAAGTGGGCTGCCCCATGGGCTGCGCCTTTTGCGCCTCCACTTTGGGAGGACTGGTGCGCCGCCTGCGGCCGTCAGAAATGCTGGATCAGGTGCTGTTTACCCAGCTGGACGCAGGGCAGCCCATTTCCCATATTGTGCTCATGGGCATCGGCGAGCCACTGGACAATTTGGACACCGTGCTGCGGTTCTTGGCGCTGGTGAACAGTCCCCAGGGAATGAACATTGGCATGCGCCACATCAGCCTATCCACCTGTGGCCTGGTGCCCAAGATCCGGCAGCTGGCGGAGAAAAAATTGCAACTGACCCTGTCTGTTTCTCTCCATGCCCCCAACGATGAAATCCGCAATACCATTATGCCGGTGAACCGGGCTTACCATGTGGAGGCATTGCTGGCAGCCTGCCGGGACTATGCCAGGATGACCGGGCGGCGGATTTCCTTTGAATATGCCATGATCCGGGGGGTCAATGACTCTCCGGCTTGCGCCAGGCTGCTGCTGAAGCGGTTGCGGGGGATGCCGGCCCATGTGAACTTAATTCCCCTGAACGAAGTGGCGGAAAGTCCACTAAAGCCCAGCAGCCGGCAAACCATCCGGCAGTTTCAACAAATTTTGGCAGATGGAGGCCTCCCGGTGACCGTGCGCCGCTCCCTGGGGGGCGATATTGACGCCGCTTGTGGTCAACTCCGGCGAAAAACGGCTGTAACTGCCAGTCAATAGCCATTGCAAAGTGAGAAAAAAGCTGCTACAATAGCAAAAAACGAAAGGAGGCCAGACTATGCAGGCATGGGGATTAACCGATCCCGGTTGCGTTCGGGCGCAGAATCAGGATGCATTTCAGATCCGGCAGTTTTCTGACAAAAGTGCGCTGTGCGTGGTGTGTGACGGCATGGGTGGCGCCAAGTCCGGCAATATTGCCAGCGCCCTGGCCTTAGACGTTTTCGCCGGTCAGGTGGAGCGAAGCCGGAAGCCGGATATGGCGCCGCAAGAGATCGAGCAAATGCTCCGCACGGCGGTGTACCTGGCCAACGAAACCGTGTATGATCAGTCTCAGCAATTCGCAGACTTCTCTGGGATGGGCACGACTCTGGTGGCAGCCTATCTGGAAGGCAGCCAGACGGTGGTGGCCAATGTGGGAGACAGCCGGTGCTATTTACTCAACCGGGACGGCGTTCGCTGTATCACCCGGGATCACTCCTTGGTGCAGCTCATGGTACAGCGGGGAGAACTGACTGGGGAGCAGGCGAAGAGCTACCCCGGGAAAAACTTCATCACCCGTGCCATTGGCACAGAACCGAAGGTGGAGTGCGATCTGTTCCGCCTCACGGTGCAAAAGGGAGACAGCTTGCTGCTGTGCAGTGACGGCCTGTCCAACCTCCTGGAGGACCAGGAGATGCTTTTCGAGGTAGTGCATGGCGTCAATAAGCAGCTCTGCTGCCAGCGGCTGCTGGACATTGCAAAGCAGCGGGGTGCGCCGGACAATGTTACCAGCATTTTGGCTGTGATCTGAGTTACTGCCGCAATGAGAAAGGAGCGCTTTTCATGGACAATTACATAGGCCGCTTGCTGGATAACCGGTACGAGATTATGGATATCATCGGCACCGGCGGCATGGCCGTGGTATATAAAGCCCGGGATCACCGGCTGAACCGGCTGGTGGCCATCAAAATTCTCAAGGATGACTACTCCCATGATGCGGAGTTCCGCCGCCGCTTTCACGCGGAATCCCAGGCGATTGCCATGTTGAACCATCCCAATATTGTCAGCGTCTACGATGTATCCACGACCGGGGACGCGGACTATATCGTGATGGAACTGGTGGACGGCATTACCCTGAAACAGTACATGGAACGCAGGGGCGGCTACCTAAACTGGAAGGAGTCCCTTCACTTTGCCATGCAGATTGGCAAGGCGCTGGAGCATGCCCATAACCAGGGCATCGTCCATCGGGATATTAAACCCCACAATGTGATGATCCTGAAAAACGGCACGGCTAAGGTGACGGACTTTGGCATTGCCCGGATCATGTCCTCCCAAAGCACCCTCACCAAAGAGGCCCTGGGATCTGTCCATTATATTTCCCCAGAGCAGGCCAAGGGCGGCAGGGTGGATAATCGTTCGGACTTGTATTCTCTGGGTGTGGTGATGTATGAGATGCTCACCGGCAGGCCTCCATACGATGGGGAGTCCCCGGTTGCCGTGGCGCTAAAACACATCAATGGCGGTGCGCCCATGCCCTCCACCTTGAATCCCAACATTCCCGGCGGCTTGGAGCAGATTATCATGAAAGCCATGGCGGTGGACCCTGCCCAGCGGTATGCAACTGCCACGGAAATGTTGTATGATATGGAGGAATTCCGCAAGAACCCCAATATTTTGTTTTATTATGACCATTTTGCATCCCGCCCTGCGGCGCCCCGTCCGGCGGCTACGCCGGTTCGCCGCCCGGCCAGTACTGCCGAACGGGTGGCCGGCGCCCGGCCGGATACGGTTCGGGATTCCTCTCGCCCGGCTGCTGCCCGGCCGGTGCAGCCTAAGCCCCGCCCGGTGGAGCCGGAGGAGGAGAGCGGCCGCAGCCGTGGCCTTACCATTGCCATTGCCGTCTGCGGCGGCCTGGCGGTGATTGCCATTATTGTCCTGGTGGTGCTCCTGGCCGGGGGAAATGAAAGCCCGGCAATGGTGCAAGTGCCCAATTTTGTGGGGGAAGTCTTTAACGAGCTCGACCCGGACGACTATGAGAATCTGGAGCTGCGGGATGAGGAGTACCGGTTTGATGACGAGCACCCTGCAGGGGAGATCATTGACCAGGATCCGCAAGCGGGAGAAATGGTGGAAATGGGCACCACAATCAACTTGGTGGTGAGCAACGGCCCGCAAACCAGCCAAATGCTGGACTTGCAAAACCGGACGGAGGAGCAAGCCAGAGAGGCCTTGAACGGCTTGGAACTCAGCTTGGTTATCGTGATCCGGGAAGAATATAGCCAGGAAATTGAGGCCGGCCGGGTAACCCGGACGGATCCGGAGATGGACGCCACCTTGACCGTTGGACAAACCGTGACCCTGTGGATCAGTAGAGGTCCCCTGACGATGGTGATGGACGACCTGACCGATGAGCCCCAGGCTAATGCTGAGACGATCCTGCGGAACAAAACGGATATGAACCTGGACATTCGGGTAGAGCAGGAATCCAGCGAAGAGATTGCGGAGGGCAGGGTAATCCGTACGGAACCCGCCGCAGGAGAGACGGTGGAAGCCGGCCAGACGGTGACCCTGTACGTCAGCACCGGCAGCGCCGTGGTCATGACCAGGGTTCCGGAGGTAAAGGGAATGGATATTGGCACAGCCTCCAGCCTGCTCACCGACCGGAACTTGAAGTGCGACTATACCCTGGTGGACAGCAATCAGCCCAAGGACCAGGTGCTCACCCAGTCAATTGACGGCGGGACGGAGGTGCCGGAAGGCACCACGGTGGAGCTTACCGTGTCCCGTGGACCGGCGGAAACCACCAGACCGACGGAGACCACGCCGGCAGTGACCAACAAGACAGTAACGTTGGTGCTGCCCAGCAACATCACCGAGGCCTATCAAATCCAGGTATTTAAGGACGGGTCGCCTTGCGCGGATCAGCTGACGGTGGAGCCGGGTACCACGGAGGTAGCCATCAGTTTGGAGGGCAGTGGTACGGATTACTTTGATTTCTATGTGAACGGCAGCTATACGGATAGCTTTAAGGTGGACTTCTCCAGTACCACGGCAGAGCGCATCCAGCTGAGCTTTACGATTGGCGGATGACCGGCAGAATTATACGGGTCCTGAGCGGATTTTACAATGTGCAGACGGACGGCGGCGTGGTTACCTGCCAGGCGCGGGGTAACTTACGGAAAGGCGGGCAAATTCCCCTGGTTGGCGATCTGGTGAACATTAGCCGCCAGGGGAAGAAGGGTATGCTGGAGGAGATTTTGCCCAGGAGGAACAGTTTTCTCCGCCCGGCAGTGGCAAACTTAGACGCCTTGGTGATTTTTGCGGCCAATGTCAACCCAGTGACTGAGCCGTTTCTCATTGACCGGGTGGCCGCCATTGCAGGCAGCCAGTCGGTGCCGGTGATTGTGTGCGTCAATAAAACGGATCTGGATCCGGCCCAGGTGCTGGGGGAGATCTACCGGCAGGCAGGCTTTCCGGTGATCCGAACCAGTGCCGAGACAGGCCAGGGAATAGAGGCACTCCGCCAGGCCATTTCCGGAAAACTTACCGCTTTCACCGGTAACTCCGGCGTGGGCAAGAGCAGCATCCTGAACCGGCTGGCTCCCCAGCTCCGGCTGCAAACCGGTGAGGTGTCCCAGAAGCTGGGCCGGGGGCGGCACACCACCCGCCATGTGGAGTTGTACCCCCTGGACAGCACGACCTATGTGGCGGATACCCCTGGCTTTTCCGCCTTTGATACAGACAAGATGGAAATCATTCTCAAGGAAAATCTCCAGTATGCTTTCCCGGATTTTGCGCCCTACCTGGGCAAATGCCGCTTCCGGGATTGCGCCCACCGGAAAGAGCCAGGCTGCGCTGTGACGGCTGCGGTGCAGCAGGGGCTGGTACAGCGGAGCCGGTATGACAGCTATCTCCGCCTGTACGAAAAAGCCATGGCCCTCCATCCTTGGGATATCCCTGGACATTCCTCTTAATTGCATGACAAAGCTTCCAGCAGCTGCGGCCGCTGGAAGCTGTTTTATGGGAGGTTAGCGAATGTTGGAAATTTCTACGTGGTTGGAGAAATATACTGCAACTGTACAGGCCGTATTTCACCAGCGCGTCTGGTTTATCGGTTTGCAGGGCAGCTATGCCAGAGGGGAAGCAGCGGCCAACAGCGACATTGACGTGGTGCTGATTTTGGACCGGCTCAACCCCACCGATTTGCAAACCTATCGGGCCTTGCTGGATACGCTGCCACACCGGGAGAAAGTGTGCGGCTTTGTCTCCGGAAGGGGAGAGCTGCTGGCCTGGGCGCCATGGGACTTGTTTCAATTTTACCATGACACGGTTCCCCTGTACGGCACTTTGGATGACCTGCGGGAGAAATTTTCTCTTGCGGATGTGTGGCAGGCGATTCACAACGGCACCTGCAACCTCTACCACCAGTGTGTCCATCATGCCGTCCATGAACAAGACGGGGAGGGCTTGAAAGCACTGTATAAGGCGGCAGCCTTTACCCTGCAGGCCATCGGCTATGTGGAAACCGGGGCATATATCCGGGAGAGGGAGGCACTGTTTGCCGCGCTGCCCCCACAGGACAGGGAAATTCTTTCCGGCTGGTTGGCGCTGCGGGAAAAGACGGAGCTAACCCCGGCGGAGTTTTCCGGGTACACCGGCGCTTTGCTGGAATGGGCTTCTGGATGGATTCGGCGGGCTGGCCGGAGGTTGACCGGTTGCGGCCGGGAATGATTTTCCGGCACAGGAGGGAAATCCATGCTGAATTTCATTTATGGTTTGCCGCTGCAGCAGGTTATGCTGTTTATGACTGCAGCGGTGATTTTCTGGACGTGGTGCCAATGGTTTTTTGGGAAAACCCAGGGAAGGGCCCGGCGATGGGCAGTGGCCAATGGTGTTTTGCTCCTGCTGTCCATTTGGGCGGTGTTCTATGCCACGGTGTTGACCCGGGAACCGGGAGAAACCCGGTTGCTGATTTTGCAGCCCTTGTGGACCCTGGAAATGGCCAAGGTGCTGCCGGAATTATACCGCATCATGGTGATGAACGTTTTTTTGTTTTTTCCCTTCGGCCTGGCCCTGGCGCAGGTTTGGCCGGCGCAGTGGCCGGCTGGCAGGCGAATGGCCCTCACGGCGTTGGCTGGAATAGTGCTCAGCGCCGGTGTAGAGGTGCTTCAGTACCGGTATGCCTTAGGCAGGACGGAAACAGACGATGTGCTCTGCAATACCTTTGGCACGGTGCTGGGTGCGCTTCCCCTGTGCCGGCAGCTGTTCCGGCGGCAATCAACCCCATAACTGCATTCTGGCTGGAAATCCGTTCTGATTTCCAGCCAGATGTAGTATTGCCGCAGACGGTGCCGGGGGATTAATCGTCATTCCGGCGCCTGCCGCCGAAAATGATGACTAGGCGCAGCAGCTGGGTGACTGCCACAGCCAGGGCGGCCACATAGGTGAGCGCCGCTGCCCGGAGGGTTTTCCTGGCCCCATCCATTTCATCGTCGTACAGCAGGTTGCCCGAGGCAATGGCCTGCAGGGCACGGCGGCTGGCGTTAAATTCCGTGGGCAGGGTGACCAGCTGGAAGACTGCCGACAGGCCGAAGCAGGCAATGCCTGCATAGATCAGCCAGTACAGGTCAGGGGAGGCGGCGGACAAAATCAATCCCAGCAGGATCAGAGGCATAGACAACCGGGAGCCGATATTGGTGATTGGGACAATGGCGTTGCGCAGCTTGATGGGCGCATAGTGCACCGCATGCTGCACCGCGTGGCCGGCCTCGTGGCAGGCCACACCGATGGCGGCGGTGGAGGTGCTGCTGTACACGCTGTCTGACAGGCGGATCACGTTGGCCTTGGGATCAAAGTGATCGGTGAGGTTCCCGCCCACGTGCTGAATTTGCACATGCTGCAGGCCATTGGCGTCCAGCACCCGGCGGGCGGCTTGGGCGGCGGTAATGCCCCGGCGGGAGTACTGGGTGGAATATTTTTTGAACGTGCCGTTTACGTTGGCGCTGGCCCACATGGCCAGAATCACCGCAGGCAAAACCAGAACCACATAGGTCCAGTCGAAGTAGAACATAAAGTTGTCTCCTTAGCAGTATTCCAAGGGCTCCATGGCTTCCTTCAGCCGGGGGGTGATTGCCCCCAGAAAAAGGCTGTCGGCCTGCTGGTGCAGGGTTTGCATCGCCCCGGTAGACAGGTTGATGGGGATGTTGCCGGTCATAAACAGGTCGTTGTCCAGAATAAACCGGACCTCTTTATCCTGCACGCCGGGCCGTTTAATCATTCCCGGGCCGGCGTGGATTTTTGCCCGGCAGCCGCCCCGCAGCGCCAGCTCGGCATCCACCGAGCAGCGGGAGGTGCCGGTTTCCTGCACATCATCCTCCGCCAGAATGCCCAGGTAGCAGGGCTGGAACAGTTCCCGGAAGGGCACCTCTTCCAGATCCAGAGCCTTCCGGGAGAAGGCGTTGATGTACCGCAGGCCCACCCGCTCAAAAAAGGCGGGCTGATAGGTTTTGATAAAGGCGGCCAGGGGCAGATCCAGCTTCTGGGCAAAATCCTCCCAATTGGTATACTGGCCACAGGCCAGGGAGATAAACTTGCTGGTCAGATTGACCCGCCACACCCCGTCGGCAGAGGTAAACTGGTGGTTAATGGTTTCCGGCTGGTTCTGCAAGGTGAAGTTGCCTGGGGTTCCGGCCAATTTTGGGGCAGGCACCTCTTTCCGGGCGGCATAGCGGGGATATTCTTGGCGAATGGCCTCCTGAAAGTCCACAGGGGGCTTGGCGGCAATGGCAAGGATTTCCGGGAAACGCAGCTGGCAAATCACCTCCACCAACTGGTTTTTCCCGAATGACTGACGGGGACTTTGGGAAAACATAGGCTTGCGCTCCTTTCGGCTTTGGGCCGGTTAATTTTATCCTATTATACCCGGATTTCCCCTGGATGGCAAGGTGAACCGCCGCCTGGGGCCAATCAAATTCTTTACTTTTCTGTGAATTTTCCGTATAATGGGACCGACAACAAGGAGGCGTATCTCATGGCTGTGTTGCGATGGCTGGAATCCTGGCGGTTTCCGGCAATGGATCAAATCATGCTGGTGATTACCGCTCTTGGCTCAGAGGTGCTGTTTTTGGTGGCGGCGCTGGTACTGTTCTGGTGTGTGGATAAGCGCCGGGGGTATTATTTGATTACCGTGGGCTTTTTTGGCACGGTGCTGAATCAGTTTTTGAAACTGCTGTGCCGTGTTCCCCGGCCCTGGGTGCGGGACCCGGAATTCACCATTGTGGAAGCTGCCCGGGCCGACGCCGGGGGATACAGCTTCCCCAGCGGCCACACCCAAAATGCGGTAGGAACCTTCGGCGTTTTGGCGGTAACGGCTAAGCGGCGCTGGTTCCGGATTACCTGTATTGTTCTGGCGGTACTGGTGCCCTTTTCCCGGATGTATTTGGGGGTGCACACCCCTGCGGACGTGCTCACGGCTGGGGTGATGGCCCTGGCCCTGGTGGCTTTGGCAAAGCCCTTGGTATATAACCGGCGGCGTTGGGTGTTCACGGTAGCCTTGGGGGCAATGGCTCTGTGCGCCCTGGCTTATGTGGGCTATGTGGAGCTGTTTCCCTTTCCGGCAGACGTGGATGGGGATAACCTGGCCGAGGGGGTAAAAAATGCGTATAGCCTGCTGGGGGCGCTGCTGGGTTTGATTTTGGCCTACTGGTTGGATGAACATTGGACCCATTTCCCGGTGGACGGCGTGTGGTGGGTCCAGGCGCTGAAGGTGATTCTTGGCCTGGGCATTACCATGGTGCTGCGTATGGCGTTGAAAACACCGCTGCTCACCCTCACCGGCGGCCATGCCGCCGCCCACGGCATTCGGTATTTCCTCATGGTTGCCTTTGCCGGGGCGGTTTGGCCGCTGACCTTCCGTTGGTTCCGGCGCTTGGGCGGGGAAAAAGCGTCGTGATCTGGCTGTGGATTGGTCTCGGTTTGCTGTTGTTGCTGGGCAGTTATCTGGTATTTTGCAGCGCTTGCGTCCGGGGGAAGGAACGGCCCTGGACGGATCATGAGGCCATGGAGAAACGGGTAGGCCGTTCCTATGCCGCGCTGATCCGGTCTGGGGTGGAGTGGATTGAACGGCAGAACCCCAGGGATGTATATCTAACCAGCGCTGACGGCCTGCGCCTACATGCCCGCTGGATTCCCCACGCCCATGCCCAGGGCACCATGATCCTCTTTCACGGCTGGCGCAGCAGCATTGTGGGGGACTTCAGCCCCAGCCTGCCGGAGTACTATGCCCGGGGCTACAATTTGCTTCTGGTGGATCAGCGGGCCCACAACGGCAGCCAGGGCAAATACATCACCCTGGGCATTCGGGAGAGCCGGGATGTGCCGGACTGGGTGGCGCTGCACAACCAAACCTTTGGGCCATATCCGGTGATTCTGGGCGGCGTGTCCATGGGCGCCACCACGGTGCTGATGGCGGCGGGGCGGAAATTACCGGACAATGTCCGGGGCGTGATTGCCGATTGCGGCTTCACCTCCCCTTGGGAGATCATGGCGGCAGTGGGCCGGGCAAGGGCCCATTTGCCGGCTTTTCCGCTGCTGTACCTGGTCAGGGTTTGGTGCCGCTGCCTGGGGAAATTTGATCCCCAGGCATACTCCACCCGGCAGGCCATGGCCGAGTGCAGCTTACCGGTGTTTTTTGCCCACGGCCAGGCAGACAGCTTTGTCCCTTGTTGGATGAGCCAGGCGGCTTATGATGCGGCCCACTGCCCCAAAACCCTGCTTTTGGTGCCGGGGGCGGAACACGGCAGGAGCTTTCTGGTGGATCGGGAGCGGTACTTATCCATGGTAGACAACTTTTTGCATCAGTGCATTGTAAATGCGGAGAGCGAGGTGAATTGAGCCATGTATTATGCCAATATCAAGCCCCGTGACATTGCCAACGGGCCTGGGGTGCGGGTGAGCTTGTTTGTCTCTGGCTGCACCCGCCACTGTAAGGACTGCTTTAACCGGGAAACCTGGGATTTTACCTATGGCCAGCCCTTTACCCAGGAGACGGTGGATTACATTTTACGGGAGCTGTCCCTGCCTTTTATCCGGGGACTGACGGTGCTGGGTGGGGAACCTTTCGAACCCCAAAATCAGCCCGGCGTATTAGACCTGCTGCGGCAGGCCCGGCAGGCCTGTCCGGACAAATCCATTTGGGTGTTTTCCGGCTACACCCTGGACGGCCACATTCTGGCCAAGAAGCTGGGGCCGTGGTCAGTGACCCAGGAGCTGCTGTCCTATGTGGATGTGCTGGTGGACGGTCCGTTTATTGCGGAAGAGAAGGATCTGCGCTTGCGGTTCCGGGGTTCCCGGAATCAGCGGCTCATTGATTTGCAGAAAACCCTGGCCACGGGGGAAATTACCCTGTGGTCCGATGAAGAGACAGAACAAGGAGGAGAAACCCCATGCAAGTAAAACGCCTGCACCCCAACGCCAAACTGCCTGCCTACGGCACGGACTTGTCCGCTGGGGCAGATTTATCTGCCTGTCTGGATGAGCCTGTGACCATCCAACCGGGACAAACCGCTTTTTTGCCCACAGGCCTGGCCATTGCCGTGCCTCGGGGCTATGCCGGGCTGGTGTTTGCCCGGAGCGGCCTGGGCTGTAAGCGGGGCTTGGCCCCGGCCAACAAGGTCGGCGTGATTGACGCGGACTATCGGGGGCAGGTGCATGTGGCGCTGCTGAACCACAGTGGCGAGCCACAGACCATTTACCCCGGCGACCGGATCGCCCAGCTGCTGATTATCCCGGTGCTGACCCCGGAAATGGAGGAAGTGGCGGAACTGGACGAAACTGCCCGGGGAGAAGGGGGCTTCGGCTCCACCGGGCGCAATTGACCGGGCGGGCTGGAGGCAGAAACGTTGAAAAAACTACTGACCTACTTGCGCCCCTACCGGAAGGAGTGCATCCTTGGCCCTTTGTTTAAGCTGCTGGAGGCGCTGTTTGAGCTGTTTGTGCCCTTGGTGATGACGGACATCATTGACATTGGCCTGGCGGCGGGGGACCGGAGCTATATCTGGAGCCGCTGCGGCGTATTGGTGTTGCTGGCGGTGGTTGGGCTGGCCAGCGCCATTACCGCCCAGCTGTTTGCCGCCCGGGCATCCACCGGCTTTTCTGCCATTTTGCGCAGCCGGCTGTTTGCCCATGTCCAGAGCCTGTCCTATACGGAACTGGATAGTCTGGGGGCCTCCACCATCATTACCCGGATGACCAGCGATGTCAACCAGGTGCAAAATGGGGTGAACATGGCCCTGCGGCTGCTGCTCCGGTCACCCTTTGTGGTATTCGGCGCTATGGTGATGGCCTTTACCATCGACGTGCCTGCCGCCCTGGTATTTGCCGGGGTGATTCCGGTGCTGCTGGCGGTGGTGTTTGCCATTATTCTGGCCACGGTGCCGATGCACCGGCAGGTGCAGGCGGGACTGGATCAGGTGACTTCCGCCACCCGGGAAAATCTCACCGGGGTGCGGGTGCTGCGGGCATTTCGCAAGGAACAGGAAGAAATCCAGGAATTTTCCCGGCGGAACGAGGCGTTAAACCGGCTGCAAATCCGGGTAGGCAGGATCTCAAATTTGCTCAATCCGGTGACTTACGTGATTTTAAACCTGGCAGTGGTTATTCTGCTGCAAAAGGGAGCCGTCCGGGTGGAATCTGGCGCCTTGACCCAGGGCCAGGTGGTGGCGTTGTACAACTACATGTCCCAGATTTTGGTGGAACTGATCAAAATGGCAAATTTGATCATTACCATCACCAAAGCAGTGGCCTGCGGCAACCGGATCCAAGGGGTGCTACAAACCGAAAGCAGCCAGCACTCCGGTGCGCATCAACCTGGGCGCCAGGGCCGGGTGGAATTCTGCCAAGTGTCCATGGCCTATCACGGGGCGGCGGCGGAGGCCATTTCCCAGGTGAGCTTTGTGGCGGAGCCCGGACAGACCATCGGCATCATCGGCGGCACCGGATCCGGGAAAACCACCTTGGCGAATTTGATTCCCCGGTTTTATGACACCACCCAGGGTCAGGTGCGCATTGACGGCCAGGATGTAAAATCGCTGGATATACAGGCGCTGCGCAGCAGCATTGCTGTTGTGCCCCAGAAGGCGGCGCTGTTCCGGGGCACCATTCGTTCCAACCTCCAGTGGGGGAACCCCCAGGCCACGGAAGAGGAAATGACCAGCGCTTTGGCCATTGCTCAGGCATTGGATATTGTAGAGAACAAAGCCGGTGGCCTGGATGCTGCTGTGGAACAAGGGGGCGCCAACTTCTCCGGCGGCCAGCGCCAACGGTTGACCATCGCCAGAGCCCTGGTCCGCCGTCCGAAAATTTTAATTTTGGATGACAGCGCTTCCGCTCTGGACTATGCCACGGATGCGAAACTGCGGATGGCCATTGCCGGCCTGCCCAACCCGCCTACCACCTTTATCGTATCCCAACGGGCGGCTTCCGTCCGCCAGGCGGATCTGATTCTGGTGCTGGAAGACGGCCATGTGGTGGGCCAGGGCAAGCACCAGGAGTTGATGGAAACCTGTCAGGTCTACCGGGAGATCTACTATTCTCAATTTCCAAAGGAGGCGGCGGCAAATGGCAAAATCCGCTGACCGGCGGCGCACCCTTGGCCGGGTGCTGCGGTATATGGGGCCGTACCGCCTGCATTTGTGCGGTGCTTTGCTGTTGGCCTTGATTTCCGTGGCCCTGCAGCTATATATTCCCATTTTGGTGGGCAATGCGGTGGACTGCATTCTCGGCCCAAATCAAGTGGACTTTTCCGCTCTGGCGAGTATTTTGGGATGGATTGGCCTTGTGGCGGCAGCCAGCGCCCTGGCCCAGTGGTGCATGGGGGAGCTGAATAACCGGGTGACCTATTCTGTGGTGCGGGATGTGCGTCAGGCGGCCTTTGTCCACATGCAAACCCTGCCCCTGTCTTACCTGGACCGGTACCCCCATGGGCAAACGGTAAGCCGGGTGATTGCCGATGTGGATCAGTTTGCCGACGGCCTGCTATTGGGCTTTTCCCAGCTGTTCACCGGGGTGATGACCATTTTGGGCACGCTGTTTTTTATGCTGCGCCTGAGCTGGCAGATTTCCCTGGTGGTGATTCTGCTGACTCCGGTTTCCCTGGTGGTGGCGGAGTTTGTGGCTACCCGCACCTATGCCATGTTCCAGCGTCAGTCGGAAATTCGGGGGAACCAGACGGCGATGATTGATGAAACCGTAGGGCAGATGAAGGTGGTCCAGGCTTTTGGCCGTCAGGCGGCTTGCCAGGCGGAGTTTGACCAGGTGAATGAGGAGCTGCGCAAATGCAGCCTCCGGGCCATTTTCTTTTCCTCCATTACCAATCCCAGCACCCGCTTTATTAACGCCCTGGTCTATGCCGGGGTTGGTCTGGTGGGGGCGCTGTCCAGTATGGCCGGGGGCATTACCGTAGGCGGCCTCACTACCTTTTTGAGCTATGCCAACCAGTACACCAAGCCCTTTAACGAAATTACCGGCGTGGTAACGGAACTGCAAAATGCCCTTGCCTGTGCCGGCCGGGTGTTTGCCCTGATTGATGAGCCTGCCCAGCCGCCAGATCCGGAAAATCCAGTGGTTTTGACAGACCCCCGTGGGCAGGTGGATATTCAGGACCTGTCTTTCTCCTACCAGCCGGATAAGCCACTGATCCAGCATTTCCAGCTCCATGTGGAGCCGGGGCAGCGGGTGGCTATCGTGGGTCCCACCGGCTGCGGAAAGACCACCATGATCAATCTGCTCATGGGCTTTTACCAACCGGACCAGGGGGATATCGCCATTGACGGCGTCAGCACCCAGGCCATGGGTAGGGAAAACCTCCGCCAGTGTTTTGGCATGGTGCTGCAAGATACCTGGCTTAAGTCCGGCACCATTCGGGAGAATATTGCCATGGGCCGGCCCCAGGCCACGGACCAGGAGATTGAGGCGGCAGCCCGGGCGGCCCACGCCCACGGCTTTATCCGCCGCCTGCCTCAGGGGTATCGCACGGTGCTGGGGGAATCCGGCGGAACGCTGTCCCAGGGGCAAAAGCAGCTGTTGTGCATTGCCCGGGTGATGCTGTGCCTGCCGCCCATGCTGATCCTGGACGAGGCCACGTCCTCCATCGACACCCGGACGGAACTGAAAATTCAGCAGGCCTTTGACCGGATGATGGAGGGTAGAACCAGCTTTATTGTGGCTCACCGCCTGTCCACCATTCAGGAGGCAGATGTGATCTTGGTGATGGAAAATGGCCGGATTGTGGAGCAGGGCAGCCATGCTCAACTGCTGGCCAGGCAGGGCGCTTACGCCCGGCTGTACGAAAGTCAGTTCGCCGGAAAGCCGGTTGAAAATTTTTGAAAAACAGGTTGCATTTTGTGGAGAAGCTGCTATAATTTCACTTATGTAAACCTGCGGATAAGGCGCCGTCTGAACTGGGGAGTACAGGCGGCGTCTTTCTGGCGAAGGGGCGAGCAACCATGGGATTCAATAGCCTGCAATTTCTTTTCCTGTTTTTACCGTTATTTTTGGTGGTGTACTACTTATGTCCTCCGGCACATCGCAATTTGGTGCTGGTGTTGGGCGGCCTGGCATTTTATGCCATTGGCGCTTGGGGGCGGCTGTGGAACCTCCTGCTTCTGCTGCAAATGATGATGATTACTTACCTGGCAGGCATTGGCATGACGCGAGGGGATACCCAGCGCCGCAGCATTCTGGTGGGCAGTTTGATTTTGCTGTTTGGTACCTTACTGTGTTTCAAGTACGTGGGCGTTGCCGTACGGGGGTGGGCACTGCCCCTGGGGATTAGTTTTTACCTGTTTCAAATGGCGGCGTATCTCATTGCTGCCTACCGGCGGCAGATTACGCCGGAGAACCGGCTGCTTCCCTTTTCTGCCGGGGTGCTGCTGTTTCCCAAGCTCCTGTCCGGCCCACTGATGGAGCCGGCGGATTTGCAGAGTCAGGTTCGGACCAGGCGGTACGATTGGCGAAACTTTGACGCCGGCCTGCGGGAATTTATTTGGGGCCTGGCCTTGAAAGTGCTGGTGGCCGACCGGGTTGGTGGCCTGTGGCGTCAGGCCGGGGTGATTGGCTACGAAAGTCTGTCCACTCCCATGGCCTGGCTGAGTTTGGTTGCCTATTCTCTGCAGCTGTATTTTGATTTTTGCGGCTATTCCAAGATGGCAGTGGGCCTGGGGATGATGCTGGGTTTTCGCCTGCCCCAAAACTTTGCCCATCCCTATGCCGCCCGTTCTATGGGGGAATTCTGGCGGCGGTGGCACATCACTCTGGGCGCCTGGTTCCGGAATTATGTCTATATCCCGTTGGGTGGCAACCGCAAGGGAATGGCGCGGACGCTGCTTAACCTGCTGGTGGTGTGGCTGCTGACTGCCATGTGGCACGGCAACAGCTGGAACTTTATCCTCTGGGGATTGTTTATTTTCTTTCTTCTGGCCAATGAACGGCTATGGCTTGGTAAGTGGTTAGACCGGCATCCGGTTCTGGCCCACGGTTATATGGTTTTGGCCATCCCGCTAAGTTGGCTGCTGTTTGCCGTGGAGGATGTGCAAAGCATTGGTACATACCTGGGTAGGTTGTTTTTCACTGGCGGTGGTGTGGCGGTAAATCCTCAGGACTTTGTGGTGTACGGTAGATCCTACTGGCTCATGATTTTGGTTGGCATCGTTTTGGCTATGCCTTGGCCGGAGCGGTTGTGGGAGAAAATCCGCAGCACCACAGTGGGAACAGTTTTGTGTTTCTTGCTGTTTTGGGCAGCGGTGTACTGCATATGTGTTGCAGAAAATGATCCGTTTATGTATTTCCAATTTTAACAGGGGTGGTACTGATGAAGAAAAAGAAAAAAGGCATGGCGACATTGACCTGGCTTTTGGTGGTCAGCGGCCTGGCCATGGCCTGCGTGGGCCTGGGGCTGAAGGCGAAGACACAAACCTTCCAGGGAAAGCTGGCCATTTCCGTTCCGTTCCTCCTGCTCCACGATGATACGGTGCTGCATCTTAGCGATCCAGAAACCTTGCCTGGTTTTACACAGCCGGAGTCAGAGGATACGGCGGAAACCCAGCCGGAAGAAACGCTGCCATCGGAAACTCAGCCGGAAGAAACGCCGACTCAGCCGCCGGAAACCCAACCGGCAGTGTACGGCCAGGATGAAAGCTATTTTGATGATGCGTTGTTCATTGGCGATTCCCGTATGGTGGGCATGGCCATGTATGCCCGCCTAGGTCAGGCGGACTACTTTGCCGCAGAGGGAATGTCGGTGTTTAAGGCCTTCTCCACCCAGGCTTCGGATGAAAACTTCGGCCCAATGAATTTACAGGAGCTGTTGGCCAGCAGGCAATACGGGAAAATTTACATCATGTTGGGCTTAAATGAAAGCGGTTATCCCTTGGACTCTTTGATTTCTGCCTACCAGCAAATGATACAGGCCATTCAGGGTCAACAGCCTCAGGCAACGATCTATATTTTAAAAATTTTTGGCGTCTCGCAGGAAAAGGCGAATGCCACCAGTTATTTGTCGCCGGAGAATCTGGACCGGGTAAATGCGGCCTTGGATGGCCTGGCCGACGGCCGGACTGTGTTCTGCCTGGATCCCCGGCCGGAGTTCCAGGACGCTTCCGGCTATTTGCCGGAGGAATACAGCGATGACGGCGTTCACCTGTATGGGAAGTACATGATCCTACTGGCTCAGTGGCTGTGCCAACAGCCCGCCCGGCCATAGAAAAAATAGAAAATCGTGATGACAATTGACCAGGACTGTGATATGCTATAGCCAGTGCCAAAAAAGGAAGGAGTTATTGCCATGGAACTAAAGGGTAGTAAAACCGAAGCCAATCTGTGGGCTGCTTTTGCTGGGGAGTCCCAGGCCAGAAACAAGTATACATACTATGCCTCTAAAGCCAAGAAGGACGGCTATGAGCAAATTGCCAAAATTTTCTTGGAAACGGCGGACAACGAGAAGGAGCACGCCAAAATTTGGTTTAAGCTCCTGCACGGCGGCGCTGTGCCCGGCACGGTGGAGAACCTGGAGGATGCAGCCGCCGGGGAAAACTACGAGTGGACAGACATGTACGCTGAGTTTGCCCGGGTAGCGAAGGAAGAAGGGTTCGACCATATTGCCTACCTGTTTGAGGCAGTGGGCGCCATTGAGAAGGAGCATGAGGAGCGGTACCGCAAGCTTCTGGCAAACCTGGCCGGTGGACTGGTGTTTTCCCGGGACGGCGAGCAGATTTGGCAGTGCGCTAACTGCGGCCATATCCACATTGGGAAGGCTGCGCCGGAGAAATGCCCGGTTTGCGACCATCCCCAGAGCTACTTCCAGCTGAAAGCGGAAAATTACTAAGTACCATGCCCAGGCGGCGGTGAGCTTCGCTTGCCGCCGCCTGACCCCATTTGGCCGGATGCCTGACCGGCAGGAGGAATCGATATGACCGTTGTGGAACGTTTTTTGCGCTATGTGCAGTTTGATACCCAGTCCGACGAATTTTCGGAGACCTGCCCCTCTACGGATAAGCAGCGGGTGTTTGCCCAGGCGCTGGTGGAGGAAATGCAGGCCATGGGCATTGCCGGCGCCCACATGGATGGGGACGGCTATGTCTACGGCACGGTGCCCGGCGACCCGGGCAAACCGGTGATTGGTTTGATTGCCCATATGGATACGTCGCCGGACTGTTCCGGCGCCAAGGTTAAGCCGCGGATCGTGGACTATGCCGGGGGGGACATTGTGCTGAACCCGGATACGGTGATGCGGGAGGCGGACTTTCCCAGCCTCACCCGGAACCGGGGAAAGCGGTTGATTGTCACCGATGGCACCACGCTTTTGGGCGCGGATGACAAAGCCGGTGTGGCGGAGATCCTCACTGCGGCGGAGATTCTGCTGTCTTCCCCGGAGCCCCACGCCACGTTGCGCATCGGCTTTACCCCGGATGAGGAAATCGGCCGGGGCGCAGACCGGTTCAATGTGAAGGAATTTGGCGCCCAGTGGGCCTATACTGCCGATGGCGGTACCCTAGGGGAACTGGAGTATGAGAACTTCAACGCCGCTTCGGCGAAAGTTGAGGTGTACGGGCGGAATATCCACCCTGGCTCCGCAAAAAACCAGATGGTCAATGCCCAGCTCATCGCGATGGAGTTCCAGAGTATGCTGCCGGTCCATGAGCGCCCGGAGTGCACGGCAGGGTATGAAGGCTTTGCACTGCTCACTGACATGAATGGAACGGTGGAGCACAGCCAGCTGCGCTACATTATCCGGGATCATGACATGGGTAAGTTTAACCGGCGGAAGGCCCTGTTTGGGGAAATCGCTGCCTTTTTGAATCAAAAATACGGAGAGGGCACGGTAGAGCTGACGGTCAACGATAGCTACTACAATATGAAAGAAAAAATCCTGCCGGTGATGCATGTGGTGGACCGGGCAAAAGCAGCCATGGAGGCAGTGGGCATTACGCCGGTAACGGTGCCTATCCGGGGCGGTACCGATGGGGCCAGGCTGTCCTATGTGGGCTTGCCCTGCCCAAACCTTTGCACCGGTGGAGAAAATTATCACGGCCGGTTTGAGTATATCCCGGTAGAGGATATGGAGCTGTGCGTGAAGATGCTGGTGGAGCTGCTGAAGGGATAAACCTGCGCCCTGCCTGGTTATTGCCAGGCAGGGCGTTACTGATTTGGAACGGAGGAACAATCCATGAAAATCGTACTGCAAAAGGAATTGCAGGGGAAAATTCTGGATATCGGCGGTGGCGGAGAAGGTATCATCGGCCGTCTCTACGGCCCACAGGTGATTGCCATTGATTACCGCCAAGACGAGCTGGATGAAGCGCCGGCATCCTGCGAGAAACGGCTGATGGATGCTACTGCCTTGGATTTTGCAGACAACACGTTTGACCATGTGACTGCCTTTTTTACCATGATGTTTATGGCCAAGGAAAGCCATGCAAAAGCCATTGCGGAAGCGGCTAGGGTGCTTCGTCCGGGTGGCCAGCTGCATATCTGGGATGTACCAATGGAAACTGCCAGTCCATTTTTGGTGGACTTGGAGATTGACCTGGCCGGGCAGTTGATCCGCACAACCTATGGTGTGGGAAAAGCGGATGCCCAGCAGGATGCGGCATGGTTTCTGGCGCTGGGTGAGCAATCGGGATTGCAGCCGGTGGGTCCGGTGGTGGATAACCCTTACATTGAACTGCGGTTTGCGAAAAGTCCTTGAAGAAAGCCAAAGCGGAAAGAACCGGCTTCCCGCAGCCAGGACAGAAAGATACGGACCGTGATGGAGAAAGTAAATGTCTGTGTGTGGAGATGGCTTGGTTGCTTGGGAATAGTAAGCATCAAGACAACAATACTATGGAATGGATGACTGCGCTGCCGGTGCTATATCTGGAAACAATGGAAAACAAGGAAGAGGGTAAAGCGCTTGATTTAGCTTGGAATACCCGACAGGCATGGCCGGTAAGCAGTTGCCGGGAGGCGGTATATGGCGAAGAATAACCATATCCAGAGAGCAATCTCGGTGCCCACAGGGAGGATATAAGAGTATCCTCGAACTGGTCCGGCAGGCCACATGGGCTACTTTCTGGCGGGAAATGCAGTTCCATTTTCAAATTTTTCTGCCACAACCTGCAGGTGCTGGCGAATGGGCAGGTGCTGGGGACAGGCTTTCTCGCACTGTCCGCAGCCAATGCAGTCGCTGGCCTTGCCATGCTGCAGCGAGAGGTTATGATAGTACACCGCCTGGCTGGAAAAGCTGCCGGTGGTGCGGGCAATGCTGTTGAGGAGGGCGAAATACTGGGGGATGGCAATTCCCTTGGGGCAGCCGTGGGTACAGTAAGCACAGCCGGTACAGGGAACAAGGGTATTTTTTTCGATGATTGCGGTTACCTGGCGGATGGTTTCCAGCTCCTCAGGCGTGATGGGGGAAAATGCTTGGAACGTGGCGGTGTTGTCCAGCACCTGGGCCATGGTATTCATGCCGGAAAGCACACGGGTTACGCCGGGCTGGCTGGCGGCAAACCGCAGTGCCCAGGCGGCGGGAGAGGAACCGGGGGCTTTTGCCTCCAGCAGAGCCGCCGCTTCATCCGGCAGGTTGACCAGGGTGCCCCCTTTGCAGGGTTCCATCACGGTAACGGGTTTGTTGTATTTCCGGGCGATCTCCAGGCAGCGGCGGGACTGGACGTTGGGCTGCTCCCAGTCCACATAGTTGATTTGCAGCTGGAGGAAATCCAGCATGTTTCCGAACTGGGCCAGGATCTCCTCCAACAGTTCCGGGGTGTCGTGGAAGGACATGCCAACCTGGCGGATTTTTCCCTCAGCCTTTTTCCGGGCAACAAATCCAAACGCGTCATATGCCGTGTGCCGATAAGACAGTAATCTGAGAAAACTACAAAATCGGCATCTGCCAAGCAGGATTGGACAACAAAACAGGCGGCACTCAACTTCGGTTGGGTGTCGCCTGTTTCTACATCTAAGGGTTGAGAATCACCTGTTTTTTGCGCTGAAAAGCAAGGATAGCGAAAAGGGTGAAATAGTTGTCGCCTCTGCGCGGTTCTTTTGTGAAACAGCGAATCGCTGCATAGCGGATACCGTTCGCTGTGGAGTGCGTATATTTGCGGTCAAGCAAAATACCCCTCAAAACCGTGATAAGGTATAATAAATTGCGCAAATTGAAAATAGCAGAAAAAGTAGACACGGCTTGCCGGTCTCTGGTAGAATGAAGTTGCTACACACATTCTGAAAGGAGACGACAAACCATG
>DVHJ01000079.1 GCA_018712145.1 Candidatus Faecousia faecigallinarum | reverse complement strand
AAAAGCAAGCGGCACCTTGGGCGAATACGTAGGCGGTTACGGGCTTGCCTGGTAGTGCGTCCTTGCAAGCGCGGACACGCGGCAAGCTTCTGCATGTCATTGCGAGGAGCGAAGCGACGTGGCAATCCGCTTCCCCGCAGAAAATGGTGAGAAGAAATCGCACTTGGGGCGAATTCGCAGCCGGTTACGGATTTGCCCAAAGTGTTGCTTTCCGTTTTGTGCTGCCGCAGAGGAACGGATTGCCACGTCGCGGTGCAGCCGCCCCGCTCCTCGCAATGACATGCAGAAGGGGGCAAGGTATCTGCACAGCAACCCACCGGTTCGCAATGACATGCAAAAGACTGTAGGGTTTCTGCGGTTGCAAGGCGGTGGTTCGCAATGACATGCGAAAGACAGAGGCGTTGCTGCGGTTGCAAGAACATTTTCCGGCAGTACACCCAATGCGCTGCCAAAATTGGCTGCGTATCATCCACAAACACCTGTGCTGCAAAAAGAAAGCGGCGCTGCATGACGGAGACATTCGTCGTGCAGCACCGGTTGTATGTACATCTATTTTTTTGTTCATTATGGGTGTGCAGTAACAAGCCTAGTTTCCACCGTTCTCCGGTCAGATCCATTGTCGTCGCTGCCGAAGAAGGTTACTCGAAGATAATAAGTCTCGCCGGGAGAGATAGTCATTGACCAATCTCCATAGGCAATGTTGTCGTTTTGTACAATCAGGCCGTTATAAATGCTGCCATATTCAGCCCGCACAAAAGAACCGTCCTCCCGGTGAATGCCAATTCGTTCAATGCCCAATCTGTTTAGATCATATACGGAAGCAACCTCGTAAGACAGGATAATTTCACCAGGGGAAAATCCCTGGGAGGGATAAGCCATGTAAAACGAGAAATAGTAACTTGCCCGCTCTTCTGCCGCCAGAGAAGGGCCGGTAAGCGCTGAGGTCAGGGCCAAAACTACCAATACCACGGCGATGATTCGTCTTGACATCTCTATCCTCCAAAATGTTCTATAATATACACAATATTTTCTCTGCTGTTCACTCCAGTGACTGTTACCATATATTGTCCGTCGCTCCACGCCCCCGTCCAACCGGCGGTATTGGAGAACAGGTAAAACGTACGGCCGTTACCCGTCACTGTTTCCACATTTTTCGCTTCCTTTTCATGCAAATAAGCCTCTACAGCGCCGATATCATCACACGTCCTAATATTAACATTAATCAAAGCATCATCGTTATTCTTGTCAGAAAAGGTCGAACACACTCCCGTTGAAATCAATGTGTCTACCTGCTTCAGCTTGACCAAAGTATACCCTTCCGGCACCCACGTCGGGGCTAAATTGGCCGGCATGCCCACGTCGGCCAGGGCAAGCTGTATTTCACTTTCCGCCAAGGCGGCGGTCTGCGCAGCGGTAGAAGGCACATTGCCGTTTTCCGAAACGGAATAGTGGAAAACGCTGTCTGTCCATTCGGCCAACATGCCAAAAATATCCACGCCGGTGGCCTGAACGGCAATCATCACAGACAACATGATCACACAGCACGCCGCGACTCTCGTCAGCCACCGAAACCTGCGGCCCTGGTTCCGGTGCGAGGTGGATTTGGGCCCACGGCTGGAATACAATTCCTGCCTGTCCCCATCCGGTGTGTTGTAAAACTGTTCTAATTTGTTTAGCGCGCGCAGCGCAGCCTCCCCATCTGATCCGTTTCTTTTCTCCAACACCTCCAATATCACTTCTACAGTTTCTGTATCGGTATCCTCATGCAAGCTCAGCAATAGCATATGTTGCAGTTGCGGCACCGGCATTTGAGAAAATTTTGCCTGGAGCGCCAATTTCTTCTGTTCAACCACAATACACAACCCCCTCTATCCTCAATATTTCTTCAGGCAGGCATAATGTGACAGGAAAACAAAAAACTTATTCTTTTTTTTCCGGCTGCTCCTCCGGCGGAACTTGGGCAAAGGTTCCGGTCTGGAAAAAGTACAGCAGCAGGGCCTTCACCGGCTGGGCAAACATCCGGCCCATGGCCCGGCCATACGCCCTGACCTGGGGCGCGTATTTGGCGGCGGCTTCCCCCTCGCCCCCTGGGGAAACCCGGTCGGTTTTAAAGTCCAGGATGGTGAGGCCGTCCGCCTCCGCCAGGCAGCAGTCCACCACGCCTTGCAGCAGCACCTGCTCCCCGGCCAGATTCGTATCCAGGAGGCTGCCGTCTTCCAGAAGAGAAAATTTAAACTCCCGGAGCAGCCGGGCCTCCCCCTGCAAGCGCCGGCCCAGCTGTGTCTGGAAAAAGCGTAAAATCCACCGGCGGTTTACCGCCTGGGCCTGGCGAGGGGTGAGGTATTCCTCCCGGGTCAGGCGGGCCAGCTCTTCCTCCACCGCCGCCAGGCTGGTGCAGGCCGGGTAGCGGATGAACTGCATGGCCAGGTGGGTGGCGGTGCCAATTTCCCGCCCGGTCAGGGGGCGGCTGGACAGGAAGTCCGGCAGCCGCCACTGCCTGGGCCGGGGGGGCGGCGGGGCGCCCTCCGCCGCCTCTTGATCCACCTGCCGCCCCTTTAGCTGGGTGGCGGTCACCTTGGCCGGGGCCAAGACCGCAGCGGCATGGGAATACGGAGCGGCCAGCAGCTTATCCAATGTATCCAAGTCAGGCAGCGCCGGGGCAGCAGCCTGGGGGGCCGCCGCCGGGGTTTCCTCCCCGCCAAGTTGGTGGTAGGCAATGCGCCAGGGGTATTGGCTCACCGCCGTCTCCGCCGGGCGGCCCCCCACCTGGAACAGCGCCCCCGCCTCGGTTCTGGTCATGGCCGCTATCAGCACCCAGTGGCCGGGGCAGTCCGCCTCCTGGGACAGGGTAAAGTTCCCCCCCACCTGATCGGCCATCTCCTCCAGCCGCTTATCCAGGTATTTGGTGGCATAGGTCATCACCAGCCGGTCCCTGGCCCGGGTCATGGCCACGTAGAGCACCCGCAGCTCTTCCGAAACATTTTCCGTCTGAATCCGCTGGGCAATGGCCTGCTTGGCCAGGCTGGGGTAGCGGCAGCGGTTCTCCCGGTCCAGGACGCTGCAGCCAATGCCCAGCGCCGGGTCCACCAGCACGTTCCCCCGCAAATCCTCCCGGTTGAACCGGCCGGACAGGTTGCACAGGAACACCACCGGGTATTCCAGGCCCTTGGACTTATGGATGCTGAGGATGCGCACCGCGTCCCCGCCGCCCCTCTCCTCCTCCCGGCGCAGGCCCCGGGCCTCCAACCGGTCTAAGTAAGTCAAGAACTGGGCCAGGTCATTGCGCCCGCTTTTGGCAAAGTCCACCGCCGTTTCATGGAAAAATTCCAAATTCCGCCGCCGCTGCTCCCCATCAGGCATGGCGGAGAACAAGTCCTCTATGTGGGTGGTCAGGTAAATTTCATCCATCAGCCGGTCCACCGGCTCCAGCCGGGCCACCTGCCGCAGCCGTTCCAGCAGGGCCAGGAAGTCCGCCGCCTGCTCGCTGCCGTCCTTTTCCAGGGCGTAAAGCAAGGGGCCTTGCTTTTCCTTGGCCCGGATTTCCCCCAGCCGGTCGGCGGAAAAACCGAACACCGGGCTGAGGAGCACCGCCTCCAGGGGGATATCCTGCAGGGGATTATCCAGCACCTGGAGCAGGGCGCGCAAAATGGAGATCTCCCCCGCCGCCAGCACGCTGACGCCGGAATCGGTAACGCAGGGAATCCCTGCCGCCCCCAGGGCCTCCACATAATACCGGGCGCAGGTGCCGGGGGAGCGGAGCAAAATCACCATGTCCCCAGGCTGCACCGGCCGCAGGCCATCGCCCTGGCGCACCATGGCCGGTTCCGCCAGCATCTGGGCCATGCGCCGGGCCACAAACCCGGCCTCCGCCGGGTACTTCTCCCCGGAAACGGAAATGGCGTGGAACTCCACCGCCGCCCCGGGCAGCGGGTCCCGGGGAATGCCGGGGCGCAGCGCCTCCTCCGGGCCATAGTACAGGCCCCCCACCTGGGGGCACATGGCCTGCCGGAACACGGCGTTGGCCGCCGAGAGGATCTCCGGGCCGGAGCGGAAGTTCTCCGACAGGAGGATTTTTCTGCCTTGCCCCAACGCCGCCTCTTCCGCCGGCAGATACGACTGGTATTTCTCCAAGAAAATTCCCGGGTCCGCCAGGCGGAAGCGGTAGATGGACTGCTTCACGTCCCCCACCATAAAGCAGTTGCCCCGCTGGGCGGTGAGGGCGGAAAAAATCCGGTCCTGCACCTGGTTGGTATCCTGGTACTCGTCCACCATCACCTCCCGGAAGCGGCTGCCCACCTCCCCGGCCGCCCGGGTAGGGCCGGTGAGGCCCCGGCCCAACAGCAGGGCCAGGGTTTCATGCTCCAGGTCGCCGAAGTCCAGCACCCGGCGGCGGCGCTTTTCCAACCGGTAAGCCTGGGCAAAGTCCATGACCAGCTCCACCAGCCCCTGCACCGCCGGAGCGGTATCCGCCATGTCCGCCAGGAGCTTATCCGGGCTGGTGGCAAAGGGCCGCTGCCGGGCTTTAACGCCGTCATAGGCCGCCTTGCGTAGGGCCTTGATCCGGCCGGCCACCTCCGGGTCCTCCGGGTTGCGCACCACCTTCAGCCGCCCGAAATCCGAAATCCGGTTTTCTCGGATTTCCCCCCAGGTCCGGCTCTCCGCCAGGGCCAGCAACTGACGGCGGTTTTCCAGCAGCGTGGGGGCGTATTTCTCCTTCAGATCCGGCTGCCCCATGGCCAGGCCGTAGGCTTTTTCCAGGTTCTCCGCCTGGGCCCGGGCATACTGCCGCAGCTGCTCCGCCAGAAAAGCGCCCCAGGGGGTTTCGGCAACGTCCTGGGCCTCCTGCCCGGCCTGGGTCCACCGGCGCAGCCAGGCCTCCGGCTGCACGTGGCACCGGGCGCTTTCATATACCGCCAGAATGATCTCCGGCACCGCCCGGTCGTCCCGGCCAAAGCCCTGGGTATCCACAAAGGCTTGCAGCGCCGGGGACCGGCCGATCCGGGCGTAGGCGGCTTGCAGCACCGTCTCCATGGCCGCCTCCCGCAAGGCTACCGCCTCTCCCTCGTCCGCCACCCGGGCGTCCGGCGGCAGGCCCAGGGGAAACGCATACTCCCGGAGCAGGTCCGCGCAAAAGGCGTGTACCGTGGAGATTTTCGCCAGGTACAGCCGCTGGAGCTGGCGCTGCAAATGGCGGTTGCCCGGTTCCCGGGACAGGCGCTGGGTCAAGGCGGCGGCAATTTTCCCCCGCAGCTCCGAAGCTGCCGCCTTGGTATAGGTAATGATGAGAAATTCATCCACATTGGCCGGATGGCGGGGATCGGTGAGATAGGCCATCAGTCTATCCACCAGCACCTTGGTCTTCCCCGAGCCGGCGGCGGCGGACACCAGCAGGGGGCCGCCCCGGTTGTCCACGGCGGCCTGTTGGGCCAGGGTCAGCTGTTCATCTGCCATGGTTTTTCTCCTCCACTTCCTGCCAGAATTCCCGGGCGGTGACGGATTGATACACCCTGGGGCTGCCCCACAGATCCAGGTGGCAGGCCTGGGCATATTCGCAATAGCGGCAAGCGTCCCGGTTGCCCCGGAAATAGGGATTCGGCTCCACGTTGCCGCTGCCGATCTCCTCCACCAGCCGGGCCAGGGTCTTTTTGACGTAGGTTTTCAGGGTTTGCAGCTGCCCTGCCGTGGCCGCATCCCCTGCCAAGCCGCCGGACTTATCCTGCTTCACCGGCAGAAATTCCCGGCCCATGGCGTCCAGCACCCCTTCGTCTGCCAGCACCAGCCCTTTCCGCCGGGATTCCTCCGCCCACATGGCTTTGGCTTTTTCCCCATCCACCGGGCCGTCCGCCGGCAGCACCGGCGCCCTGGCCGGAAAGTACAGCACTCCCGCCGCCTGAGGCTTATCCCCCAGATAGGCTTCGCCCACGTCCTCCAGGGCGAATAAGTAAATGAGCATTTGCAGCCCAAGACCGGCCAGAATGTCGCAGTAGTCAAAGTCCTTCCGCCCGGTTTTGTAGTCCACCACCCGGACGTAAGTCTGGCCGTCCTTCCGGTAGACATCCAGCCTATCCACCAGGCCCTGGATCTGGGCCGCCACGGTGGTCCCCGGAATATCCACCCCAGGCAGCTGGCCCCCGGGACCAAATTTTACCTCAAAGCCTGCCGGGGTAAACTGGGACTGGCGCAGCTCCGCCCACAGGGTTTGCACCACCGCCTGCAATTCCTGAAAATTCCGCTGGAACAGATAGGTCAAGCGGTCATCCTCACCGGCCAGCACGGAGAAGTGCTGCCGGTAATATTCCTCCGCCCGCTCCATGGCCAGGGCCTGCACCGTCTCCAGGCTCACCTGGGCAAAGCCCCCCATCCGGCAGACCTGGCGGGCGGTGTGCTCCAGCACATCGTGGACAAAAATGCCAAATTCCGCCGGGTCCACGGTGATCTCCTTACGGGCCTGGGCGCCCAGGCCATAGCGCATGAAGTAAGCAAACCGGCAGGCGGCAATTTTATCCACCTGAGATGCGGACAAGGTAAGCTTCCGGCCATACAATTTCTGCACCGTCTGGGGGGAGAGGCGTCCGGGGGTATAGGCCGCCCCCTGGCAAAGGCCGGCCCAGGCCGGTTCCACCGCCAGGGGCGGCGGGTCCGTCCAGCCGGCCCGGTACAGCGCGGCCCCGGCAGCCCAGGCATCCGGCAGCCGGTCGGCCAGGGGCAGGGCCGCCTCCTTTTCCCCGCCCAGCATCCGGCTCAGCCGCCGGAACACATAGGCCGGCTGCCCGGCGCCGCAGGTCATCATGAGCCGCCGCTCCGCCCCCCAGGCCACCGCCCAGAGACCGGCCAGCTCCTGCTGCAGCTGCCGGTACAGGTCCATGCGCAGGGGCAGGCCCAGGTGCATCAAGGTTTGGCGCTCCTGCTCGCTGAGGACCATGCCCCCGGCGCCGCCCTTGGGCAGCAGCCCCTCCTGGGCGCCCAGCACCAATAGGTACCCGGCGGCGTGGCGGCGCATGAATTCCGGGCCGCCCACCGCCACGCTGTCCAGGGTCTGGGGAATGGTGCCCACCTGGTACTGGCTCAGCAGCAGCCGGAAGAGCCGGACAAACACCTCCGCCTCCATTTCTCCGCCGGACATCAGGCCCGCCATCTGCTCCATGGCCTGGACCAAAATGTCCCAGAGCTGGCCCAGCTCCTGGGCGCTTTGCCGGTCACCCGCCGCCTCCAGACTGCCGGCCAGGCCATCCAGCCGCCCCGGCATGTCCACCTCTTCCAAGAATGCATACAGCGCCTGGAGATGCTCCCCGGCGGTTTTCCCCCGCTTCATCCCCTGGGCCAGGCGGTACAGGGGCATGACGCCAATCCGGCGGCTTTCGTTCAGGGCGTTCAGCTCCGCCTCATCCTCCGCCATCCACTCCTTGCCCAGGCCCCGGGGGTGGCGGGTGAAGGGGGAGCCCCAATCCCCCCGGCGAATGCGCCAGGCAATGGCATAGTTTTCCAGCCGGTCGCCCTCCGCCGGAGACAGGGGGGACAGAACGGATTTTAAGTACCCCATTACCCCGGGCCCCTCCAGCCCCTCCACCGCTGCGTCCAATGCGGACAGTACGGTGAAAATGGCGGATTTGGCAGAAATATCCTCATTTCCCGCAAAATAAGCGGGAATGTTGTACCGCCTGAGCACCTGGCGGAGGATAGGGCCGTAGGTGGACATATCGCTGCACACCACCGCCATATCCCGGTAGCGAATCCCCTGCTCCGCCAGCTCCCGCAGCCGGGCGGCGGCGTAAATGCACTCCTCCCGGGGGCTGGACAGCCGGGTGGCCGCCGCCCACTGGGCAAGGCCGTCAATCTCCGGCTCCGGGCCGGACAGCAGGCTGCGGCGCATTTTTCCCAGGGGGGTATCCGCTTCGGGATCCGCCACGGTTTCCACCTGGCCCCCGGCCAGGCGGAGAAGGCGCACCGCCGTCTCCCCTGCCAGCTCCTGCCCGGCTTCCTCCGTGCCGGGGCTGGCGCAGGCCAGGCTCACGGTTACGCTGGGGGAATTCTCCAGGAAATGGGCGAGAATTTCCAGCTCCTGGGCGGTAAAATCGGTAAATCCGTCTATGTAAATCACATGTTCCCTGGCAAAATTGCTGCCTTCCAGTTTATCCAGCAGCCGGGTCATCCGGTCCCGGGGATCCTGGCCGGCGCACACGGCGGCATAACCCTCCAGGATGAGGGCCAGCTCCTCCACCTTCTGGCGCAGCGCCCCCTGGGTTTTCTCCCCGGCGGCCCGCAGCACCTCCGGGGTGATGCAGCAGCTTTTGCACTCGTCCACCGCCGTCACCAAAGCGGAGAGGAACTCCGGCCTGGACCCTACGGCGCCGTAGGCCTTCAGTTGGGGCCGCAGCTGCCACACCGCCGCGGCCATGGCCAGCAGCCGTCCGCCCCCGTCCAGGGCCTGGGTGGCGCCGCCGCCTGTCTGGGCAAACACGCACCGGGCCAGCCGGGTGAAGCTCACCACCTCGGCATACCGGCCGGCCTGGGGTCCGGCGGCGGCGCACAGCCGCCGCTCATAGTCAAAGGAGGCCTGCTCCGGCACCAGCAGAAGCCGGCCTCCCTGTTGATTGTTTACATCCTGGGCAATTCGGGCCAATACCGCATCCCGGTTTGCCCGCCAGTTTTCGCCCAGCAGCAGCTTGAGCATTGGTTTCACCTCTGTTTGCTAGCCATTCAGCCAGCATTTGATCTCCCCCAGCCAGTCCAGCAGCCGGAAGCGAATGTCCGGGGTCTGGCCGGACAGGGTGTGGGACAGGTCCTCCGGCATGCCGGCGGATACTGCCGCCGCTTCAAACCCGGCGGAAGACGCCGGAACGCACAAGGTGGGAAACAGCACGCACCACCAGTTTTTTCCCTCGCCCTGGCCAATGGTAATGCGCAGCGTCTCGTACACCCCCGCCGGCAGGCGGAAGGTGTCGTAAATCCGCTGGGGAAACGCCTCCTTCACCAGGGTAACCGCCGCCTCCAGGGAGCTGCCCGCCTGCTTCAGGGCCGTATTGGCGGCTTGGCGGATTTCCGGCAGATGAGTCTGCAAATAGGCCTTTGCCTCCTCCAGGGTGGGCATGGCCCCCATGGCGTCCGACAATACGTTCAGCACCGCGTCCCGCACCCGGAGCTTCACCGATTGATCCGCCTGGGTATCCGAGTTGGCCACCACGTGCAGCCGCAGCAAGTTCTCCTCCAGCAGATTGTGATCCTTCAGCAGTCCTGCGCCGTAGGTCAGCGCCGCCGCCAAAAGGGCAAACACCGCCAGCCGTTTCCACCATTTTCTCATAAAAGTCACCGTCCACCTGAAATTACTCTCAGTATGGACGGCGACCGGAAAAATTATACGCTTTTCGCAATAAATACCTGGGGATAGTTGTCCTTCAGCATGGCGCAGATCACCGCTGCATACTCGAAATTGGGCACCATGGCAAATACCGCCGAGCCGGAGCCGGTCATGGCAAAGCCCATGGCCCCATAGGTGTTCATAATGGACTTCAGGTAATTGAGCTCCAGATGCTCCGCCGTCACCACCGGTTCAAAGACGTTGCACAGGTTCTCCGCCACGCCCCCCTGGTTGCCCTGGACAATGGCCGATTCCATGGCAGTATGGTCCGGCCGCCGGGCAATGGCGGTTTCATCCAGCTTTTGGTACAGCAACCGGGTGGACACGGAAAAGTCCGGCTTGCACACCACAAACACGGTTTCCGGCAGGTCCGGCAGCTTCCGCAGCCGTTCCCCCCGGCCCTCTACCAGTGCAGTGCCCCCTACGGTACAGAAAGGCACGTCGCTGCCCACTTCCGCCCCCAGCTCCGCCAAGGCATAGATGGAAAAGGGGTAATCATAGTGCCGGTTTAATGCCCGCAGCACGGCGGCGGCGTCGGCGCTCCCGCCCCCCAAACCGGCCTGAGCCGGGATGCGCTTGGTGATGGCAATGCGCAAGCCGCCGGGATCCCCCTTTACCGCCCGGTAAAACACTTCCGCCGCCTGCCAGGCCAGATTCCCCCCATCCTGGGGGATATCCCCTTTGTCGCAGGTGAGCTGCCATGGCTGGCCCGTGCCCACCTCCAGCTGGATATCGTCCCGGATGGAAATGGTCTGCATCACCGACCGGATGTTGTGGTAGCCGTCCGGCCGCCGGTCCAGCACGTCCAAGGTGAGGTTCAGTTTGGCATAGGCGCTTTCGTGCAAAGTAACGCTCACTTAATCTTTCTTCCTTCCAAATAATATCGTTTTTCCCGGGCATGGCCCATGGAGAAAGTCTTCCTGGGCAAGGCGCCGTCGGCCACCACCCCCCGGAACAGATCCCGTTTGGCCATGGCCGGCAGGAGGAAGCCCACCGCACCCGGCTGCCGGGCCAGGGCTTCCAGCTCCCTGTCCCCATGAATGTAGTCAATTTCTCCCGGGTTATCCTGCAAATACCGGTCCAAAAACTGCTGCAAAACCCCAACGGCCAGCTGGCTGTGCCGCCGGTCCAGGTATACGGTGCCCGCCTCATCCCCGGCAAACCACCGGACGGGATAGCCCTCCGGGGCGCACCAGGCAGCCAGGGCCGACAGCAGCGCCTCCGGCGACGTGTGGGTCACCACCCGGTGAATGGGTTCAAATGCCTGGGAATCATCGTGAATATTTTCCAATTCAACCAGGGCATACCGGGCGGGATGATTGGCATATTCCGGATCCCGGGCCTTCAACTCCTCGTAGCAGCTTTTTGCGGTGGCCAGGGAATGGTTTCCGTCTCCCACGGCAAACACCATAGGCGCGCCCGGCAGATCCCGGTACTTCTCCGGGCAGCGCCGGCTATACGCCGCCAGCCGGGCCTGGAAATCCGCCGCCGCCGGACCGTCCACCAGATAGCCGGCAATGTGGCCGCCTCCCTCCATCAGCTCCAGGTCATAGAGCTTGGGCAAGCTGTCCCGCAGGGCGGTGATTGGCCCAATGAGCGCATCTTCCTCATCGTCGCACAGCAGCAGCACGTGGGGCAGCTCCAAGCTGGCGTCCCGCCGTACCCGCTGCCGGGGCGGAATCCGTTCGGTCACTGTCTTTTCCGTGGCCCGGATGGGGGAAGTGGCGTCCGGACGGTAATCATAGCATTCCAGATCCGCCATCCCCACCAGCCCCTTGCGCACGGAGCCGTTGTGCATTGTCCGCTCCACATAGACAAAGGCGCCGGCATAGGTTTTGAATAAGCCCTTGTCCAGATAGCTGTCCATGGTGCGGTGAATTTCCCCAATCCGCTGGGCCTCCTGGGGGCTGCCCAGTTCCGCCTCCGGCAGGATCAGCCGCAGGGCCGAGGGGGCCTCCCCCACGGTCTTGTCCACCCTGGCCCAGTAGGCCGGGTCGGAGGTGAACTGGTCGCAGGCAATCACCGCCCATTTCTCCATGTCTTCAACCAGGGGAATCAGGATGTCAGCAGGCAAAAACGCGTTCATCAGGCTCCAACCTTTCGTTTCGTTGTTGCCGCCGGCCACAGCCGGCGCACAGGGCTATTATACGATACCCACCCGGAAAAGAAAAGCGGTATTTCTACAAAAGCAGAAATTTTCCCCGGCGTTCTTGTGCATTATATCCAGATCGTGTATACTATAGGCAAATGATCGTGGAGGGAACACAGCATGCAGCTAATCCATGTAGACGAAGCAATCGCCGTCTGCGTTAAGCCGGTGGGCATTTCCGCCGAAGCCGGCGGCCTGCCGGACCTGTTGGCCGAAACCCTGGGCGGGCAAATTTATCCCGTGCACCGTCTGGATCAGGCGGTGGGCGGCGTCATGGTCTATGCCCGGCAGGCCAAAGCTGCCGCCGCCCTGAGCCGGGCCATGCAAGCAGGGCAATTGACCAAGCAATACGCCGCAGCCGTACATGGACACCCCCGTCCTCCGGAAGGCCGGTGGGAAGACCTATTGTGGAAGGACAGCCGGAAAAACAAAGTGTACGTGGTAAGCCGCCCCAGAAAAGGGGTAAAGCCCGCCGCCCTGGCCTACCGGGTGCTGGCCGAAGATGGGGACAGCAGTCTGGTCTGGGTGCAGCTGTTTACCGGGCGGAGCCATCAAATTCGGGTGCAGTTTGCCAGCCGGGGACATCCCCTGCTGGGGGACCACAAATACGGCAGCCGGGATAAACGGGCCAGCCCGGCGCTCTGGTCCTGCCGCCTTTCCTTTCCTCACCCGGTCTCGGGGAAGCGTATGTGCTTTTTCTATCCCCCGGAGGGCGAAAATTGGGAACGGTTTCCCCCGGAAGACCGGCTGCCAGGGAGCGGCTACCCATTCACATGATACATTTTGCTCAGAATAAGTTCCACCACTCCGCCGGGCAACAGGCGGTTAAGCAGCGGAAACACCCGGTAAATTCCCCCCACCGCCTTCACCGCCGGCAACCGCCGGCGGCGCAGCAGCTTCAGCACCATGGCGGTGACGCAGGATGGATCTTTGCCGTTTTCCTCATCCTTGGCCATCTGGGCCACCGCCCGGCGGCAGGCGGCTTCGTGGACGCTGCCCGCCGTGGCGGCAGACAGCCGCCGGGCCGCCGTGAACCCGGTACGCAAATCCCCCGGGGCAATGAGGGCAGCCTGGATGCCGTAGGGCCGCAGCTCCAACCGCAGGCATTCCGTCTGCTTCCGCAGGGCTGCCTTGGACATGGAGTACAATCCCTGGTATGGCAGGGCAAAGTCTCCGCCGATGGAGCCGATGTTGATGATCACCCCGCTGCCCCGGCGGCGCATCTCCGGCAGCACCGCCCTGGCGGTGCGCAGCGGTCCCACCGTGTTGACCTCCAGCTGGGCCAGGATCTCTTCGTCGGTGCAATCCTCCAGGGCGCCGGCAATGCCGGAGCCGGCACAATTGATCAAGCCGTCAATTTTCCCGGCCTCCTGCAAAATCCGGTCCACCGCCGCCTGGACGGAATCCCGGCTGGTCACATCCAGGGTGACTGGACGGACGCCTCCCTCCGCCGCCGGCGGCCTTCTGGCGCCGCCGTATACCGTTGCGCCCCGGGCGGCCAGCGTCCGGGCGATATCCAGGCCAATGCCGGAGCTGGCCCCGGTGACCAAATACACATGATCGTTCAACCGGTCAATCCCCATGGTTTATCCTTCCTTCCTCCAGGCCGCGTTGCCTGGGTTTTCCCCATTATACCGGAGATTCTCTCCCTTGGCAATTGGCGATTAAATACCGGCAGGTGCAAAACTGCGCCTGCCGGTGGATAAATATGCGCCGTTCACCAGATGGGCTACCCTTTAGTCGATATCCGGATTCACCGCCTCCGGCGGCTGATCCAGCACCTCCGGGTGCTGCATAATCCGCTTCATGTACTTGAACACGGCGGCGTAATAAAAGCCGTCCACAATCCGCTCATCCAAGACAAAATTCAAGTCCACATACTTCCGCTGCACCACTTCCCCCGCCGGGGTCACCTCAGTGGCCCGGCGCTTGCAGCCAAAGGAGCAGAACACCGGCAGATTGCCAAAGTCGTACAGGTGGTGGTAAATGGGGGGAATGCCCAGGGACCCCATGGAGGTAATGAACATGGAGCCGTGGAACGGGCTGACCTCCAACAAAAACTTGGGCAGCAAGCCAAAATAGTCCAAGGTGCGCAGGAGCCATACGGTAAACTTCAGCAGTACCCCGGGCACCAGGGTCAGCGCCCGGGCCGTATTGTCAAAATCGCTGTTCAGGGGGGCGTTTTTCACTTCCTCCACCAGCTGATCCAGCCGGCGGTACACATCCGCCGCCGTGTCCGTGGGTTTGGCATGAAGCTTGATCACCGAATCGGGAGAGTCGGCATTCATCTCCTTTTTGATGGTCATGCAAATCTGAATATCGTCTCCCCGGGAATATACCTTCTGCCCCGCCAGGAAGCGGTTCAGCCCAGGGTACTTGGCCACCGTGCGGACGTAAGCCGCCAAAATCACATGGGTAATGCCGAAATTGGTCAGCCCATCCCGGCGCTTCTGGCGGATATACCGCTCGGCGTTGCTGATCTCCACCGAGTCGGCAAAGCTGTTGTCGGCGCTGTTCCGGGTCACCATAATATACGGAGAAATTTGGGCCATGGGGTACAGGGTACGCAGGCGGCGGCCATCCGGCCGGTCGCCCCAGGTGGCGTGATACCGCCCGTCGTTCTGTATCCAGGTGGCAAACACCCCCAGAATCAGGCCCAGAAGAAACAGGCTGTCCGGCGCCAGGCGCCAGATGGATTCCAACACAAACTGCGGCCGCAAACGGCTCCAGTTATCCGCCGTCCGGGCAGCCAGCGGCACCATGTACACAAACAGCAGTACCCAGAAATGCCGGATCTTGCCGTCCACCGTGAGGGCGTAAATGGTCGCCAGCGTGAAATACAAAAAGCAGTACAGGAAGAACAGCCATCCGTTAAACTGGAGCATGGCCGTCCTGGTGTAAAAGCACAGATACAGCGCCATCATAAACACCGGGATCGCCGTCTTATAATACCGCTCTTCGCCGTTCATCAGGCAGATGAGCCCATAGAGCACACAAGCAACCGCAGGGAGGACCACCTGTCCCCAGAGAAAATCCTTACCGCCTGCTCCTCTCACGCAGGCAAGTACAATTCGGATCACTGCGGAGGCCAACATGCAAAACGCCATCAGCCAGGTCAGCACATTTTTCCGGCTGACATAAAACCGAATTTGTTTATCCATGGGAGGATTATACCATCCGCCCGGCAGAAATTCAACAAAAAACGCCGCATTTTCCCCGATGTTAACTTCTGCCTGCCGGTACCCCAAAAATATTACAAAAATATTACGCATTGTGCACAAAAAATCTCTTGAATTTTTCCCACAGCCTATCTATAATATAGTGATTCCTCCGGTTTGGCCCAGGGCCGGACTGGAGTGCCAGCAAAAACGAGGTGATTATCATGTGGGATAAAAAAGCAGTAACCGCACATTTTGACGGTCTGGCCAAGGATTGGGACAGCGCCTATGATCGGGATGTGATTCAGGAGATTTTGGACGCAGCGGATATCCGCCCCGGGGTGTCCGTTTTGGACGTAGCCTGCGGCACCGGGGCGTTGTTTACCGATTACCTTAACCGGGGGGTGGGCAGCATCACCGGCGTGGATATCTCCGGGGGTATGATTGCCCAGGCGGAGAAGAAATTTTCCCAGCCCAATGTACACTTAATCCGGGCAGACATTCTTGCCTGCCGGTTTGACCATCCGTTTGACCGGTGCATGGCGCTGGATGCGCTACCTTACTTCACCGATCATGCCAGGCTGATGCGCCGGCTGGCCGGCTTTGTCAAACCCGGCGGCCGCCTAACCATTGGGCAGACCCTGCGCCGGCCCGATCAACCGGAGCTTGGCTGTACGCTGCCTACGGCAGAAGCGTTGGCCAGCATGCTAACCCCTTGGTTTTCTCCGGAAATCCGGCAAAATAACAGCCAATGGTACCTGGTTTGCGCCCTGCGCAGCGATGCCGTCGCCCCGGTTGTTCCCCTCACCGACCGCCGCTAAGCCGTTTACCGGCGGTCCGGGATTTTCCCCAGTTGTTTTACCGCTGAATTCTCGCCGGACGGGCCTGTTGCAAATTTGTGTTTTGCAACAGGCCCGTTGTCCTTCGCTTTATTTCCCTTCCGGCGGAAACCCCGAGAGCCACTGCGCCTGGGTTTCCCCTGAACAGATCAATCTTGGCCCGTCCCAATCCAGCAGCACTTCCGGGCAGCGGCATATCCCGCCGTAATTGGAAGCCATGGCGCGGCAGCAAGCGCCTGTATCGTGGAGCGCCAAAATGTCGCCGGTACGCATCCGGGGCAGAATATATCTGCCGCTGAACGTATCCAATTTATCCATCAGCGGCCCGGACAGCAGATAATTTTCCCAATCGGTTTGCCCATGTTTTCCCAACACCGTGGCAGAATACCGTGCGCCGGGGAGCATCAGCCTGGGCAGGTGCGCCATCGAAACATCCAGCACTGCCAAATTTCTTTCCTGGGTTTTGATGCCCAGCACCCGGGCCAAGGTGATCCCCGCAGGCGCGATCAAAAAGCGCCCCAGCGCCGTATGGATGCCCATCTCCGGAAAGCCGCTTTCCCGCAGCGTCCGGCGCACCCCACTTGCCTCCGCGGCCAAGTCAATCCGCTCATTCAGCCCGCCGGACAAATTGCACCAGGCCAGGGGCCGGCGGGTCCTTCTGTAAACCTCTGCCGCCAGCTTGGCCAAGAACCGGGCCGCCCCGGGAAAATAACCTGGCGTAGCCCCATTGGCGTTGACCTGCATATACAAGCCAAAGTGGGTAAACCCCCGCCGGGCCGCCTGCGCCGCTGTGGACACCACAGCATCCGGCGTCATCCCGAATTTATACAGCATCGCTGTTTGGCGTATGCCCGGCATGGTATACCCTTTGTTCGGGCGGACGCCTAGGCCAAGCACCCGGCTGCCATATGCCTGAACCGGAACTTGAGCCAGCTGTTCCGGACTATCCAACACGATCACCGCTCCGGCGCCCAGGGCAGCTTGCCAGTCCGCCGGCTGTGGCGCAGTAGAGAAAAACAGCAGCTGATCCCCTGCCGCACCTGCCAAAGCAGCCAGGCGAAACTGGGCTGCGCTGGAGCACAGCAATCCGCAGCCTGCCGACAAGATCACCGACAGCACCTGGGGATTGCTGCACAACCAAATCGGAAAGTACTGCCGGAACCCGCTGTTCCAAGCAAAGGCCTGGAAAATCTTGCCTGTTTGCTGCTCCAGCGTTGCCCGGTCATAGACTTGCAGCGGTGTTCCATAAGCTTCTGCCAACCGGCACAGCAGCCCATCCGGAGCAAACACGGGATCGTTGTTGGGCACGGCATTCCCCTCCTACTCTACCAGCTTCCGGTTTTCCCGGTACAAGTGCCACAAGCCCTTAATCACCAGATCGCCGTCGTAAATGATTTCGGTTTTGCACAGGGGCCGCACAAACTTCCCGATCCCGCCGGTCAGCAGAACCGTGGCCTTCTCCCCCAGTTCCTCCTCAATGCGGGCGATCAGCCCATCCAGCATACAGGCTGTGCCCAACATAATCCCGCTGCGCATGGCGTCGATGGTATTGCGGCCAATGACCCGTTTCGGCTTGTCCAAGCTGATGCCCGGCAGCAGGGCCGTCCGGTTGGTCAGCGCCTCCATGGATATTTTCAGCCCCGGGCATACGCAGCCCCCCAGGTGGGCCCCGGTTTTGTCCAGCACGGAAATGGTGGTAGCCGTGCCCATGTCCACCACAATCAACGGCGGGCGGTATTCATGAAGAGCCGCCACATCCCCGGCCACCAGGTCGGCGCCCATGTTGGCCGGGTTATCAATGAGAATATTCAGCCCGGTTTTGATTCCGGGACCAACCACCAGGCAGTTTTTCCCCGTCAGTTTGCGGATGGCCGTGCGGAATGCGTTCAGCACCGGCGGCACAACCGAGGCCACAATACTGCCCTCAATGTCCTGAATCTTTGCGCCGTACAGATCCAGCATGGTTTTTAACTCAGCGCAATATTGATCTGACGTCTTAATTTGATCCGTCACAATCCGGGCTTGGAAAAGAATGTGCCCCTCCTCCACGCAGCCCAGTACAATATTGGAATTGCCAATGTCTACCGTCAAAATCATGGAATGTCCTCCTCGTTTTCCCGGCTCAGGGGCCGGATTTCTCCAGTGACAGCGCCCTGCTTCCATTCCAGCACGCCATAAGTGCCGTACTCGCTGCCACAGGCGCCCGGGTTAAGCAGCAATAGCCCATCCGTCTCCTGGCAGAAGCTGCGGTGGGTATGTCCAAACAGCGCCACCCTGGCATTCGCCTCCTGGGCGGCCAGCTTCAACCGGAGCAGACCCATCTTCACCCGAAACTGATGGCCGTGGCACAGGTAACATACAACGCCCCCCAGTTCCAGCCGCAGAATTTGCACCATGCCGGGGCTGGTACAGTACCGGTCGCAATTCCCGGCCACCTGATACACGGGAAGTCCAGGAAGGCTGCGGCTCAGGGCCTGCCCATCCGGCCAGCAGTCGCCCAGATGGATGATCCCCTGGGGCTGCTCCCAGGCTACCGCCTGCCGCATGGTTTCCACGTTGCCATGGGAATCGGAAAAAACCAGAAACTTCATGTTCACCAACCTCCTATGCGCTGCATATAGTGTACCAGTAGTGTACCAGGAAATCAGGTATCCTGCCGTAAATAGTATAGCAGGCATTTGAACAGGAGGCAATGACCATGCAGCAAAATTCCGGATTTTCTATGGAAGAAGCGGCGAAGCTGTTGTCCACTCAGGAAGGACAGCAGCTGCTGCAGCTAATGCAGCAAGACGGGGGCAAATCCATGCAGGCGGCCTTTGCCGCAGTTCAGTCTGGGGATGGGGCAAAAGCCATGGCCCTGCTGGCGCCCCTGCTGGCAGACCCAAAAGCAGCGGAGTTGTTGGACCGGCTGAACGGGGGGCGATAGGGTTGGCAGATTTTCAGGAAATGCTGAACCAAGTCATGGCCAATCCCCAGGCCATGGAGCAGATGATGTCTCTGGCAAAGAATCTGGGGCTGCAAGGCGGTCAAAATCCGGGTTCGCCGTCCCCCCAGCCGCCGCCCCAAAACCGCCCGGCGCCTCCCCAACAAAGTCAGCCGTCTCCCGGACCGGACCCCATGCAGCTCATGCAAAGCCTGCTGAAATTATCCCAGCAAGGCGGGGGAGATGAGCGGCAAATCGCCTTATTTCAGGCACTAAAACCCTTTGTCAGCCGGGACCGGGCAGAAAAGTTGGATCGGGCGATCCAAATTGCCCGGATCTCCCGGCTAGCCGGAAACGCCCTACAGTCCCTCGGCCCACAATTTTTTCAGGCAGGTGACGCCCATGTATAACCGCTACACGCCAAAGCAAGACGGAACCTTCCAACGGGACCGGCTTCCCGAAAACCGGAGGCCGGCACAGCCGGAAGGACAACGGCCGCCACCGCCCGCCCCGGCACCCTGCCCGGAGCAGCCGGCCGGATGCGGCAGCGCCGCAAACTTCCTCTCCGGGCTGCTGCCGGCAAACATGGACACCGGAGACCTATTGATGATCCTCATTCTCCTTCTGCTGCTCAGCGACGGCTCGGACAATGCCCCCAGCGCTCTGCTGACCATCGCCCTATTTTTCCTCATGAACTGACGCCCATCCCGCGGACTTCTGCGCCGGCTACCACAGCCGGCGTTTTTTCCTTGGGTGCCGGTAAATATTTTTCCTCGCCCCAAAATTAGGTAGGTTTGTCAATGATGGGTTACAGATTTGGGAAAAAAGAAGGGCAGCAGTCGGAAGCTTCCAGTTGAGCGGCCTCCATGGGGGAAATAGAAGATACTAACGCTGCCTGGTGGCGAGCTGCTTTTGAAAACCGGCAAAGGGAAAAAGGGTGTGGGCGGTATAAAATTCCTCGCGCCCCACCTCCTTGCACCCGCTGACGCGCCCCCGTCTTTTGCATGTCATTGTGAACAACGTTCTTGCAACCGCAGACACCTGGCAAGTTTCTGCATGTCATTGTGAACAACGTTCTTGCAACCGCAGACACCTGGCAAATTTCTGCATGTCATTGCGAACAACGTTCTTGCAACCGCAGACACCTGGCAAATTTCTGCATGTCATTGCGAACCAGTGCGCACACTGGTGTGGCAATCCGCGTCCCCGCAGAGAAACCTGGCAAGGTGGTAGTACTTAGGGCAACTTCGTAGTGCTTCTCGTATTCGCCCAAAGGATTGCTTTTCGGTTTTGTGCTACCGCAAGGAGAACGGATTGCCCCGTCGCTCCGCTCCTCGCAATGACAGTGGGGGAGGTGCCATCGCGCCCCACGTTCTTGCAACCGCAGACACCTGGCAAGTTTCTGCATGTCATTGCGAACAACGTTCTTGCAACCGCAGACACCTGGCAAATTTCTGCATGTCATTGCGAACCAGTGCGCACACTGGTGCGGCAATCCGCGTCTCCGCAGGGAAACGGGGCAAGTTGGCTGCTGTTTAGGCAAATTCGTTACGCTTTCCGTATTCGCCCAAAGGATTGCTTTTCGTTTTGTCCTACCGCAGGAGAGCGGATTGCCCCGTCGCTCCGCTCCTCGCAATGACAGTGGGGGAGGTGCCATCGCGCCCCACGTCCGTGCATCCGCAGACGCGTGCCCGTCTTCAGCATGTCATTGTGAACAACGTTCTTGCAAC
>DVHJ01000078.1 GCA_018712145.1 Candidatus Faecousia faecigallinarum | reverse complement strand
AAAAATTGGAAATTCTCCGAATTTGGTTCTGGAGAGCCGGGAGAAATCTGGGCAAAAACCGGTGGGCAGAAAAAATTTTGTAAGTTTCTACAAAATGAGAATCTCCCCCTTGACAAGGCCGGTATCAAACCAAACCCCAGGGAAATACTACCAATAAACAGAAACAGCCGGAGGGAAACCATGCAAGGCAAAGTGGAAATCAGCGGCGTAAATACAGCAAAGCTAAAAACGCTGAAAAACGATGAGATGGTACGGCTCATGCGCCTGGCCAAGGCCGGCGATGAATCTGCCCGCCAGCAGCTGGTGGAGGGAAACCTGCGGCTGGTGCTGTCGGTAATTCAGCGGTTTTGCGGCCGGGGAGAGAACCCGGACGATTTGTTTCAAGTGGGCTGCATTGGACTAATGAAAGCCATTGCCAATTTTGACGAAACCAAGGAGGTGCGGTTTTCTACCTATGGCGTGCCCATGATTGCCGGAGAAGTGCGGCGGTACCTGCGGGACAACAGTGTGCTGCGGGTGAGCAGGTCCCTGCGGGATCTGGCCTACCGGGTGCTGCAGTGCAAAGAGGCCATGATGGGGGAAAACGGCCGGGAGCCGGGGCTGGAAGAAATTGCCCAGCGGCTGGAGGTGCCGGTGGAAGAAGTATCCGAGGCCATGGATGCCATTGCCGCCCCGGTCTCCCTGTACGATCCGGTGTATACCGATGGGGGCGACCCGCTTACCGTCATGGATCAGGTTCGAGACACCAAAAACACCGATGAACGGTGGATTGAGCACATGGATCTGAAAGATGCGTTTCAAACCCTGTCCGACCGGGAAAAGCAAATTCTCATCCTTCGGTTCTACGACGGGAAAACCCAGATGGAGGTGGCCAATCAGGTGGGTATTTCTCAGGCCCAGGTTTCCCGCCTGGAAAAAAGCGCCATCAGCGCGATGCGGAAAAGCGTGATGGAATCCTAGCGCGGTTCTTCCGGCCCGCTATCCCGCCGGAAAAAGTAGGCGAAGCCGGGGGAAAATCCCATAAGTTATTTTGCTGGGAGCCGGGTTTCCGGCCCCCTTGCTTTCTTGCCGGTTTTGTGGTATTATGTAGCACGCAACGTTTGTTTATCTGGGCGGGGCAGCGCTCCGTCCGGCGGAAGATGTAAGGAGGAATCTGTGATTGATGATTAAAACCCTTGCCCGTAGTATACGGGAGTATAAGTATTATGCTATCCTGGCGCCGTTTATGATGATCGGCGAAGTAGCTATGGAAGTGCTGATCCCTACGCTGATGGCCGGCTTCATGGACTCCGGTGTAAAAAACCTGGATATGCCCTTTGTCCTGCGTCAGGGCGGCTTGCTTCTGCTGTGCGCGCTGGCCTCCCTAGGCTTCGGCTTGTTGTCGGCTTCTTTTGCCACCAAGGCGGCGGCAGGCTTTGCCAAGAATTTGCGCCAGGACATGTTCCACAAGGTGCAGACCTATTCCTTTGCCAACATTGACAAGTTTTCCCCCTCATCCATTGTGACCCGGCTCACCACGGATGTGTCCAACTTGCAGATGGCCTTCCAGGTGATGATCCGCATGACCATCCGCTGCTGCGTGATGCTGGTGCTGGCCCTGATTATGGCGGTGCGCATTAGCCCCAGGCTGTGCCTGATTTACTGCGTGGTCATGCCGCTGCTGGCCTTCGGCCTGTTTTTTGTGATCGGCCTGGTGCGGAAAATCTTTGACCGGGTGTTCAAGACCTATGACCAGCTGAATAATGTGGTGCAGGAGAATCTCCACGGTATCCGGGTGGTGAAGTCCTTCGTCCGGGAGGAGCGGGAAAAGGAGAAGTTTACCTCCGTTTCCGCCTCTATTTTCAAGGATTTTGTCAAGGCTGAACATATCCTGGCCTTCAACAATCCCATGATGCAAACTGCTGCCTATACCTGTATGCTCCTGATCTCTTGGTTCGGCGCTCAGCTGGTGTTGGCTTCTGGGGACAATGCCGCGCTGGGACTTACCACCGGCCAGCTGTCCAGTATGTTTACTTATACCCAACAGGTACTGGGTTCTCTCATGATGATGTCCATGGTCTTTGTCATGATTACCATGTCTCGGGCTGGCGGCCGCCGGGCGGTGGAAATCCTCACCGAGACGCCGGACCTGGACTCTCCCGCCGACCCGGTGACCACCGTGGCGGACGGCTCGGTTGACTTTGAAGGCGTCAGCTTCCGCTACAGCCAGAAAGCCAAACGGGACGCCTTGGAGCGGGTGGATCTGCACATCGACTCTGGCATGACGGTGGGCATCTTAGGCGGCACCGGTTCGTCCAAGTCCACCTTGGTGCAGCTCATTCCCCGCCTGTACGATGCCACCCAGGGGGTGGTAAAGGTTGGCGGCGTGGACGTGCGCCGGTATGACCTGAAGACTTTGCGGGACCAGGTGGCCATGGTACTGCAAAAGAATGTGTTGTTCTCCGGCACCATCGCCGAAAACTTGCGCTGGGGCAATCCGGACGCCACCGACGAGGAGCTGATGCACGTCTGCCGTCTGGCCTGTGCCGACGAATTTATCCAGCGCTTTCCCGACGGGTACAACACCCACATTGAGCAGGGGGGCACCAACGTCTCCGGCGGTCAGAAGCAGCGGCTGTGCATTGCCCGCGCTCTGCTGAAAAAGCCTAAGATTCTTATTCTGGACGATTCCACCTCTGCCGTGGATACTGCCACCGATGCCAAAATCCGGCAGGCCTTCCGGGAGGAGATCCCGGATACCACCAAGATCATCATTGCCCAGCGGGTATCCTCGGTGGAGCATGCGGATCTGATTTTGGTGCTGGATGCCGGCCGGATCGTGGCCCAGGGCAATCACCAATCCCTGCTGGAAAGTTCCGAAATCTATCGGGAAGTGTACCAATCCCAGAAGAAAGGAGGCGGGGAAGATGCCCAGACTACCCTTGCGCAATAACGGCAGAGGCGCTCAGGATCCAGGAAAAACCATGACCCGCCTGCTGAGTTACCTCTCCCCCTACCGGTGGACCTTGGTGCTGGTGCTGATCTGCATCCTGGTCTCTTCCGTGGCCACCGTGGCCGGGAGCAAATCGTTGGAATACGTGGTGGATGACTATATCCGCCCGCTGCTGGACATGGAGGAGGCGGACTTTGGCCCCCTGTTCCGGTTCCTGTGCGGGATGGCCGCCATTTTTGCGGCGGGCATTGTGTCTGCCTTCTTTTACAATTACTTAATGGTTAAAGTGGCCCAGGGTGTGCAGCGGGACATCCGGGATAAGCTGTTTTCCAACATGCAGCAGCTGCCCATCCGCTACTTTGACACCCATACCCACGGCGATATCATGAGCCGCTACACCAACGATATCGACACGTTGCGGCAGATGATTTCCCAGGCTATCCCCCAGTGCATTGCCTCGGTGGTGACCATTGTTACCGTGTTTGTGACCATGCTGGTCAGCAGCCTGACTTTGACGGCGGTGGCGGTGGTGGCGCTGCTGGCAATTCTCGTGGCCACCAAGAAGCTCACTGGTATTTCCGGCCGGTTCTTTGTGGGCCAACAGGATGCCTTGGGTGAGGTCAACGGTTATATTGAGGAAATGATCAACGGGCAGAAGGTAATTAAAGTTTTCTGCCATGAGGAAGCGGCCAATGCCGGCTTCGACAAGCTGAATGAGACACTGTTCCGCAATGCCTACCGGGCCAATATGTACTCCGGCATGATGGGGCCGGTGAATAATAACCTGGGCTATGTGCAGTACGCGTTGGTGGCCGTAGTCGGGGCATGGCTGATTACCCAGGGCGGCAGCTTGGGCGTTGGCGCATTGATGAGCTTTTTGCTGCTCACCCGGAGCCTGAACCAGCCCATCAGCCAGGTGTCCAACCAGGTCAACGCCATTGTCATGGCCATTGCCGGCGCCGAGCGGATTTTTGACCTGATGGATGAGCCGCCGGAGGAGGACCATGGCTACGTCACCCTGGTGAATGCCAAGCGGCAGGCTGACGGCAGCCTGGCAGAGTGCCCGGAGCACACCGGCCTGTGGGCCTGGAAACACCCCCATAAGGCCGAGGGTACCGTGACCTACACGGAGCTCCAGGGCGACATCACCATGTTCAATGTGGACTTTGCCTACGAGCCGGGGAAACCGGTGCTTCACGATGTGACACTTTATGCGAAACCTGGCCAAAAGGTGGCCTTTGTTGGCGCCACGGGCGCAGGGAAAACGACGATCACTAACCTAATTAACCGGTTCTACGACATTGCTGATGGCAAGATCCGCTATGATAATATTAATATCAATAAAATCAAAAAGCCGGATCTTCGCCGCTCCTTAGGCATGGTGCTCCAGGATACCAACTTGTTTACCGGCACGGTAATGGACAATATCCGCTACGGGAATTTGGAGGCCACCGACGAGCAGTGCATCCAGGCAGCCAAGTTGGCCAATGCCCATGAGTTTATTGTCCGCCTGCCTCAGGGGTACGACACCATGCTCACCGGTAACGGCGCAAGCCTCAGCCAGGGCCAGCGGCAGTTGCTGTCCATCGCCCGGGCGGCGGTGGCGGATCCCCCGGTGATGATTCTGGACGAGGCAACGTCTTCGATTGATACCCGCACCGAGGCCCTGGTGCAGCGGGGCATGGATGCGCTGATGGAAGGGCGCACTACCTTTGTCATCGCCCACCGGCTGTCCACTGTGCGCAACGCCGACTGTATTATGGTGCTGGATCACGGCCGGATTATCGAGCGGGGTACCCATCAGGACCTGATTGCCAAGAAAGGAACGTACTACCAGCTGTATACCGGCGCATTTGAACTGGAATAATTTGGCGCATATGGTTTTGGCCGGAAATCGGTTTCCGATTTCCGGCCAGATTTGTGCTGGTGGGGAAAGGCGCCGCTAACCTTGCATCGTTTGCTATGTAAATTGGAAAGGCTCTGGCGGCTTAACCCTCCGCTGTTCCGGTGGCCAAGGTTTCTCTGCGCTGAGCTGCCATGCGCTCAATTTCGGCCAGCGTAGCCTCATCCATCCCTGCGCGATTGATTAACGCGCTGGCTACGTCCAGCGTTCGCTGCGCCATGGTTTCGCCCAAGCCAATGGCGTCTGCATATTGGGCCACATATTCCCCTCTGGTCATGTTGGAAGAATAGGTGCGGCCATAGCGAATTTCCTGGTCGGTGATTCGCAGGACGCCTTTTGACAGCATATTGTTGATCACCAGGTGGAATGAGGCAGTGCTCCAGTTCCGCTCTTTGGTTGCCGCAAGAATTTCCTGCCGGGATAGGGGGTGATCTGAACGCCAAATTAGTTCCATGATCATTTGTTCATTGGCGGATAATCGTATTGCCACAGCATTTACCTCCTTTGGCTTCCCCTGCCCAAAACCGGCAGGGGAGTTTGTTGTTTGGGTGTGTATAATAGCGTGCATCACATGCTAAAAATAGTATACAATGTGGTTGTTTTTCTTGTCAAGATAGACCCCGCTTTTTTCTGCAAAAAGAATGCTTATTTTATTTTTAGGCTGCCATTTTGCTGGTCAAAAGGGAATGTAGCGAAAAGAAATCTGCTGTCCCCACAGAATTTTGCCTTATTTTTGCCCAGTGGCGCAGGGCTGTTTTGACATCCCTGCTTCCCTGTGGTATACTGTAGAAAATTTCCCGTAAAGAGACGGACGCTGCCATGAACATTACTGCGAAAGACATTCGGGCCAACTTTTCCCCGGAGGATTTCCGCCGGGGCCAGGATTACTATTTGGCGGGGCGGGTAAAGCTTCGGCCTCCGGTGGACTGCCATGGTGTTCCCGTTACCTTCGGCACGGTGTCAGGTACCAAGCTATACCAGGTGGAGCTGCGGCAATACCGGAATCGTATTTCCGGCCACTGCACCTGCCCGCAATTTGCCCGCGCTGGCCAGTGCAAGCATTTGGCGGCGGCTCTGCTGGCCTATGCTGCCGGTGGACAGCAGGAGGCGGAACAGGGCCGCCGTCTTGTGGAGACTTACCTGGCTGAGTGTACTGCTGCGCAATTTGCCCGGCTGGTGCCCCGGCTGAACTGTTGGCCGGGGATGAAGGACTACCCGGAGATTGCCTTCCGGGTGGGGCGGGAACGGCTATATGTGGTAAAAAGCTTGGAACAGTTTCTGGACAATTTCCAGCACGGTGCAACACAGTATTATGGTAAGTCCCTCACTTTGTGCCATCAACTGGGGGAATTTGACGAGGTATCCCGGCAACTTATTGATTTGTTAATGGGGGAACTGAAGAGCAGGCAGGAACTGCTCATGGCCCACGGCTATGCAGGTGCCGGCATGCAGGATCGGCTACGGCTGTACGGCCAGGCCTTCGACCGGTTTTTTGACCTGTACCGTGGCCAGTGCCTGGAGTATATCCAGACTGTGGAGGAGATAGCCCTGGTGGAGGGCGATCCCTGCGGCAGCGTGACCCTGCGTCAAGGGGGGCAGGGTGCAGTCCTGGAGCTGTCCGGTATGGGCAATCTGCAATTGTTTGGCACAGGTGGGCGGCGGTATGCCGTGGTTGGAAATACACTGTACCGGTGCAGCCCCAGTTTTGCCGAGGACATTGGACCGCTGCTGGATTGCCCGGGTAAGGCCGTCAGCTTTTCCCGAGAGGAGCTGCCGGCGCTTTGCGGCAGTGTTCTGCCGGTTCTCCGCCGCCATGTTGCGGTGAGCGACCCTGAGGATGTAGCCGGCCGGTATGCGCCAGATCCCTGTACGCCCTGCTTTTATTTTGATTACGATGGAAATCAGCTCACTGCCCGCCTGACCTGCCGCTATGGTGCCCAAGAAATTCCCTGGGATCAGACGCCAACCGCCTCCGGGGAGGTGAAGCGGGATCTGCCGGCGGAGCGGGCTGCCCGGCGGCAGCTGCTGGCTCACTTTGCCTGGACGGATAACCGCTTTGCCCTATCCGGAGACGATGCGGTGTATACGTTTCTCTCGGAGACCCTGGGGCAGTTCCAGAAGCTGGGAGAGGTGTATGTCTCCGACCGGCTTCAGTCCCGGCAACTTCGCCCGGCACCGCCTTCGGTGGGCCTGTCTGTGTCCGGCGGAATGCTGAGGCTCACCATGGACACGGGGGAATTTCCGCCGGAGGAGCTTGAGGGCTTGTACCGGAGTATGTTACACCGCCGGCGGTACCATAAGCTGGCTGACGGCCGGTTTTTGGCCTTGGACGGCTCCGGCTGCGAGGCCCTGGCGGAGGCGGTGCATATGCTCCAACTCTCCCCCCAGGATCTGGCCAAGGGGGAGGTTGACCTGCCTGCTTTCCGGGCGCTGTACCTGGATGGGGTGCTGCGCCAGGGCGATGGACTGCAGGTGAACCGGGACAGCCGGTTCCGGGCCATGGTGCGCAGCTTCAAAACCGTGGAGGAGAGCGACTACATGCCCCCGGCAACCCTGGCCGGTGTGCTACGGCCCTATCAGCGCACCGGCTTCCGGTGGCTCAAGACGTTGGAGAGCTGCGGCTTCGGCGGCATTCTGGCGGACGAAATGGGTTTAGGCAAGACGCTGCAAATGATCGCTTTCCTGGCAACCGTGCCCAGAAGCGCAACGGGGCTGCCTAGTCTCATCGTGTGCCCGGCCTCCTTGGTGCTGAACTGGGGCGATGAATTTGCCCGTTTTGCTCCTGAACACCGGGTGCTGCTTTTGCTGGGCAATGCCCGGGAGCGGGCAAAGGCGATGGAAGAGGACCAGGACAGCGATGTGTGGGTGACTTCCTACGACTTGTTAAAACGGGATTTGGACTGGTACCGCCAGCGGGAATTTTACTGCTGCACTCTGGATGAGGGGCAGTTTGTGAAAAATCAGGCGTCTAAGGCTTCTGCGGCAGTAAAGTCCATCGCCTGCCGCCAGCGGTTTGTCCTCACCGGGACTCCGGTGGAAAACCGCCTAAGCGAGTTGTGGAATTTATTTGACTTTCTAATGCCCGGATACCTGTATAGCCACAACCGGTTTGTGGAGAAGCTGGAGCGGCCCATTATCCAGAGTGAAGACGGCCAAGCCAGGGAGCAGCTGGCCAAGTTGGTGCGCCCCTTTCTGCTGCGGCGGCTGAAACAGGACGTATTAAAGGAACTGCCGCCGAAAATGGAACATGTCCGGCGAATTGCCCTGTCGGACGGGGAGCGAAAGCTGTACCAAGCCGCTGTGGCAGCGGCCCAGGGGGTGTTTGCACAAGGGGAGAAGCTGGCCATGTTGGCGGCGCTGACCCGGCTGCGGCAGATTTGCTGTGATCCGGATCTATGCTTTGAAAATTACCAGGGCCAGGCGTCCAAACTGGAGGCTTGTGTGGAGCTGTGCACCGGTATGGCGGAAAATGGCCGGCGGATTTTGGTGTTTTCCCAATTTACCTCCATGCTCAGCCGCCTGCGCACCCGGCTGGAGGCGGTGGGACTCACCTGCTTCACCCTGGAGGGCTCTACCCCCAAAGCCGTCCGGGCGGATCTGGTGAAGCGGTTTAACGCCGGTCAGGCCCAGGTGTTCCTCATCTCCCTGAAGGCCGGCGGCACCGGCCTGAATCTCACCGCTGCCGAGGTGGTGATCCACTACGATCCCTGGTGGAACCAGGCGGCTCAGGAGCAGGCCACCGGCCGGGCCCACCGCATGGGCCAGCGGGCCTGCGTTCAGGTTTACCGCTTGATTGCCAAGGATACGGTGGAGGAGCGAATCTTGGAATTGCAGGAGCGGAAGGCCCAGCTGATGGATATCCTGGCTCAGGATGGGGAACCGGGGTCCATGTCCCAGGCTGAGCTAATGGCTCTGCTGGCCTGAGCAGGTTGGCCATGGGAGAGCCATGCCCGGTTGCCGGTGGCCAAATGGGGCGCGTTGAGCGGGGAATTGCTCCGGCGGGCGGTTGTTTTGAGGCTGATCGGGCATTTTTCCCGGAAAACGGACTTGACAATGACAAATCCGGATGATAAAATGGACGGGCCGCATTAAAGGGGCTGAAAGCCGGTTCTGTCCGCGCCCCCAGAGCGAGACTACAATGGAAAGTAGGTGCAGTAGTTTATGAAGGCAGTGATCGTTACCGGCGGCAAGCAGTACACCGTGGCCGAGGGCGATGTGATTTACGTGGAGAAGCTGGGCGCTGAAGCCGAGTCCACCGTGACCTTTGATCAGGTTTTGGCTGTGGTGGATGGCGGAAATTCCCAGTTTGGCACGCCCATGGTTAGCGGCGTTACCGTGGAGGGTAAGGTGCTCAAAAACGGCCGTGGCAAGAAGATCGTGGTGTTCAAGTACCGCCCCAAGAAGGACTCTAAGTCCATGCGGGGCCACCGTCAGCCGTATACTAAGGTGGAAATCACCAAGATCGCCCGGTAAGTGCTCATGACCACCGTGGAATTTTTTACCCAGGACAGCAGAATCACCGGATTCCGCTGTGCAGGGCATACCGGTTACGGAGAGGCAGGCGCAGATATCCTGTGCGCGGCCATTTCCGCAGCGGTGAATCTCACCGAGTGCACCGTCAATGACGTGTGTGGCGCTCGGGCAAAAGTCCGGGTGGATGCAGATAATGCCTGTGTTACCCTGACCCTTCCTGCAGTGTGCGACGATGAGCAGATCGTTCAGGCCGCTTTGGCTGGCTTGATGACCTATTTGGCCGGCCTGCGGGATGAATACCCCGACTATCTGGAAGTTTTGGAGGTGTAAATTTATGCTGAAGATTGGTATTCAGTTCTTTGCCCATAAGAAAGGCGGCGGCTCCACCAAGAACGGCCGTGACTCCGAGTCCAAGCGGCTGGGCGTGAAGCGGGCCGACGGCCAGTTTGTTTTGGCCGGCAATATTTTGGTCCGGCAGAGAGGCACCCATATCCATCCTGGCCTTAACGTGGGCATCGGCAGCGATGATACCCTGTTTGCCCTGGTGAATGGTACTGTCCGGTTCCAGCGGCTGGGCAAGGACCGCAAGCAGTGCTGCGTGTACGCAGAGCAGTAATAACCAGTGGGGTTGCCGCAAATAAGGTTTGGGCAACCCCTGACGGGCCTGTTGCAGAAGTGGAATCTTTGCAACAGGCCCCATTTTCAAATGCTGGAAGGTGCGGTATAGGTAGAGACGTTTTTCTGCATACTACCAATTGGCGCGTATTACCCACCAGGTCATTTGCCGCCAGCTTTGCCCAGTCTGCCTGCCTCAGGCTGGTTGGGCAAAACCGGCGGCGCATCGGGAGGTTTTGTTCATGTTTGTGGATAAGGTGAAAATTCTCGTTTCCGCCGGAAAGGGCGGCAATGGCGCGGTGGCCTTCCACCGGGAAAAATACGTGGCAGCTGGCGGTCCGGATGGCGGAGACGGTGGTCATGGTGGAAGTGTTATCCTCCAGGTCAATGACCACATGACTACGCTGATGGATTTCCGCTACCGCCGGAAATACGTGGCAGCCTCTGGGGGAGATGGCCAGGGGGGCCTACGCACCGGCAAGCGGGGGGAGAATTTGGTGATTCAGGTTCCCCGAGGCACGGTGGTCCGGGATGCGGAGACCCAGCAGATTATTGTGGACATGAGCGGCGATGAGCCCTTTGTTTTGGCAAAGGGCGGCCGGGGCGGCTGGGGCAATAAGCACTTTGCCACGCCCACCCGGCAGCTGCCCCGGTTTGCCAAGGCGGGCCTGCCTGGGGAGAGCCGGGAGGTGATCCTGGAGCTGAAGCTGTTGGCAGACGTGGGTTTGGTTGGCTTCCCGAATGTGGGAAAATCCACGCTGTTGTCCGTTACCTCCAATGCCCGGCCAAAAATCGCCAATTACCACTTTACCACGCTGTTTCCAAATCTGGGCGTTATCTATGTGGACGAGGGCGTATCCTTTGTCATGGCAGATATTCCTGGCATTATTGAAGGCGCTGCGGAAGGGGCCGGCTTGGGCCATGACTTTCTCCGGCACATCGACCGGTGCCGCTTGCTGGTGCATGTGGTGGACGTGTCCGGCAGTGAAGGGCGGGATCCGGTGGAGGATTTTGATAAAATCTGTCAGGAGCTGAAGGCCTACTCTGTCGATCTGTCCGGCCGGCCCATGATTGTAGCGGCCAACAAGTGCGACCTATTGGCCCCGGAATCGGACAATCTCCAGCGGCTGCGTGCCCATGTGGCAGCCTTGGGCTGTCCCTTGTATGAGATATCCGCAGCCACCACCATGGGTACCCGCCATTTGATGCAGGTGGTGGCCCAGCAGCTGGAAACCTTGCCGCCCATTACGGTGTACCAGCCTGAGTATATCAAGCCCTTGGTCCAGGCGGGAGATCCGGCGGAGCTGGAGATTGACCGTTATGGGGATACCTGGGTGGTGTCCGGCCAATGGCTGGAGCGGCTGTTGGCAGATATCAACTTTGCCGACTTTGAGTCCCGGAACTACTTTGATCGGCAGCTGCACCGCTGCGGTTTATTCCGGCGGCTGGAGGAAATGGGTATCCGGGACGGAGATACAGTAAGCGTTTACGACTGGGAGTTTACCTATGAAAAATAATCTCCACCCTGATCGGAAAGGAGAAGCCATATGGTACAAAATCTGAATGTTCTGTCCTTTGCCCCCTACGGCAAGGTTTTGCTGGAGCGGCGGGGGGCATCCGGCTTACCCAAGGGGGATGACTGGGTTGAGCAGGAGGTTGCTGCCACCATCTATGATATTCGCCAGTTCACCTGTACCCAGCCGGTCTATCTGGATTTTCAGTCCGGTATGACCATCCTGGCGGTAGCGGCGAAGGATGAGGAGTTTGTGTACTACTATTTGGATAAACCGGTAGAAATCAATCCCGGCGTCCAGTTTGCCATTGCGCCCTATCAGCTGCGGTGTTGTGTGCGCATGATTGCCCATCAGGATGCTTGGCCGACGGCGGCACCGCTAACCATACCCCTGCGGGATTTGGCGCTGTCTAGGCATTTGCAGGTGGAGCGGGTGTATACCTTCTTCTATCATGAGAAAGAGCGGGGCTTTTTCTTCCGGGGGGAGTCCCACTCCATGCTGGAGCTGACTTATGTGGACAAGGGCTTTATTCACAGCGTGGCTGGCGGCATGGACCTGGTGCTGGGCCAAGGAGACATGGCCATCTATGGCCCCAACCAGTGGCATATGCAGTATGCCGACCGGGACTGTGCCCCTTGCTATATTACCATTACCTTTGACCTGGAGGGCGACAGTTTGAACCGGCTGCTGGACCGGAAATTCCGCACACCCCAAAAAGCGGTGCAGTTATTGCAGCAAATGCTTCGGGAGCGGGAACGGGAGGACCGGTACACCGGCGATATGCTTATTAGCTTGCTGAGCCAGGTGCTGCTGACGGTGCTGCGGGAGGCGGAGGGCGCGATTGGAACGCCGCTACGGACAGCCAACTCCATCAACAGTGAAAATGAGGTGGTGGGCCATGCCCAGCAGTTCATCGGGGACAATGTACGGCAAAAGCTGAGCGTTCCCATGGTGGCTCGGGAGGTGGGGGTGAGTCCCTCTTACCTGACGGCTTTGTTCCACAAACATTTACAAATTTCCCCGGGGGAATATATCCGCCGGGCTAAGCTCCAGGAATCCAAGCTTATGATCCGGGAAGGGAGAATGAACTTTACGGAAATTGCCCAGGTTCTGCAGTACTCTACGGTACATCACTTCTCCCGGCAGTTTAAGGAAAAGTTTGGCATTACCCCCACGGAATATGCCCGCTCGATTCGATAAATCGCAAAATGGCTGTACCCCAAAGTCCGCTGCAGGGCTTTGGGGTATTTTCTTCACCTGGCGGTGATGGGGGAGCGTGGGGAAAATACCTGGAATTTTTTTGATTTTCCCCATAAATTTTGGCATATCTCACAGTTGCATAAGACTAACTCGCGTGGTACAATGCTGTTGCCGCGCACAGAAAGGCTGTATTCGTCTTTTTGCCACGGACTTTTTCGGCCTTTGCGGTTAGTTTCAACAAACTACGCGGCATTGTCTCTCGTTTTGGGTTTTGCAATGGAAGGAGGAATGTTTATCAAACGCTATCGACTTACCCTTGTTCTGGCCCTGCTGCTGGTGGTACTGTCTGTTGCATCCCTGTTTATTGGGGTTATGGACGTGAACCTAACTGGCCTGATGTCCGGGCAGGCGCAGCAGTGGAAGATTTTCCTGATTTCCCGGTTGCCCAGGTTATTGGCCATTTTGTGTACCGGCGTGGGCATGAGTGTGGCGGGGTTAATTATGCAGCAGCTGTGCATGAACAAGTTTGTTTCCCCCACCACCGGTGCCACCATCTCCTCGGCTCAGTTTGGCATTTTGCTGGCGTTGCTGTTCTTGCCCAACTCTACGCTATGGGGCCGGGCGATTTTTGCCTTTGCCTTTGCCATCCTTGGCACCTGGATTTTCGTCTGGTTTATTCAGCGAATTCAGTTTAAAGATGTGGTGATGGTTCCACTGGTGGGCATTATGTTTGGCAACGTCATCGGCGGCATCACCAATTACCTGGCTTACCAATACGAAATGACCCAGGCCCTGTCTACCTGGCTGGTGGGCCACTTCTCCTTGGTGCTTCGGGGACGGTATGAAATCGTGTACCTGGTGGTTCCTTTGGTTATTCTGGCGTTTCTCTTTGCCAACCATTTTAACATCGTAGGTATGGGCCGGGACTTTTCCAAGAACCTGGGTGTGCATTACAATTTTGTTCTCTTTATGGGCCTGACCATTGCCGCCATGATTACTGCGGCTGTAGTGGTTGTGGTGGGCTCCATCTCTTATATCGGTCTGATTGTGCCCAATGTGGTGGCCATGTTCAAGGGGGACAAAATCCGGGGCACCCTGGTGGATACTGCTCTGTTTGGCGCGGTGTTCGTTCTGGCCTGCGATATGCTGGCCCGGGTGGTGATCGCCCCCTACGAGTTGCCCATTGAACTTATCGTGGGTATTGTGGGCAGCCTGATTTTCATTGGCCTGCTCCTGTACCGGCTGAAGCATGGCCGGAAGGCTATCCGTCTGGGCCCCGCTCACGCCGGCAGTTGCGCTGCCGCCGTCAAGGAAGGGGGACAGTCCGCATGAAAACCGCTGCGCATCGGGGCAACCGCACCAAGCTGCTGGTTTTGGCGGCGCTGGTGCTTCTGGCAGCTGCCGCCTATATGCTGGTTGAAGTGAATTTCAGCAATCCTAAGCTCCTGCGCTTTTCCATGCAATTGCGCACGCCGAAGCTCCTGGTGATGCTCATTGCAGCTTTTGCCATTGGCGGGGCCTCCATTGTTTTTCAGTCGGTGATCAATAATACCATCGTTACCCCCTGCCTGCTGGGAATGAATTCCCTGTATACCCTGATTCACACGGCCGTGGTCTTTACCGCCGGCAGCGGCAGCATCCTGGCAGTGAATGCCAATGCCGCCTTTGCTGTGGATCTGGTGCTCATGGGCGTGGCCGCCATGGTCATCTACGGTTACTTATTTCAGAAAACCCGGCATAACGTGCTCTACGTCTTGCTCATTGGCACTGTGCTTACCTCTTTTTTTGGCAGTATCCAGTCCACGCTTACTCGGGTGATGGATCCCAATGAATATGACGCGCTGCTGACCACCTTGGTAGCTAGCTTCAGCAATGTAAATGGAGAGATTATTGCCTTTTCGCTGGTGGTGCTGGCAGTCATTATCCTGGTGCTCCGGCGGGATTTGGCTCAGCTGGATGTACTGACCCTGGGCAAAGATCAGGCCATTAACTTAGGCGTAGACTATGACCGCAGTGTCCGCCGGCTTTTGCTGGGGGTAACCCTGAGCATAGCCGTCGCCACCGCTATGGTGGGCCCAATCTCCTTTATGGGCCTGATCATCGCCAACCTATCCCGGCAGCTGCTGCGTACTTACCGCCACAGCCAGCTGGTGTTGGGTTCGGCTCTGTTTGGCATGCTGATTTTGGTGGCGGGGCAGTTAGTGGTAGAGCATGTGTTTACCTATGCCATTCCCATCAGCGTATTCATTACCGTAGGCGGCGGCATTTACTTCCTGTATCTGCTGCTGGCCAGGAGGAGGGTTTAACCATGATGCAAGTCAGAGAACTGACCAAGCAATACGATGGCAAGGTGGTGGTGGATGGAGTTACCTTCCAGATTCCCAAGGGAAAGGTGACCTCTCTCATTGGCCCCAATGGCGCCGGCAAATCCACAGTGCTCAATATGATTTCCCGGCTGGTGGCCCGGGACAGCGGCCTGGTGGATTTTGATGGCAAGGACATCGGCAAATGGAAAAGCAAAGAACTGTCCAAGCGCCTGGCCATCCTCACCCAAACCAACAACATTCAGATGAAGCTTACCGTCCGGGAGCTGGTGGCCTTTGGCCGGTTTCCCTATTCCGGCAGCCACACCACCGCCGAAGACGAGGCTATCATCGACCGGGCAATTGCCTACATGGAGCTGGAGGATTTTCAGGACCGGTTCATTGATGAGCTATCCGGGGGCCAGCGCCAGCGGGCCTATATCGCCATGGTCATTGCCCAGGATACGGAGTACATTCTCCTGGACGAGCCCACCAATAACCTGGATATCTACCACGCCACCAACATGATGAAAATCGTCCGCCGGCTCTGTGACGAGCTGGATAAGACGGTAATTTTGGTTCTTCACGAAATCAACTATGCGGCCTTCTATTCCGACTACATCTGCGCATTTAAGGATGGGAAGATCGCCAAATTTGCTCCAGTGAAGGAGGTGATGACCAAAGAGGTATTGTCCCAGATCTATCAGGTGGATTTTGAAATCCTAAATATTCAAGGTAAGCCCCTATCTATTTACTATTAATTTTTGCACAAAGGAGTTTGAAATGAGAAAATTAATTGCTTTGCTACTCTGCCTGGCAGTGGTATCCGCCTTTGCCGCGTGCGCCAATCCCCAGGCTCCGGTTTCCGGCGGCGGCGCTGGCACTGACCCGGCAACCGAACCGGAGGTCACAGAACCTGCTACCGGCCCGGCCACCACACCGGAGACCGTTACCATCACCACCCTCAACGGCAGTCAGGAGCCGGTAGAATTGGAAGTTCCCTACAATCCCCAGCGAATTGCCGTTCTGGATATGGCCAGCCTAGATATTCTGGACGCGCTGGGGGTTGCCCAAGGCCGGGTGGTTGGTTCTGCCAGTACCTCCCTGGACTATCTGCAAGGTTATGTTACCGATAGCGGCATCGCCAACCTGGGTACCATCAAGGAGGCTGACCTGGAGGCGGTGATGGCCTGCGAGCCGGATATCATCTTTATCGGCGGACGGCTCAGCGCGTCTTATGACGATTTGAGCCAGATTGCTCCGGTGGTTTACCTGGCCACGGATACGGAGTTGGGTGTGGTGGAGAGTGTCCGGCAGAATGCCAGTACCATTGCTTCCATTTTTGGACTGGAAGAGCAGGCCCTCATGGCGGAATTTGACAGCCGGATTGCTGCTCTGGAAGAGTTTGCCGCCGGGAAAACGGCGATTGTCGGCTTGGTGACCAGCGGCAGCTTTAATGTACTGGGCAACGATGGCCGCTGTTCCATGATTGGCCGGGAAATTGGATTTGACAATATCGGCGTGGACGCGGAAATTGACACCTCCACCCACGGTAACGAAGCCTCGTTTGAGTTTATTGTGGACAAGGATCCTGACTACATTTTTGTGATGGACCGGGATGCGGCCATCCAGACCGAGGGGGCAAAGCTAGCGCAGGAAATTGTGGAAAACGAGCTGGTAATGGACACCCGTGCCTATCAGGACGGCCATATTGTCTATCTGGCTCATCCCGCAGTGTGGTACACTGCCGAAGGCGGCATTACCGCGCTGGACATTATGCTCACTGACTTGGAAACAGCGCTGCTTGGCGAATAAACCTTTGCCGAATTAGAATAAGTCGATAAACGCATTAAATCGGCCGGCTTTTGCCGGCCGATTTAATGCGTTTATGTGCGCCCGGTGAGTGCATATTCTATAGGGGGAAAAGACCCGAATCCGCCCTGCAGTGGGAAGGGTTAGCCAAAGGCAAGGGTGTTTGTTGTGAGGCAGAATCTGAAGAAAGCCTGATTTTAGGAGTTGAAAGGATTCCTAATGGGCAAACCTCTGGCCTGACAAGCGGTATCTTGAGGGGAAACTGAAACTCAAGATGAATGAGGCAAAGAGTAAGGTTGTCAGCGTGTTTGCAATCCGAAATTTTAAGTTTCTGGGCTTTGCGTTAGGGAAGGGCAAGAATGGCATTTACATTCGTGCGCACGCAAAGCCCTTGAAGAAAGCCAAGGCCAAGCAGAAAGAGCTAACTTCCCGCCGCCAGGGCAGAAATGTCCGGGCCGTGATGCAGAAGGTAAAGCTCTACATCCGGGGCTGGCTGGGCTACTCGGGATAGTGAGTATAAAAGGGATACTGGAGAATTGCCAGATGCGGCATTCTCACGCACACAATTACAAACAAGTGACTCGCAGCAGCCGGGTATTTTGAAATCCTAAACTACTACGAGTCCCTGCACTTATGCGATTGAACCGCCGTGTACGGAACCGTACCCACGGTGGTGTGAGAGGTCGGGGTGTTTAGCCCCTCCTACTCGATTTTGCCGGGCTATTTGTTGCCAAACCGGAGCAGGAGCTCTCCCTGGGCCAAAAATAGCTGCTTGGTTTTTGCATCCATGGCCCGGTATTGCTGCAGCAGACGCGCCTCCTGATGACTGGCCCCAGCAGAGGCGTGGTAATCTAACAAATAATCAGTGGAAACGTGAAAATATTGCGCAATGCGTTTTAGCGTTGTGTAATCCGGCTCCCGCAAATTATTGACATAGTTGCCTAATGTGGATGGGGCCAGGGAGAGATCCTGCCCCAGCTGCTTCTGGGTGATTCCCCGCTCTGCCAGCAGCTCCCGGAGTATATCGCCAAATTCCATGGATGCGCCTCCTGACATGGTCAAACTGAGTAAATCATACACGGAGCGTGTATTTCCTGGCCCCAAAATACACATTTAGTGTTGACAATACACAAAATGTGTTATACAATGTATTCAGCTTCCCGGGCTGCTTGCAAAATACAGAAAAAATGAGAGGTGAAGATATGAAAAAAAGAATTTTACGTTGGTTAGGGGGAATTTTGCTGCTGTGCGGCATCTTTATGGTAATTTTCGCCGGGGAAATGGCCGAAGTCTCCAAACCGTCGGAAGTTCGTACAGGGTATGTCATTAACGGCCAGTATTCTTGGACGGATGAGGTAGGATATATCGGCGGAAACAAAGAAGGGGCGGCAGCAGCTGACTCCCTCCACGGTACCGGCATTCTCGCCTCGCTCTTTGGCGGCGGAATGTTTGTCGCATCCTTTTTTGTCAGCGACGACTAAAGATAAGGAGAGAGACATATGGAAATTCGAATTGATGGGTCGGAAATTGATGTATTTGCTCTGATTCGCGGGCTGATCATTGCGCTTGGCATTATGCTTATTATTCTTGCAATAATCAGATATCGAAAAAAGACGCAAAATGCCTACCAACCGATGGAAAGCGCCCAAGCAACGGTGGTTGACCGCCAGCCGGTAGGCACTGTACCCACCGCCTACGGAATTTGGATCGTGTTCGATTTGGCAGATGGCCGGCGGCTTAAGCTGTATGATAAGGCATCCACCGACCTGATTGTGGGAGATACCGGCCAACTCAGTTGGCAAGGCGACAGCGTTGTCTACTTCTCACGCGGGAAAAAACAGGATTCTACTGGGCAGCAACCCCTTCGGACTTCCGCTATACGGCAGCAGAAGAAAACTTGGATTTGCCCAACATGTGGCTGCGAAAACGCCGGTAGTTGGGATGCTTGCGCGGGTTGCGGAGAAAAACGTCCAGAAAGTTAGAAAAAGCGGCCTAACCAAACTAAATGCAGACTGGATTCGCCATAAAGCGTTCCCGGTGTTTGGGGGAAAATGACTCTTCAAGTTTGTAAAAAATACCAGAATAAGCCAACAACGCCGCCGGGGGTATTCCCGGCGGCGTTGTGCAGTCTATCTTCCATTGCCTTGGCCGTTGCCCTGACCATTGCCCTGGCCATTTCCTCCGCCGGCGCCCCATGGGTTGCCGGAGGCGTTGCCTTGGCTGCCGTTTCCTTGGCCGCT
>DVHJ01000077.1 GCA_018712145.1 Candidatus Faecousia faecigallinarum | reverse complement strand
GCCGTGCCTTCCGCCTTGGCCCTAGCCTGAAGAGCCTGGCGGTAGCCATCGTCCACCGCCGGCGCAAAAGCATTGCCCCGCACCAGCGCATCCATATACAGGCCGGTACCCCCAGCCAAAATCACCGTCTTACCCCGGGCCAGAATATCCTCCACCACTGGAGTTGCCATAGCGGTAAATTTCCCCACGGACATGGCCTCCTCCGGCTCCGCCACGTCCAGCATGTGGTGGGGAATCCCCTGCCGTTCAGCCAAGGTTGGCTTGGCGGTGCCGATGTCCATGCCCCGGTAAACCTGCATGGAATCACAGGAGACCACCTCGCCGTTTAGCCGTTGCGCCAGCCAGACGGCCAGTGCCGTCTTACCGGAAGCAGTTGGCCCGGCCACGCAGATCATTTTGTCCACTGCCAACCCTCCCGGCTATGCCCGGCCGAACTGCCGCTCCAGCTGCTGCCGGGTCAGGCGGACGCATACCGGGCGGCCGTGGGGGCAGTGCTGCAGCTCCGGGCGGCTGAGCACCGCCTTGACCAGCGCCTCCCGCTCCGCCGGGCTGGTGTGCCAGCCGGCCTTCACCGCCGCCTTGCAGGCCATGGTGTGCAGAAGCCGGTCCCGCAGGCTGTCCCGATCCTCCCGCCGGCCATCCAGCAAATCCTGAGCCAACGCAGCCAGACTATCTGCCGCCTGCTCCGGGGACATGCCCATCGGCGCCTGACGCAGGAGCACCGTACCCTCGCCAAAGGGTTCAAACCCATAGCCCAATTCTGCCAAAAGCCCAGCGTTTTCCTGCACTACTGCCGCCCCTTCCGGCCCTAAACGGCAGGCCTGGGCATCCAGCAGGTTCTGGGCAGCGGTTTCCTGACGGCTGGCGCGGAATTGTTCAAACAATATCCGCTCGTGGGCAGCATGCTTATCGATGAGATACGCTTCCTGTTCCCCCTGTACAATGATATAGGTAGAAAACAATTCCCCCTGAACCGTATAGGCTGGGACAGCGGGCATGGGCAAACTCACTTGGTCAGCCGCTGTAGACTGGGCCGCAGGCTCTGGTTGCGCAGCGCTCAGCCCAGAGGTTCCTTTCTTCTCCGCTTTTTCCGGTGTTTGCTCATCCCCCTCACGAAGCACTGGAACGTGCCGTTCCGGCAAGGCAGGCACCGTGCGCATCGGTTTCACCTCCGGTAACCGTACCGGCTGGGCCAAATTCCGATAGGCGTTGGCTGCTTTTTCGGGGTTGGGCTTTGCCCCCTCATGGAGCTGTGCGGCAAACTGCCGGTATTCCTGGGCCGTCATGGTGCGGAAAGTTTCTTCGGCCTTCGCCTTTTTTTCCAAACGCAGCTCCGGCCTGTCTTGGGCTTTTTCCAGAGCGGTCATCACACCATACCGGACGCAATCAAATACCTCACGCTCGGCCAAAAACTTGACTTCTGTTTTCGCCGGATGGACGTTCACATCCACCCGGTTAGGGGGCAGCTGCAGGTGCAGCACACAGGCGGGGAACCTACCTGTCATCATCTGGTTTCGGTAAGCCTCCTCCAGCGCCCCTTGGAGCAGCTTGGACTTCACCGGCCTGCCGTTGACAAAAAACAGCTGATGCGCCCGGCTGGGCCGGGCCTGGGAGGGAAGAGAGACAAAACCGGTTACCCGGTGCTTGTCCCACTGACCGTCCACCGGCACCAGAGACGCCGCCTCCCGGCCATAAATCCCCGCCACAGCAGACAGGAGCTTGCCATCTCCCGGGGTATTCAGCACAGGCTTGCCATCCCGGATCAGGCGAAAGGCCACTTGGGGATGGGCCAGCGCCTGCCGCTGCACTGCTGCTGTCACTGCGCCGGCCTCTACGCTGTCCTGCTTCATGAATTTCATCCGAGCGGGGGTGTTGAAAAACAGATCCCGGACAATGATGGTGGTTCCCTCCGGGCAGCCGGCTTCCGCCGTTTCGGTGACGGCGCCGGCCTCCAAGTGCAGGCTGACCCCAGCCACCGCCCCATGGGGCTTGGTGAGCAAATCCACCCGGGAAACCGAGGCAATGGCCGCCAATGCCTCTCCCCGGAAGCCCATTGTGCCAATGGCCGCCAAGTCCTCCGCTTCCCGCAACTTAGAGGTGGCGTGGCGGAGAAAGGCCGTAGGCGCATCCTCCGGGGACATGCCGCAGCCGTCATCTGTCACCCGTAGGTAGGTCATTCCCCCGTCCCGCACTTCCACGGTCACTTTTGCCGCGCCGGCATCCACCGCGTTTTCCAGCAGCTCCTTGGCCACAGAGGCCGGCCGCTCCACCACTTCCCCGGCGGCGATGAGGTTTGCCACATGAGGGGTTAGCTGCATAATCTTGGGCATAGCGTTCTCCTTATCCCAAGGCCTGAAAGGCCAGGGCATTAATCAAACAGTGCATCAGAATTGGCGCAAAAATTGTATCCGCTTTTTCATAGGACCAAGCCAGCGCAATGCCGGCCGGAACATAATCCAACGCGCACAGCACCAGCGTCAGGGGCGGATAGGCGCCGATATAGCCATAAATGTGCAGGCAACAGAAAGCCAGGGTGGACAAGGCATAGGCCGCCCACCGGTTTTTCCGGTGTAATCCCTGAAAAATCAGTCCACGGATAAAGCACTCCTCTGCCAGGGGAGCCAGCAGCACCGTACCCGCCAACATAATCCACCATTGGGCCGCAATCATCCCGGCGACGTTGGCGTCGTTGACATTCTGCAAATTGGGCGCCAGCCAGTCTTTCAGGGCGGTCAGCGCCAAGCTGCTCAAGTAGTACATGGCCAGCCCCAGGATTACCGCCTGGACAAAGCCCCAGAATTTCCGCCCCACCTGCGCCAGGGACGCAGCCAAAAACCGGCGAAAAATCACCAGGGCAACCAAAAAATTCACCAGGTAAAACCCGCCGTTCAGCCGCGCCATCCCCTGGGGCGTATCCACCGGCCAGCCCAGAGCCAAAAAAGCCATGGACAGCAGCTGCCCGGTAAACACCAAGTAGAAGGGGAAATAGAGCCAGCCCAAAGCCATCTCCTGCCGGCGCATAGCAATGGACAGGCGCTTGGAATTATTCATGGGCACCTCGCTAGTTCAACATTTGCTTCAATTTAAACAGTACGTTCATGGCCTCGATGGGGGTCAGGGTTTCCACATTCACCTTTTCCAATTCCCGGCACACCGCCTGCGCGGCCAGGTCCGCCATGGAAACCTGATCCTCCGCCGGCTGCCGGTCCGGTTTTACCGGCGGATGGACCCCTTGCTCCAGGTCGGCCAGCAGCTGCTTGGCCCGGGCAATCACCGGAGTAGGCAATCCCGCCAACCCGGCCACCTCCACGCCGTAGGACTGGTCCGCCGGCCCGGGAACGATTTTCCGGAGGAAAATCATCTGGTCTCCCCGTTTCTTTACGGCAATGTTGTAATTTTTTACCCCCGGGAGCTGATTGGCCAAATCGGTTAACTCATGGTAGTGGGTGGCAAACAGGGTCTTCGCCCCCAGCTTCTTGGGGTTGGCAACATACTCCAATACCGCCCTGGCAATGGCCATGCCGTCAAACGTAGAAGTGCCCCGGCCGATTTCATCCAAAATCAGCAAACTCCTGGCGGTAGCATGCTGTAAAATCTGGGCCACTTCGGACATCTCCACCATAAAGGTGGACTGGCCCGCCGACAAATCATCGCTGGCCCCGATCCGGGTAAATACCCGGTCCACAATGCCCAGGCGGGCAGACTTGGCCGGGACAAAGGAACCCATTTGGGCCATAATCACCATCAGCGCCACCTGGCGCATATAGGTGGATTTGCCCGCCATATTGGGGCCGGTGATAATGGCCACCTGGGCCCCCCCGGCACCTAGTTCCGTGTCGTTGGGAATAAACAGGTTATCCTTACTCATTTGCTCGACCACAGGATGCCGGCCGCCGCGAATGGTAATGGCCAGATCCGTGGTCATTTCCGGCCGGCAGTAGCCCTGCTGGGCAGCCACTTCTGCCAGCGAATACAATACGTCTGCCGCCGCCACCGCTGCAGCGGTTGCCTGTACCCGAGCGGCCTGCTTAGCCACAAACTCCCGCAGGTTGCAAAACAGCCGGTATTCCAGCTGGGTGATCTGCTCCTTCGCGTTGAGAACAGCCGATTCCAGCTCCTTCAACTCCGGCGTGATATACCGCTCACCCCCGGTCAGGGTCTGCTTGCGGATATAATCCTGTGGCACCTGATTTTGAAAAGACTTAGAAATTTCAATGTAATAACCGAATACCCGGTTGTACCCCACCTTCAAGGTGCGGATACCGGTGCGCTCCCGCTCCCGGCTCTCAATGGCGGCAATGGTTTCTGTGCCGCCGTGCATAATGTCCCGCACCCGGTCAATCTCTGCATCCGCACCAGGGCGGATCATTCCGCCCTCCCGAACGCTGAAGGGCGGCTCATCCACAATCACTTGCTCAATCCGCTGGCAGCAATCTTGCAAGTCATCCATCTGGCTGCAAATCCAGGCAATTAGGGGGCTATTTAGCTGTTCCAGCTGGTTGCGCAGCTCCGGCAAAGGGCGCAGCCCCTGGGCCAGGCTCAGCAAATCCCGGGCATTGGCCGAGCCGGTGACAATTCGAGTCATGGTCCGCTCCAAATCCGTCACCGTGTGCAAGGCGGCCTCCACCTCTCCCCGCACCACCGGATGATTCACCATGGCCTCCACCGCCCCATGGCGGCGGCCAATCTCCACCGGGTCCAACAGCGGCTTTTCCAACCAAGCCCGCAGAAGCCGGCCGCCCATGGCGGTTTTCGTCTTGTCCAGCACCCACAACAGGCTGCCCCGCTTGGACTTGTCCCGTAGAGTCTGGGTCAGCTCCAGGTTGCGCCGGGCGGTGATGTCCAGCTCCATGAACTTACCGGTGGTATAGTATTCCAGGCGGCGGATATGGGGCAAATCATTTTTTTGCAGATCCAGCAAAGTTTGCAGCAATGCGCCGCAGGCAATCACCACTTGCGCCTGTCCGGCAATGCCCAATTCTGCCAGGGGTGCGCCGAAATGCCGCTCCAGCAACGCAGCGGCCTCCGGCTCAGAAAACAGCTCCGGTTTACCCTGATCCACCCGGCATTCCAATCGCTGGGTCAGAAGGTTGTCAATTTCCGCCGGATATTTGCCGCCGCAAACTACCTCCACCGGGGAAAACCGGCCCAGTTCCCCAGCTATTCTGGCCGGGGCCTCCGGCCCCTGAGCGCCGGTGGACAGGAAGGCGCCGGTGGATACGTCGCAGAAGCACAGGCCGTAGGCGCCGTTTTCCTCGTACAGGCAAGCCATGTAGTTATTCCGGCGCTCATCCAGCATGGCGCTGTCTGTCACCGCGCCAGGCGTGACAATGCGCACGACGTCCCGGTCAACCAATCCCTTTGCCGTGGCCGGATCCTCGGTTTGCTCGCAAATGGCAACCTTATAGCCTTTGGATACCAGCCGGGCAATATAGGCTTCGGCAGAGTGGTATGGCACGCCGCACATGGGCGTCTGATCTTCTTTCGCCTTCCCCCGGTCCCGGGTGGTGAGGGTGAGATCCAGTTCCTTGGCCGCCAGCTTGGCGTCCTCATTGAACATTTCATAAAAATCCCCCAGGCGGAAAAACAGCAGGCAATCTTTATTCTGTTCTTTCAGCCGCATGTACTGCCGCATCATGGGGGTCAGGTCTGTGGCCATGTGTCACGCTCGCTTTCTATCTCCCGGCAGCCGCTTATTCTACCGGCTTACCCGTTAGGCTCCACGTGGTGGAGCCGGTAATTTCCACCTGGACAAACCGGCCAATCAGCGCCGGATGATCCGGCAGGCGCACCAGACGCCCCCCTTGGGTGCGGGCGGTTAAGCAGCCCTCTTCCCGGCCGTCCACCAAAACCCGCAGGCGCTTGCCCACGTAGGCCCGGTGCTTTTCCTCGGAAATTCGGTTTTGCAGGGCGCACAGCTGATCAAACCACTGGTTTTTTTCCGCCCGGCTCACCGGATCCGGCATATTGGCCGCCGGCGTCCCCGGCCGGGGAGAGAAAATAAATGTAAACAGGGCATCGTAGCGCACCTGCTCCAGCAAGCTCAGGGTTTGGTCAAACTCTTCCCTGGTCTCCCCGGGGAAGCCCACGATAATATCCGAGGTTAACACCAAATCCGGCATGTATGCCCGGGCGCAAGCCACCAGGGACAGATATTTCTCCCGGTCATAATGGCGGTTCATGGCCTTGAGCACCCGGTCGCTACCGCACTGCACCGGCAGGTGCAGATGCTTGGCAATCTTGGGAGAGGAGGCCATGGCGGCAAACAGCTTTGGCCCCGCATCTTTCGGATGGCTGGTCATAAAGCGAATGAGAAAATCCCCGGGGATTTCTCCAATCCGGGTCAGCAGATCCGCAAAATCTATCCCCCGGCCCAAATCTTTGCCATAGGCGTTGACGTTCTGGCCCAACAGCGTGATATCCCGATAGCCCTGCGCCACCAGTTGCCGGCACTCCGCCAGAATATCCTCTGGCTCCCGGCTCCTCTCCCTGCCCCGGACGTAGGGGACAATGCAATACGAGCAGAAATTATTGCAGCCGTACATCACCGACACCCAAGCCTTCAGCGGATTGTCCCGGCGCATGGGCAAGCCTTCAGCAATGGCCCCCGGCTCATCCTGGGTAAAAAAGACCCGTTTCCCGGTGGACAGAAGCTGCCAGAGCAGTTCCGGCAGCTGCCACAGATGACTGGTGGAAAACACGCCGTCCACATGGGGATAACTTTTCCGCAGCCGCTGTACCACTTCCGGCCGGCCGGCCATACAGCCGCACACCAGAATCTTCTGGGCGGGGTGGTTACGCTTGGTGTGGGTCAGCGCGCCCAAATTGCCAAATACCCGCTGCTCGGCATGCTCCCGGATGGCGCAAGTGTTGAACACCACCAGGTCCGCCCCCTGGGCCGACTGGCCGAAGACATAGCCGCACCGGGCCAACATCCCCTGAATCTGCTGGGAATCGGCCTCGTTCTGTTGGCAGCCATAGGTCTCCACATAGGCCACCGGCACCCTGCCCTGTGCCTGCCAGTATTCCGCTATCCGGTGGCACAGTTGGGCTTGCGCCGCCAAATCCGCCTGAGGCACCACCGGCGTTTTCCGATTCTGGTTCAAAGACGTTACCTCCAGGAAAGGTTTTCTGAATATTGAATTTTACCATTTTTCTTGCCTTTTTGCAAGCCCAAACGAAAGAAATTCCCCCGGCTTTCCCCAAATGGCCACAAAAATCTGTCAGGAAGCCTTACCGGTACCGGCAAGGCTTCCTGACAGAACAGTTTTTCATCCCAAGGCGTTCTGTTCTCCCAAAACTCATCTGCCCTGCGCCGGCGCCGCCGGCGTTCCATCCGCCTGGGGCGGGAGAATTTCCCCGGCTTTGGTCAGGGCAATTTTGGTCAAAATCGGGCCAATCAGTTCATAAACCAGCACTGAGAATAGAATAATATCCCGAATAATCTTCCCTTGCTCCCCCAAGCCGGCTGCCACAGTGACGGACATGCCCAGGGCCACGCCCGCCTGGGGCAGCAAGGTCAGGCCCAAATACTTGCAGACCGTCGGCTGGCAATGCATCAGTCTGGCGCCGGCGGACGCCCCGGTAATCTTTCCGGCAGAACGGGAGAGGATATAGGCCAGGCCAACGCCCACAACCGCCACCTGGCTGAACACCCGCAGATCCAGCTCCGCACCGGATAGGACAAAAAACAGCACGTACAGAGGCGCCGTCCACCGGTCCGTTTTATACATGATCTCCTGGGAGAAGTCGCAAACATTACAGAAAATACTGCCCACCATCATGCACACCAGCAAGGGGGAAAAGCTCAGGGCAACCTCTCCACCCAGCGGGATCTCTACTTTAGACAGCGCCGCCGCCAATACCACAAACGCCACTGCTACGCTCAGGCGCTTGGAATTGGAATGAAACAGTTTCTCCACCAGGGAAAACAGCCCTCCTAGGGCAGCCCCTAAGAGCAGGGAAGCCACAATTTCCAGCGTGGGGTTCAGAATAACGGACAGGGGACTAAAGCTGCCGGAGGTCATGGTTTTTGCCGCGCCGAAAGAAATGGCGAACACCACCAGGCCTACCGCATCATCCAGGGCCACAATGGGCAGCAGAATATCCGTCAGGGGGCCTTTGGCCTTATACTGATTGACCACCATAATGGTGGCGGCCGGCGCCGTCGCCGTGGCCACGGCCCCAAGGACAATGCAGGTGGATACCGGCAGCCGGTCCCCTAGGACAAGGTGCAGCAAAAGCAGAACCACATCCACAAAAACCGTGGCCGTCAGTGCTTGGATTACCGCCACCACCGCCGCTTGTTTGCCGGTTTTCCGGAGCTGGGCCAGGCGGAACTCATTGCCAATGGCAAAGGCGATGAACCCCAACGCTACGTCGCTAATGAGGCCAAACTGTTCCACATCGTCAAATGTGGGAAAACCCAAGCCCCGGATACCCAACAAGCCCAGACAGTTGGGGCCGATGAGCACGCCGGCTACCAGATAAGCGGTAACCGCAGGCAGGCGCCAGCGTTTAATCAGCCGGGTTAAGAGCAGGCCTGCCATCAACGCAACCGCCAGGGTGAGTAAAGTTTCCATAAAGATTCCAGCTTTCTTTCCTTGATTTCGCCCATAAGTATAGCACCATTCCGGCGGGTTGCAAGGGGAAATTCTCCGGCAAAACTGCCGCCGGGCTAGGCAATTTGCCCAGAACAAACGCCACGGCGGAGGTTATCCCCCGCCGTGGCACATGTCACTGGGTGAAGTATCGCATGAGCATGGTAGCTACCTGGGCTCGGGTGGCCGTTCCCTGCGGCCGAAGGGTATTGTCCTCCATCCCTACCATCAGTCCGGCATATACCGCCCAGGCCATAGCCTGCCGGGCATAGCCGCTGACCTTTCCACCATCGGCAAAACCGGCCAGGCTGGCTGCGCCGGAGCAATCCTGCCCCTTCCACTGGGCGTAGCGGCAGAAAATCACCCCAATCTGCTCCCGGGTGATGTTAGACTCCGGCGCAAACCGTCCGCCGCCCACGCCGTTAACCAGCCCGGTCTCCGCTGCCCAGAGCACTGCTCGGGCATAATATTGATCCAAGGTCACGTCGCTGAAGGGGCTGCCGCCAGCGGCGGCAGGGCTGCCCTCCATCCGGTAGAGTACCGTAACCAGCTGTCCCCGGGTCATGGGCCGGTCTGGCGAGAACCGGGTGGCCGATACGCCGTTCATCAAGCCGCTGCTTAGCACATAGTCCACGCCGGCATGGTACCATGCGCTGGTGCGCAAATCAGTAAAGGCCAATGACGGGCAGTTTTCCGGCGAAGCGGGCAGCGTTTCCGTCTCTGTTTGGCCGCAGCGCCGGCACTGCCTTTGCCGGCTACCCTCAGCGAAGCAATCCGGCGCCCGGTCCGTCACCCATGGTCCAAAGTCGTGACCCAGGGCAGGCAACGCCTCCGGTGCAGATTGCCAGGCGCAAACCTGGCACACCAGCACCTGACTTCCCGATTCCACACAAGCCGCCGGCTGCAGTACCTGGGTTTTGCAGGCACAGGTCTGAATCTCGGTCTCGCCGCAGGCACAGGCGCGGCTGTGGGTGCCGTCCCCATTGGCTGTCCAGGGGCCAAAGTCGTGGGCGTGGCGGTTCAACTCCGCCTCTGCCTGCTCCAGCACATGTAGGTTCCGCACCAACGCCTGCTGGGCGGGGGTCAGACTGTCATAGGCCGCCCGGGCCGCCTCAATTTCCGGCCGGCCCTCCTCCGTCACCGGGAAGACGAGGGCGGAAATCAGTGCCTCTACCGCCTCTGCCGCCTGCTCATCCGCCGTTGCCTGGCCAAAGCGCAGATCGATGGCAGTCATGGGCGCCGCATAACTGACGCCGGACTGCCCTCCTGCGTTCTGGTAAAGCACATGCTCCAGGCGGATTTGCAGTTCCGTATCCACCTGGGTCAGCGGCTCCTGAGAATACGTCACATAGTCCGTCACATCCCGGGAAACGCCGTTGGCGTATACCGCCGTCACCACCATGCCGGTGGGGTCAAACACCTCTCCCGGTTGATACCGGAGTTTATCCGGCAGGCGGGTAATCTCCAGCGCGGTGATGGTGCTGCCCAGCGCCATGAGATAGCCGGAATCATTCTTGAAATAAATGGTGCCGGTCTCATCGGAAATGGGGCTGCAAATGGCATACTGGGCCTGGCCGCCAGAGGGGGTAAACAGCACATAGGCCGCATCCACTGTCTCGGTCTTGCCGTTCTTGGTATACGTCTCCGTGGTCAGCAGGCTGGGGGCCGTCTGTCCCGGCCTATCCTCCAAAACCCGAAGCTTGCCGGGGGTATAGTTGTCAAAGAAGTAGACATAAACTGCATCCCCTGCATAGGCCGTGGTCAGCAGGCCGCTGGTCTGGGGATAGCCCTGGGTAGGCACGGTGTAAGCCACAGACCAGGCCTGCAAATCCAGCACGGCAATGCTGTGGCCGCCGTACAGGCCAAACTGCTCCTGGCCGCAGACGCCAATGTAAGCCCGGCCATGGTAAATCACCGGAGTCGAGGTGCTCATGGCCGGGGTCGTGGCACTGCCGGTACCGTTGGACAGGGCCAACGCCTCCAGGGAGCCGGGCAAAAAACTGCCGCCGTCCTGCAGGCGGATACGGTAGAAGTACCCGCCTTTACTGGTAAAATAGTAGGCGTCGGTATTGCTGTCATAGACCACGGCGCACCGTACATCCCCGGGATAGGGCAGGGTTAAGCTGTCCATCACTTTGCCGGTTACCGCATCCAGGCACAGAATCTGCCCATATCCGATGGTGTAGCCCGGGGCGCCGTCATCGGTGCCCAGCACCAAGTAACCGTCCCGGAAGCAGGCCCCGGCCCAGTAGTACCCGCCGGCGGCCGTGTGTACCCAGGCGGCCTGTTTTTCTTCCAAGGGTTGGGTGGGATCTTCATCGGTGACTGTGAGACAGACGAAATTCGCCGCCATGGTTTCCCCATTCCAAAAGCCGGTATAGATCCGGCCGCCGGCATAGGTAATGCTGCAGTTGGGCTGCCCGCCCAGAGGATCGTTGTACAGCCACAGCGACTCCAGGGTCTCGGCATTAAACGCCTGCACGCCGCCGTTGGATAGGCCCACAAAAATCATGCCACCGGCATAGGTAGGGGCATTGATGGCAAAGGGGGAACTGCGGGCCATCTCCCCCTGGGCCAGGATCTGGCCGCTCAGGGTGTCTATTTTATAAATCTTGGTTCCGGCATAAGTATACAGATAGCCGTCCGCCAGAATCGGCGAGCCCACCGCGCCGCTGCCATAGTCCTGCCCCAAGCGAGTTGCCCAGTAGAGCACAGCTTCCTCGTCCCGGATGGGGAGGGGATCGTCCACCACTGCGTTGTTTTCCAGGTTTCCCCGAAAATCCGGCCAAGTGGAAATCATATCCACCGGCAGCGTATCATTTTCCGGCGCAGCCGGCATGGTTACCGTAACAGTGCGGTCTCTATCCGCCAGGAACTGGCCTGTCTGGGCCACGTACCCCGGGCAGGTGACCGTATAGGCGTAGGTGTGGCCTTGGAGCAGGGCATAAGACCCGGCTTCATCCGGCCACGCCCGGCGGCCGGTGGCCACGTCAATCAGATTTACCACCCCTGCCTGAGGCGTCACCTGGAACCGGGCGGTAACCGGCGCCAGCTTCTCCAGCCGGATCTCATACCGGGCTGCCGCTGCCGTGGGGTCGGCATGAATCATATCCACCACAATGGTCTGCTGGGGCTTAGCCGTATCCAGGGTCAGGGTAACAGGAATGGCCGTGTCATACTGGAAGGGGAGGGTTTCCGTTTGCCCTTCCAGGCTGACCGTAGCAGTATAGCCGCCGTAGGTGGCTTCCCCCTCCTTGGTTTTCGGGAAGGTGAGGGTAAGGGTAGCCGTCCCGGCCCCCTGGGGGATACCGGCGGTGTAGGCAGTGACGTCCCGGTCAAAGCCCGTCCCTCCGCCTCCGTCCAGTACTACCGTCTCGCCCTCCACCGTCAGGCCAAGGTCATAGGCATGGAGATTCCGGCTCACCGCCAGGATATATTCCTGGTAGTAGGTCACCCCGTTGTCCACCTGCTCTGCCCGAACCACCGCCTGGTTGGCATAACCGGTAACTTCCAACAACCCGCCCAGGCTAGCGCCGGTGGCTTTGCCCGGGGTGACGCTCCGGCTTTCTTGCTGGCCGGTGGACAGGCGGGTATAGGTGGCCGTCACCGTGATATCCTCCGCAGCCGTAGTCACCCAGAGGCCAAAGGCGCTGTTGCAATCGCTCACCGGAAACCGGTAGACATGGACACCCGGGGAGAAGGCCGGCTCCGGCAAATAGGGGTCGTCCTGAAGCTTTTGGGCGGTAATGCCGTTGGCCGCCTGGAGTGAGGCGAGCCAATCCTCCTGCCGGGGTGCAGCAGCTTCCACGGTCAGCCCATCGGCTGCCGTAAACCCGGCAGTGGCGTGGTAGTATTCCCCGGCTGTGGTGACGTAGGCATATGCCTCCCCTGGGGTCAGCCGGTATGTGGCCACGCCCTGTCCGGCGGTGTCTGCCGGAACAACCGCCCCGGCGGCATTGTACAGGGCTAGGCTGCCGGAGTAGCGAACCGTCACGGTAGCCGGAGTGCGTTTTTCCAGTTGAATGACATAGGTTCGGCTCTGGCCGCTGTCGTGCTCCACCAGCACATTCACCTGCCCCACCGGTACCTGGGCAGTAGCGCCGCCGCCGTTAACCTGAACCCGGTAGCCGCTGCTGCCAAAGGCCGTAGCGGTCACCGTCACCGTACTGGCAGTGGTGGCAACGGCGTAGGACAGGGTTTCCGGATCGAAATCCAGGGGCAGCGTCACGCCGTCCGCCTGCACCTGCAGCGCTGACAACGTGGGCACCCGCACCAGGTCCAGGGTATAGCGCTGGATCTGGGTTTGCTCTCCGTCCGGATACCTGGCTTCCAGCTCCACCGTCCTGCCGGTCATCCCCGCCTCCACCACATAGGTGAGACTGGCGGCTGCGGAACCCCAAGGTTTAACGGTCTGACTGTAGTCTCTGCCGTTGGTGCCGGTATACGCTCCGTAGAGCCGGGTAGTTTGTGCATCCGGCACCTGGCCCCGCTGGGCATAAATGAACACATCGCCCCCGCCGGTGGTATCCGGCAAATACACCGTCTTCCGGTTTGTGCCGGTTTCCTGCCCGGCGTAGGCCTGCCCATCGCCATTGCGCAGTTCCACCCCGGCAAACCAGTTGCCGCTGGGCAAGGTGACCGATACCTCCGTACCGCCGGCCGGCACCTCTACCTGGCCCTGGGTACGGTTGTCTCCGCCGTCGGAAACCACAAAGCGATAGCTGCCGGGAATCACATCAATTGTACTGCCCTGGGCAGTGTGCACATCGCCGTAAGGCCCGGTGAGAATGAGCCGGGCCTGGTTCACCTGGCCCTCCCCCTGGGTAATGCGGAAGGTTACGGTGGCCTTCTCCCCATCCATCAGCGCCTGGAATTCCGCTACCGCAGCCTGTAGATTTGCTTGGGCCTCCCCGGCGTCGCCCCCTTGCTGCAGTACCGTCAGTGCGGCGGCATAAGCCCCCTGGGCAGCCGGATAATTCTGCACGCCGCTGTCCATCTGCCGGTACTGCCCCAGGTAAACCAGCAGCTCTTGCTGGGGCGGATTCCAACCGCCATCCCGGCTGGTTAGCAGCACACCGGTAACCGATGAAGCCGGTACATCCAAGCTAAATCCGCCATCGTCGTAGTATAGGTAATAGCTGGCGGCTACCCCGTCCACCGCCTGGACAAATCCCTGCTCCAGGCCGGTAAAGGTGTGATTCGAGGCCAACAATGCCTGGCCCAGGGTTTGACCGGCGGTATAAGCCACCGCCTCCGGCTCCACCACCACCTGGTCTTGGGTGACCACCGCCAGGGTGAAGCTACCCCCCGCTGCCTGCACCGGTACCATGGCCAGTACCATAGCCAACGCCACCAGCAGGGAAAATACTCGCCTTTTCATGAATACGCCCTCCTTTTCACGGTTTCTATCCACAGTTTATTAATACATCCCCCGGAGCCACCGGGCAACCAGCCGGTACCAGGGCCACTGCCGCCGGCACACGCGCCGGGCCCGCTGAACATATGCCAAGGCGAACCGTTTTTGGTCCTCGGTCATGGGATGATCGCTGAACAGCGCCTCCCGGTAGTCTCCTGCCGCCACCCGGCCCACAGTATCCGGCGGGAAGGCCCCCTCGCCCAGGAGGAAGCCGCAGTAGCCATACAATCCGGCTACCGCCGCCTTGGGCGGTGCTGCGGCCAGGGCACGCAGCCGCCGGCATAGGCGTATCCTTCGCCAGAGGCACCAAATCACCCCGCCGGCCGCCACGAAACCCAAGCAAAGCCAAAAAACCGCCCAGTTCACCGTCCCCGCCGGGCCGGCAGGGCTTACCTCCTCCACCGGCTGCTCCACCGGCGCTTGGGGCGCGGTGTACTGCCGGTAGGTTTGGCTCTGGCCGGGAGAGCCGTCCAGGCCGGCCAAAATACTTTCCAGTTCCATTTCGCCGGGGTAACCCGGGGTAACCTCAAAGGGAACCCATCCCAGCCCGTCCAGGTAAATTTCCGGCCAGGCATGGGGTTCGGTTTCTCCGGCTTCCCCCACCGGGCAATAGTATCCCTCTACATACCGGGCAGGCACGCCATAGTACCGCAAGAGGCACACCGCCACCGTGGCGTAGTGGACGCTGTAGCCTCGGCCCTGGGTCATGAGAACGTGGGATAAAAAATCCGCCCCCTTGGTATCGGTGGTCACCGCCTCATCGTAGGTTAGATTTTCCGTCAGAAACCCCTGCACCAGGCGCTGAATCTGGGGTAGGGTGAGGGCCTGGGTTTCCGGCTCCACCATCCTGGCCAGGGTCTGGGCCGTTGCCTCCGGCAGGGCAAGATAATGCGCATACACAAAGTCCCGGTAAGCCGACTCTTGGGCCAGATAGTCCGGATCTCCTGCCCCGGCAGACAGTTCCGCCTGGCGGCTGTACCACTGGGCCAGGCCGGCCGGCCGGTAGGTCACTTGAAGCACTGCCGCCCCCGGTCCGGCAGCGCCGTCCGGGTATTGGGCGGAATCCAGCAGCCCGCTGTCCGCTAAACCATAGGGCAGATAGGCATAAGCCCGGCAAGCGCCCCGGTTTTCCAAGGTAATGGAGATCTCTTCATCCCCCGCGCCGGCAGCGGCCAGCTGAGTTTGGGCATAAAATCCGGATTGGTGCAGCCAATAGAACAAGCCGGCATCGCCGGTCAGGGCCTCCTCCGGCAGAGCCGCCCAGCTGCTGCCGGTATAGGTCTCGCCTACAAATCCCCGGAGGTATAAACTGCCGCCGGTTTGCGCGGTCACCTGTAAATCCCGGGTAACCACCCGGGGACCCAGGTGACTTATCTCCCCCTCCGGCAGCACGCTGCCGCCGTAGCACATCCGGTGCCACAGGCCCCTGGCGCCATCCTGCAGGGCCGCACCCATTTGCGCCAACCACCCGGCCGGGTACACCGCCGCCGTCACCACGCCACAGGCCGCAACCACAGCCAAGCCTCTTGTCCACATCCGGCCGCCGCCGAGGACCAGGGCCAGTACCGCCGGCGCAATCAACAGCAGCCAGCTGCCAGATACTGCCCCCAAGATCGTGCCCGGCACCAGCGCAAGCACCGGCAGGCACAGCAACCACCGCCGCCGGTGCACGCCCAGGGCCACCGGCAGCGCCAGCAGGGCAGAGAGCAGACACTGTCCCAGCAGGCTTCCCCGGCCCACCGCCAGGGGTAGGTAAATGGTTCGCCGGGCTAAAGTAAGGCGTTCCAGCCAATGGTTGATCAGCGCCGCTGCGCCGGATTGCACCTGCCGGTAACTCAGGCAAGCCAGCGCCGCCAGGGCCAGGGCAAATCCGGCGCTCCATCCCCCAGGCCTGGCCAGCAAAGCACACATTATCCCGTACGCCGCCAATGCAGACAGCCATAAGGGCCAGCCAGGCAGCACCGTCAGGCACCCGGCCAGATAGACCAAGCCCAGCACGGTCCGGCACCAAAAGCCGCCGGGCGGCAAAACCGGCCTTCCGGCTTGCACGGAAAAGCTTTCGCACACGTTTCTTTTCATGGGTCAAGCTCCATGGTTTGCAGATCTTCCCGATAGTGCTCCGGCGAAACCGGCAATACATGGCCCGCCGTAGCCGCTGCCGCCGGCCCCCAGAGCAAAGCCGTCATTCCCGGCAGCGGCGGAGCCGGCCGGGCAGACAGGTATAGCAGCCGGCCGTAATCCCGCTGGGGCAGCCGGGCGCTTTCTCCCCCGTCCCGCAGCATCCGGGGCAGCGCCTCCAGGAAATCCGCCATGGTATCCACCTCCTGCTCCTGGCCCCAGGCCAGATGATAGGCATAGCCCGATTGGCATAGGGCCCGGCACAGGGAGGCAGCCGTTTCGGCCATGGCATCCATGGCCGCCGGTTCCGCCGGGGATTTGTTCCAGTACACCAATAGCCGCCGCTGCACCGGCAATGACGGCTCCCGCACCACCAGCCGTCCCACCTTGCTGGACAGCTTCCAATGCACGGCCCGGAGATTATCCCCAGGCCGGTAATCCCGCAGGCCCAGGGGCTCGGCGTAGTCGCTCCCCAGCCGGTTTTGGGCATAGTCCAGGCTGTCTTCCGGCGTAGTCGGCGGCACAGTCAGCGCCAGCCGCACCGGGAACATCTCCGGCAGCACTACCGTGCCGCCTTCCGCCCCGCCGCCGGCCGGGCCGGGCAGCAGGCCGAACCAGTCCATGGCCTGCACCCGCACCACCTGGGCCCGGAGATAGCCGCAGTACCGGGCCTGTATCCGGAGCTTGGCGCAGCCCACGCCCCTGGCCGGAACCTGGACCAGGGCGGTCACCGTGGCCGTCTCGCCGGTCAACTCATTGCCCAGAGCAATCCGGCAGCGCACCGGGCCAATGGGTAGGCGGGTAGGGTTGCGTACCTGCACCGTTAGCGGGATCTCCCCGCCCTTGTCTGCCGTGGCCGGCAGGCGGAGGGTGGTTTCCAATTTCCCCGCCGCAGGTAGGGTCAGGCACCAGGACAACGGCGGCAGCAGAACCATCGCCGCCAAAGCAGGTCCTGCCGGTAACCCTGCGGCCCACAGGGCGGCCAGGGCCAGGCAAGCGCCCAGCCAAAGTATCCGCCGCTTCATGGCCGGAAATTCCCCCGCTCTGGGGAGGGAACCGCCGCCAGCACTTCCTGCAAAACCGTCTCTGGTCCGTATTCCCGAAGCCTGGCCTTGGCCCCCAGCACCAAGCGGTGGCCCCAGGCCTCCGGCAGCAGCGCAGCCGCATCCTGGGGAATTACATAATCCCGCCCCGCCAAAAACGCCCCGGCTTTCGCCGCCCGGCACAGGGCCAGCGCACCCCGGGGACTGATGCCCAGAAGTACCATGGGATGGCTGCGGGTGGCCTCCGCCAGCCGGGAAATGTAGCGGTATACGCTGTCGGCCACATATACCTGCCGGGTGGTCCGGATTAGCTCCAGCAATGCCTGCCGGTTCACTACCGGCTGAACCTGATCCAGGGGATTGGACAGACGGCGCTCCTTCAACATCTCCACCTGGCTGTCTTCATCCGGATAACCCATGCTCAGCCGCAGCAGGAACCGGTCCAGCTGGGCATTGGGCAGGGGCTGCGTTCCCGCTGCGCCCAGCGGGTTTTGGGTCGCCAGCACGGTAAAGGGTTCCGGTAGAAGGTGGGTTACGCCGTCCACGGTAACACCGCCCTCCTCCATAGCCTCCAGCAGGGCCGACTGGGTCTTGGCAGAGGTTCGGTTAATCTCGTCTGCCAGGAGAAGATTTGTCATAATGGCGCCAGGCTGGTAGCGCAGATTACCCTCCGCATACACCGAAAAGCCCACAATATCTGCGGGCATGGTATCGGAGGTGAACTGAATGCGCCGGTTGTCCAGCCCCAGCGCCTTGGCAAAGGCACTGGCCAGGGTGGTCTTGCCCACCCCCGGCACATCCTCCAGCAGGACGTGCCCCTGGGCCAGAATGGCCAGCAGCACCTTCTGTACCACCTGGGCTTTGCCCAGGATCACTTGGTTGACTTCTCTTTGGATGCTTTCCGTCAGTGCATTCATGGCACGCCTCATCTCTTTCGTTTTTTCCGCTGCCGGGCACAGCCAGCAGCACAGCCGGACAAACCGCCCCACAGGCAGAAAGATTCTCCGCCGGGTCGGGATGTGTTGGCTCAGGATCCGTGGGTTCCGGCTCCGTTGGTGTAGGCTCGGTTGGCACAGGTTCCGTCGGCGTAGGTTCCGTTGGCTCTGCCGGCTCCCCGCCGCCGGTGGCCGGCAGCGTCTGCCGCCAGGTTTCCCCGCAGCCTTCCCTGGTGCAGGCGTACTCCACATAGCCATCCTGGGTAGCCGTCGGTTCCTGCCTGCCGGTCTCTACCGCCTGGTGCCCCAGAGCATCGCCCCAGGGCTGGGTTTTCTGGCTGCCGCAGCCGGTCACCTGGCAGGTGTAGGCAAATACCCCTGCCTGGGTGCAAGTGGGTTCCTGAATGACCTCGCCGCCATCATAGCTGTGATTTTCCAGGTACTCCCCATTGATCCACAGGCCGCAGTAGGTGCTGAGATTTCCGGAAGCGGAAACCTCAGCGCCAATGTCCTTGCCATAGGCCAGGGTGAACCGAAGGTAGATCGTCTCCCCGTTCACCGGCGCTTGGTTGCTCATACCGGTAGTGGCATAGGCCTTTCCCCCCCGGGAGAACATCCAGCCGGAGCCGGAGGTGTAGTCGAACTCACCGATGCTATCCCGGTCGGACTGTCCGGTGAGGTTCAATCCATCGTCCAATACCTTTTGCCACAGGTTTTCCGGCACCTTGGCGCCCTTCGCCACGTCGCCCATCACCAGGCGGCGCAGGTAAAAGTCGCCCCCCAAATCCGTACTGCCCTGGCTCACCACCTCGGCAAAGTCCTCCTCCAAGGCCCGCACCACCGCCGACGCAATGGTGTCCCCCCGGTAGATCTCCACCGTATAGGGAGAGCTGCCAATCCAACCCAGGCCCAAGGTGGTGGCGTCCACAATCACCCGCACCGTCCCCATGGACTGCCCCTCGTCCAGAAAGCGGTAGGTCACCGTGTAGCTCACCAAGCGGCTGTTGCCCGCCCCATCCCGAGCCCGCACCGTCACTTTGTGTTCTGCTGTTGCGTCCACCGGCGTGGGAAAATACAACGCATACTCCAGAATAGCCGAGCCGGTGGGATTCCGCACCGGCTGGCCGTCCAGCCAAACTTCCACACCGCTGGCATAGATGGGATCGCCATTGCCTGTTCTGGCCGTCACCCGGAGGGTAAAATTCGGATCGGTGATTTCTTCCGTCCAACCATCCAGGTTGGTTTCAATGGTGGGGGGATGTTTACCAACGGCAGGCGTATCCTCATCTGCCAGTTCTGCAGAATAGGTGATGGTAAACACCGCCATAGACACCGTCCGGCTGCCGTCTTTGATGTACAGGGAAAATGTGTTCTGCCCCAGGGCCAGGGCCGCAGTATAATCCCGCCCGTTTCCCGCCAAGTACGTGCCGTTATCTCCGGTATTGGCGTTGCGTAGATTCACCCGCAGGTATAACTGAGAGCCGCCGCCTTGGATATAGGCGTAAAAAGGCAGCGTGTCATTTTCCAACTCTCCGGCACTTACCGCCCGGTTGGATAAATCCGTCACAATCTGGGGATCTGAGTCCAGGGGTGGATCCGGGTCGGTGGGGCCGGGCTGAGGATTTTCGCCGCTGCCCGGCCCTTCCGCCGGACCAGACTCTCCCGGCGTGTCTACCGGCAGGGTAGGTCCCGTCGTGGGCGCCGTTTCTGTGGGGCCGTCAACATTCTGGGGCGGCGGAGTGGTATCCGCCCGGGTTTCCGGCGGCGCCGTCTCCGGTGGTTCTGTCTCCGGAGCTTCCGTCTCGGGCGGTTCCGTTTCCGGCGGTTCGGTCTCCGGCGGCTGGGTTTCTTCTTCCTCTGTCTGACCGCCGCCATGGCCGGGCAGCGCCAAGGAAATGGGGGTAGTGGGACCCAGCGGATTTTCCGGCTCTATCCTGGTCCAGGGCATCGCTGCCAGTAGGCAGGCCACCGCCAGAACGGCTGCCCCCCAGGCCAGCCGCCCCTTCACGCTGCCCTCCTATGCCTGCGGCGCAGAAGCAGGGCAATCACCACTGCGGCACAAGCCAAACCGCCGCCCAATGCAATCCACGCCACCGGTTCCGGGCCGGTTTTCGCCGGTACCGGCGGGGTATACTGGGTAAAATCGTAGATGCTGCCCTGCCGTTGCACCGCTGCCAGGGCTAAACCTGCCTGCTCCGTGGCGGTTAGGTTACCCTCGCCATCCAGGCTGTGGGCAAAGCTGCCGTCCGGCTGCCGGTAGGCCAGCATAGCCTGCACCACACTGCCCCCAGGCAGCGCCGTCTCCGGATCCAGCCCCAAGGCAGCCAGGGCGATAATCACCTGGGCTGCGCTTTCGCAGGCAGGCTGGCCGCCGCTGGAAAAGCCGCCGTCCGGATTTTGCACCGACGCCAGGTAAGCCAGCGCATTCTCCACCGCCTGCCGGGCCTGACCTTCCCGATAGGGCGCCAGCGCCTGCAAGGCCATGGCTGTGATATCTGCATCGGAGCTGCCTGCCTGCAGGCCGAAGCCGCCGTCCGGATTCTGGCTATCCAAAATTGCCTGCAAAATATCCTGCCGGGTGTACCGGCTGTCCGCCGGGGTCTGGTAGTCCCCGGCATCCAGCACAAGCAGGGCATAGAGATAGCCGTTGATTCCCTGCAAGCCCAGGTCAGCATTTACATAATTATACGTGCCGTCCGCCACCAGGTTGATGGGATTCCCCTGGGGATCCCGGCCGAAGGCGGTTGGATCGCCACCCAGGGCCAGAACCGTCAGGGCAATGCGGTGCCACTCCGTGGCCCGGTTTTGATCCAACCGCCCGGCCTGAGCGTACCGCTGGGTCACTGCCGCCTCCAAGTCCGCCAAATACCCCCCATAGTCCTCCGCCTGACCGGTAAGGGCAAAGCCAATGGCCGCCCAATCGCCGGAAGATTGACCCGGCGTAATCACATCCCGGCGGTTCAGCAAAGTCTCGCTTTCCCCCAGGCCAAACAGGGCTTTCAGCCCGGTCTGAGGGGAGGGCGCGGCGGAGCACAGCCCCGCCAGCAGCGCCAGGCACAGGAAAACCATCAGGCATTTTCGTTTCATTGCGCTTCACTCCCCGTCTCTCAGCAAAGAGGCAAAATGAAATTTGTTGTTTACAACTGGGTCAGGCGCATGAGCATGGTGGCCACTTGCCCGCGGGTAGCATTGGCTCTGGGGGCCAGGGTGTTATTCTCCATCCCGTTTATGATCCCCCCGGCCACCGCCCAGGCGACGGCCTCAGCCGCATAACCGCTTACCTTATCCTTGTCGGCAAAGGCATCCATATCCGCCTGTCCGCCCACATCCATACCGGCATACTGGGCATACCGGTACAGGAAGGTGACCAGCTGCTCCCGGGTGATGGCATTGCCCGGGGCAAACGTGGTCTCGGTCACACCCTTTGCCAGGCCGGCTTTCGTTGCCCATACCAATGCCTCATAATAATACTGATCTTCCGGTACATCCGTGAATTCTACCGTTCCTGTCACTTCCGGCGCACCGGCCAGGCGGTACAATACCATGACCACCATTGCCCGGGTCATCCGGTGATTGGGGGCAAAGCGGTAATTGCCCACGCCGTTCATCAGGCCTTGATTCAGGGCAAAATCCACGCCTTCATGGTACCAGGCGTTGGTGTTCAAATCAGCAAACGCCTTGGACGGACAATTGTCCGGATTCAGCCCGGCTTCCCGGATTTCGGTGGCCTGGCAAGCAGAGCAGGTACGGGTTTCCACACCCGGATGGAAGCAGCTGCCGGGCTGGGTAAGTACCCACTGGCCCCAGCTGTGGCCCTGGGCCTCCACCTCGTTGCTGGTGTAGTGGTAACCGCAGAGGGTGCAGGTATGCAGGGTATAGCCCTTTTCCGTGCAGGACGGCGCCACGACGGTATCGGCAAGCCGGTGGCCGGTGGCGGAGATTGCCGCCTGCTCCGTTTCGCCGCAGGGGCAATGCCGGGTCTGCACACCGTCCTGGGTGCAGGACGGCTGGGTTTCCACCTGCCAGTCACTCCAGCGGTGGGTATGCTCGCTTACGGTGACCGTGGCCAGGGTCATGATTGCCGGCGTGGCATAGCGCTCCGCCTGGGCCTGCGCCGGCACATATGCAGTAATGGCATAGACCCCCGCCTCCGGGAAGGTGAGGGCAACCCGGCCATCCTCATCGGTTACCGCTCCGGCGATGTCAGTGATTGCACCGCTGTCCAGATCCACCAAAGCGATTTGGGCATCGGATACGGCCATCGTGTTGTTAACATCGGCTACAATTTCATCAAAAGTTTTATACATGTACCCTGTCCAACCGATGAGGTAGCCGTTCACCGTAATGTCCATGGGCAATTTGGCTTCCGCCTGCAGCTCCCGGGTAACCGTACCGTCTTGCACGTACCATGTGTATAGATCGGAGACCCAGTCATCCTGGTACAGGAAGAAGCTCACCTGATCGCCGCCGGTCACCACAGCCTCATTCAAGGTATACGCCGTATACCCGCCCCAGGGGGAGGCTTCATCCCCAGTGGGGATTAGCTCGTTGATGGTAAAGCCGCAGTTGCCGGTTTCCACGCCAAACAGCTTGGTGATTGTACCGCTGTCTCCCACCATCAGCAGGGCCTGGGCCGTCTCCAGGGTAAAATCACCGCCGAAGATCAGCTCATGGGCCCGGACCAGCACATCCAGGGCAGATACGCCGTCACAGTAAGTCACCTGATCGGTGTATCCGTAGGATTCTGCCAGATCGCCGGTCACGGTGACCATCTGCGGCGCCAGTAGGAAGCCGTTTTCCGCCTGAGCCTGGAGTTCTACTTCCACCTGGGCCGCCGGCAGATTCCCGGGCTGCTCCGCCGCCTGGAGTGGCAAGCCGGGGCCTTTCTGACCATTCCGGCCGGCGAGACTGCCCCCAGCGTGGGCACGAGGCACTGCTACCAGGCCCAACAGCAATACCAGTACCAGCGCCAGGCTCAACATTCGTTTGCACATATTGTTTCTTCCTCCTTAAAAATAATTAATAAACGCCTGAAGACAGCCGTCTCCAGGCGTTTACTCCTTGCTCACCGCCGGCGGCAGAGTGGAGCCGCACTCTCCACTCCGCCCCGGGCCGGACCAAATGCGAGGGGGATCGCACATTGTCCAAAAGAAAACGGCTGCGGCGAAAGTTTCGCCGCAGCCGTTTTTCTGCGCATCAGGACGGCACGCCGCCCGAGACGCGGGGCCGCGCACCTAACCACAAATTCCTGTAGGTCTTCTGACTTGTGTCTCCGGCGGCAGGAATCTCTACCTTCTCAGGAAAACCCAATGGCTGGCTTGCGCCAACGAGAAACCCGCCTCGACACTTACAGCGCCGGTTCGCGTGGGGAATTGCACCCGCTTGTCTTGTTCAGCTCCCCAGCCGCAGAGCGCACCGGAAAGCCACAGGAACTGTTTTCAATTGTAATTTCACTATACCCCACCCCGGAGGAAATGTCAAGCCCTTTCTCCGACCCAAAATTCCGCCAGAAAAGTTCATGGATATACTGTGCGGTACGATATATCCGAAAGCTGGCGGTATAATAACCGCTCCCTGCCAAATTTGTTGTGCCCCGGTGCAGGCAAAAGCCTGCACCGGGGCACAGCCGGTATCCATTAAACATGCCGGGGATTCACATGCCAGATCTCCTGAGCGTATTGCCGGATGGTCCGGTCAGAGGAGAACTTGCCGCCGGAAGCCACATTCATCAGGCACTTCCGGCCAAAGGCCAAGCGGTCAGCATAGTCCCGGTTGGCCCGCAGCTTTGCCTCCAGATAGGAGTCGTAGTCCTTCAGGATAAAGTAATGGTCCGGACGGTGCCAGGACGCCCCATCCAGCAGAGCGGTATACAGCTCCCGCTGCTCGTTATCCGTAGGAACCGTACCGTCCACCAGGGTGTCAATGGCCCGGTGCAGCCGGGGATTGGCATCATAGATATTTCTGGCCCAGTAGGTATCCCGAATGGCGTTCAACTCCTCTACCGTGGCGCCGAAAATATAGTTGTTTTCCAGGCCGGCTTCCTTCACAATCTCCACATTGGCCCCGTCCATGGTGCCCAAGGTCACCGCACCGTTGAGCATCAGCTTCATATTGCCGGTGCCAGAGGCCTCGGTGCCGGCAGGGGAGATCTGCTCAGAAATATCGGCCGCAGGAATGATGTGTTCAGCATAGGAGCAGTTGTAGTTCTGTACAAAGACCACCCGCAGCTTATCCTTCACAGACTCATCGTTGTTAATCATCTTAGCAATCCGGTTAATATACCGAATAATAGCTTTTGCCCGAGTATAGCCCGGTGCAGACTTGGCGCCAAAGATAAATACCGTGGGATGGAAATCGGGCAGGCTGCCATCCTTCAAGCGGAAATAGATATCCACCACGGACAAAGCGTTCATCAGCTGCCGCTTGTACTCGTGGAGCCGCTTCACCTGCACATCAAAGATAAAGTCCGGGTTGAGCTCCACATCCTCCAGCTTGGCAATCACCGCAGCCAGCTGCTCCTTTTTCTCCCGCTTGATGCTATTGAACTGGCGCACCATGTCGTCGTCAATCAGAGGCTTCAGCAGCTCCAGCTTGTCCAGATCGGTGAGGAAGTCACCGCCTACCCGGTACTTGATCATCTGGGTAAGCTCCGGATTGCACAGGCCCATCCACCGCCGGGGGGTTACGCCGTTGGTTTTATTCTGGAACCGCTCAGGGAACACCTTATACCAATCCCGGAACAAATCGTCCTTCAAGATCTGAGAGTGAATCTCTGCTACGCCATTGACATAGCTGGCCACGTATACCGACAGGTTAGCCATGTGGGCGGTGTTGTCCTTTACGATAAACAGGCCGGGGTGCTCCGCCCGCAACTTGTTGTCAATGCGGACAATGATATCGCAAATCTCCGGTACCACAGACCGCAGCAGATCCATGTTCCACTTTTCCAACGCCTCACCCATAACCGTGTGGTTGGTATAGGAGAAGGTGTGCTGAGCAATGTCGAAGCTCTGCTCGAAGGTCATGCCCTCGGCCATCAGCAACCGGATCAACTCAGGAATGGACATAGCCGGATGCGTATCGTTCAGCTGAATGGCCATAAAATCGGCAAACCGGCTCAGATCCGATCCCCGGGTCTCTTTGTAGGCCCGCAGAATATCCTGCAGGGAAGCAGAGGACAGCACATACTGCTGCTTCACCCGCAGGCGCTTGCCCTCCCAGGTGGAGTCGTTGGGGTACAACACCCGGGTAATATCCTCCGCCTTGTTCTTGGCGTCCAGCGCCCGCTGATAATCCTGGGCATTGAATGCGTCAAAGTCCAGCTCCTCCTCGGCCTCACACTGCCACAGCCGCAGCGTGCCGATGTTCTTGGTATTGTAGCCGATTACCGGCACATCATAGGGGACAGCCAGCACCGTATGATCCGGGAAACGGATTTTTACCGTATGGTTATACCGCCGGTAGGACCAAGGATCACCGAACTTGCTCCAATCGTCAGCCGTTTCCTTTTGGCTGCCGTTTTCGTCAAAACGCTGCTTGAACAAACCGAAGCGGTACCGCAGTCCGTAACCGGACAGCGGGATGTTGCAGGTAGCGGCAGAGTCCAAGAAGCAGGCGGCCAGGCGGCCCAGACCGCCATTGCCCAGGGCTGCATCCTCAATTTCCTCCAGACAGGCCAAATCCACCCCGGCGTTCAGGAAGGTCTTCTTCATTTCCTCCAGCACGCCCAGATTGTACAGGTTGCTGTACACCAAGCGGCCGATGAGATACTCGGCAGAAAAATAGTAAGCCTTCCGGTTGTGCATCCGGGCCCGGCGGCTGTTGCTCCAGTCCTCACTGATGGACATCATGACCGCCTGGGACAGGGCCTCATGGAGCTCCTGCGGGGTGGCCTCCTGTAGATTCACGTCACTTTTGTACTTCAGCTGCGCTTCAGTCATTTTCAAAATGTTTTGACAGTTTACGTTCATAGATTCCTCTCCTCGATTAGCGTTGGCTGCCGGCAGGCAGCAAAAAATTCTCAAACGCGGCCGTATAATGCAGTCATCTCCCGAATTTTGTCGGCCAACTTATCTGTTATCATACCATCTTCTGCCCGCCATGTCCAGTTTTTATTGGACAAAGTTCCGGGGAAATTCATTCTGGCCTCTCCGCCCAAACCCAGATAGTCCTGCATCTGGGCCACAAAAAGGTCTGACACAGAGCTCATGCCGCCCCGGATCATCCCCCAGACCATGCCTTCCTCCGCATTCAGGCCCATGTACTGCTTGGCATAAGCCACATCCTCCGGCCCCGCCTCGTCAAACCACTGCTGCAAAGTGAGGTTGTCGTGGGTGCCGGTATAGCAAACTGACTCCCGGGTATAGCAGTGGGGCAAATAATCGCTGGGTTCCCGGGAATCAAAGGCGAATTCCAATACCTTCATACCGGGATAGCCGGAGTCCCGGCGGAGCTGCCGCACCTCCGGGGTGAGGTAGCCCAGATCCTCGGCAATAAATTCTAAATCCGGCAGGCTTCGCCGGATGGCCGCTACAAAATCCATGCCGGGGCCTTTCACCCAATGGCCATTCCGGGCCGTCTTGTCCTGGGCGGGTACGGCCCAATAGCTTTCAAATCCGCGGAAATGATCCAGGCGCACCATATCGTACATGCCGGCAGCTGCCTTCAGCCGGCGCAGCCACCAGGCATACCCTGTGGCTTTCATCTTCTCCCAATGATACAAAGGGTTACCCCACAGCTGGCCGTCTGCAGTAAAGGCATCCGGGGGAACCCCTGCCACCAACTTGGGTTTGCGGTCCTCGTCCAACTGGAACAGCTCCGGGCTTGCCCATACATCCGCCGAATCTAAGGGAACGTAAATGGGCACGTCGCCAATGATCCGAACATGTTTACTTTTGGCATACTCCCGCAGCCGTTTCCACTGCCGGAAAAACTGGAATTGCAGGAAATATTGGAAGGCAATGGAATATTTTAACTTTTCCTGATAAGTCCGCAGCGTCTCCGGATCCCGGAGACGCAGCCCATCCGGCCAGGTACTCCAATCTGCCCCAGAAAAAGCTTCCTTCAGGGCCATGAACAGCCCATAGTCCGGCAGCCACTCCTTTTCCTGCTGGACAAATTGGTGAAATGCCCGGTTGGGCATACCAATAAACCGTTCATATGCCTTGTACAGCACCGGACAGCGGTGCCGGTACAGCGTGCCAAAATCCACCCGGTCCGGGCGCTGGCTCCAAACAACCTCATCCACCTCCTCTTGGCGCAGCAGCCCCTCCTCCACCAGGGTTTCCAAATCAATGAGATAATGGTTCCCAGCAAAAGCTGAAAAGGACTGATAAGGGGAATCCCCATAGCCCGTGGGAGACAACGGCAAAATCTGCCAGTACCGTTGGCCTGCCCGCTCCAGGAAATCCACAAACCGATAAGCTGCTTTACCCATGGTGCCCACGCCCCCTGCGCCGGGCAGGGATGTCACATGCATCAATATTCCGCTTGCTCGCATATCCTCACTCCTAACTGCCCAAGCACCGGGCGCTTTCTTTCCATTCTACGGCAAAGGGCACCGTCTCGTGCCGGGCTTTGCCGCCTGATTCAATACAGTCCCGGAGTATTTCTACACTCCGCGCAGCCAAATCTTCTACAGACTGGGAGATCGTAGCCAATTTTGGCACAAAATATTCCCCAATATTAAGACCGTCAAAGCCCATGACAGACACGTCCTCCGGCACGCGCAGGCCATGATCCTTCAGTGCACGGATGGCGCCTATGGCCATTACGTCGGCCATGGCAAAGATAGCGGTAAATGCCTGCCCCTGCGCTAACAGAGCCTGTGTGGCACGGTAGCCATGGGCATAGGAATACCGGCCAGCCCGATAATCCCGCGCCTCGTCAAAAGCAATGCCATAGCGGGCAAACGCATCCAAGCAGCCCTCATACCGCAGGCGGCTGGTATCCGAAACGCTTTGGTCGCCGCCAACCACCGCAATGCGCCGGTGGCCCAGGCTTACCAAATGCTCTATGGCCTGGGCAGCAGCCAGCCGGTCATCTGTGGTGACGCTGGACAGATTGGCAAAGGGCAAGCCGGAAGCATCATTGGTCACCAGCACACATGGTTGGTGGATGTTGTGAAAATCCGCCGCAAAATTTCTCTTGTTTCCCCCCAGGATCAGAATGCCCAGGGGCTTTTTTTCCCGGCACAGCTGCACCGCCTGGCGAACCTCATTGTCATCTTCGTCAATATAGTCTACAATTAATGGATAAGGGGACCGGGTCACCAGGCTGCCAATGGACTCCACCAGGCTGCCAAACAGCTCGTTAGAGGTGCCTTTTACCACCACCAAAATGGAGGTCGGCCGTTGCTGCCGCAGCTGTTTGGCCATGGTATTGAGTTGAAATCCGCTGGCTTCTGCCGCTGCCAGCACCGCCTGCCGGGCTTTTTGGCTTACGTTGGGTTGATTATTCAGCACCCGGGATACTGTTCCCACGGAATAGCCAGTCTGGGCAGACAAGTCCTTTATGGTCATGGGTTCGCCTCCTGTCCACTATCACAATAATCATTTTTCCGGTTTTTGTCAAGTTTTCGGCAAGAACCCCCGGTACTTTTCAAAAAACGGCGCAGCATTACCTGCTGCGCCGTTGCCGGTCAGCCTTTCACCGCACCGGCTACAACTCCTTTAATAATGTGCTTCTGGCAGAACAGGTACAACACGATAATGGGCAAGACGGTGAGAATAATACATGCCATGGTAGGTCCCATCTCCACTTTGCCAAAACTACCTTTAAAATACTGGATCAGAATCGGCACAGTGGTATATTTCTTCCGGTCCAGCACCAGGTAGGGCAGCAGGTAATCATTCCACACCCACATGGTTTCCAGAATGCCCACGGAAATCAGCGTAGGCTTTAGTACCGGCAGGTCAATGCGGAAGAAGGTCTGCAATGGGTTACAGCCATCGATCATGGCCGCCTCCTCCACCTCAATGGGGATGGACTTCATAAACCCGGCAAACATGAACACCGCCAACCCGGCGCCAAAGCCCAGGTAAATGATGCAAATGTTCCAGGGTGTATTCAATTTCAGCCGGTCTGCCGTCGCCGCCAGGGTAAACATCAGCATCTGGAACGGCACCACCATGGAAAACACAAATAGAAAGTAGCACAGCTTGCTCAACCGGTTGTTCACCCGGGTGATAAACCAGGCACACATGGAGCAGCACACAAGAATCAGCGCCACCGAGGTAATGGTAATCACCAAACTGGTAGCAAAGGCGTCCAAAAAGCCCTTGGCCTGAATGGCATTGACAAAATTGTCCAGACCGGCGAATGTCTCCAACGTGGGCAGCTGGAAGGCGCCGCCGGTGGTAATGGCTGTCTCCACCTTCAGCGCGTTGAGCAGGATCATCACCACAGGATAGACCCAGACCAAGCACAGCAGGCTAAGCATAACGGTCCAGATCCAATCCGCAACTGTTCTTCTCTTGACCATTACTGCTGCACCTCCTTGGAGCGAGTCGCCCGGAGTTGAATCAGGGAAATGGCAATCACCATAATACAGAATAGTACCGCTTTGGCCTGGCCAATGCCTTTCCAGTTGGGTCCGGAGCGGGCATAAAAGGTCTGGTAGATGTTCATGGCCAGCATTTCCGTTGCGTGATTGGGATCACCGCCGGTCAAGGCCAGGTTTTGGTCAAAGAGTTTAAAGGAATTGGTCAGGGTCAGGAAGAGGCAAATGGTAATCGACGGCATCACATTTGGAATTTTTACCCGGAACAAAATCTGCCGGGCGCTTGCGCCGTCAATGCGGGCTGCTTCAATCAGTTCCCCAGGGATGGATTGCAGCCCGGCAATGTAGATGATCATCATGTAACCAATCTGCTGCCAGCACATGAGAATGATCAAACCCCAGAAGCCAGCCGTTGTGTTGAGGGCCAGCAACGGCTTGCCCAGCAAACTCAAGACACAGTTGATCAGAATGTTCCAGATAAAGCCCAACACAATACCGCCAATGAGATTTGGCATAAAAAACACGGTGCGGAATAAATTGGTGCCCCGAATCCGCCGGGTCAGCGTTAATGCCACGACAAATGCGCATACGTTAATGAGCACAGTAGACACCACGGTAAAGGCAGCGGTAAAAACAAATGCGCTGCGGAACTGCGTATCCTGAAATGCTTTCAGATAGTTGGAAATTCCCACCCATTCTGCCTTATTGATGGTGGTAAATTTGCAAAACGACAGATACAAGCCTTGGCAGAAGGGGATCACAAAGCCGATAATAAACGCCACCAAAGTCGGCAGCAGAAAAACCGGCCACCATTTTCGAATTATTTTTGCCACGGTTAGTCCCTCCCATTGTTTGATGCCATCCCTCCAGGATAGGGGCATGCCTCCGCCAGCTGCCGGGGACTGGCCCCTACCCAGGAGTGGATATAGGGGGGTGGGTTTGCCCACCCCCCCGGAAAATAATGTTAGCCGTTGGCCAACTGGTATTCTGTGGCCCAGCCATCCACGAAAGCGGTAACTACTGCTGCCCAAGTATCGTCATTCTGATTGGCAGCATAGGCGGTAAGGGCAGAGCCTACGCCGTTTTTCCATTCTTCTGAGGGCATGGTGGGGAAGCACCAATCCACAGACTTCTTGCCGTCGGCGATGTATTGCTCGGAAATGGCCACCAGAGGATTACTGGTTTCTTTGGCTGCCTTAAAGGGGATGACAAAGCCCATCTCGTCGGCCAGAGCTGCGGTTCCCTCTTTGGAGGTCACTACCCAATACAGGAAGTCCAGAGTAGCCTGGATATCTTCCTCGGAGGCGTCTTTGTTCACGCACCAGTAGTTCTCCGAACCGGTGCACAGGCCCTGGTTTTCCTCGCCATCCACGCCGATGTAGATGGGCAGCATACCCAGGTTCTCATCTCCCAAGCTGGACACATCGTTATAGGCCCAAGTACCATTTTGATAGAATACTGCCTGCCCGTTGACAAACTCGGACACCGCGTCATCGCCAGTCTTCGCAGACAGCTCAGCAGGGGAGCAGGTCGCATTGTTGATGTACAGATCCCAGATCGCCCGGTAGTTGTCCAGGTAAGTGCCATGAATTGCTTCCGCATGGACCCCCTCAGCCTCATACTCATAGTAGATGGGCAGGTTGGCCAGGTGGGTCTTAAACCGCCAGTCGGAAGAGCCGTCCATCCCGGCGGAGGTGAACGCGGCAAAGCCCAATTCTTCGCTCCGGGCCGTGATATCCTCTACCACAGCTTTCAAGCTGTCAAAATCCGTAATATCCGCTTCGGTGTAGCCCGCCTGCTCCAGCAGGGCCTTGTTGTAGATGATGCCATAGGTCTCAATGACGTAGGCAATGCCGTACACAGCGCCATCCTCGGTAAGGGCAAAATCATCAGAGGTCAGCTCACCGTACAGCGCAGAGCCGGACAAATCCAGGCAATAATCCTTCCAGTTGGCCAGGCCTACCGGACCATTGACCTGGAAGAGGGTAGGCGCCTCGCTCTTGGCCATTTCCGCCATCAGGGTCTCTTCATAGGTACCGGCAGCAGCAGTGAGAACGGTCACCTCCACACCAGTCAGATCGGTGTAGACCTTTGCCAGGTTTTGCCAATCCTCATCCTGCTCAGGCTTGAAGTTCAAATAGTACACCGAACCGCCGCCGGCAGCAGGTGCTTCGGTACCTTCGTCTTCGGTGCCTTCGCCCTCGGTGCCGGTAGGCGTGCCGTTCTCAGCAGGATCCGTGCTTTCCGTTCCGGTATCGGTGCAAGCAGCAAACAGGCCAACGACCATGAGCGCCGCCAGCAGCAAAGCAATCAGTTTTTTCATGGGTTCTTTCCTCCTAAATTCATCATTTGGGCTTTGCCCAAGCCCCTGATTTTTGGAATTGGAAACGTTTCCAATTCATTGGCAATAGTATACGTCACCGTTTATATTTTTTCAACGCTTTTTTCGCTGGTTTTTGTTTTTCCATGTTTTTTACAAATCCATCCTTTTGTTTTTATGCACTTTTACCAACAGCGGAAAACTGCAGCGGCGTACGCCCATATCCCCGCCCACCGGCAAAATGGAGCCGATAGACCGTTCGGCTCTGCATTGTCCAACCCTTCACCGTATCTGTCCAGATGCAGCAACCCTTTGCGGCACCAGCAATGCCCCGCCCCATGAATAAAATTGTTGTGGTTGACAACGCAATACATAGCGTGGTAGAATACGCATGTTCGGTTGTGGTCTAATCCCTTTCCTTGCATCCGGTAACGCTAAAGCTCCCTGACCGGCCGTAGTGGTCTTGGCCACAAATGGGCGGAAGCTGCCGCCGGAAGCATGGCACCTGCGGGCATGACGGAATTGGCAGACGTGCAGGATTTAGGTTCCTGTGCCATTCGGCGTGTGGGTTCAACTCCCACTGCCCGCACCATAGGGCCTGTTGCAAAATGCAGATTTTGCAACAGGCCCTGCTGTGTTTCTTGGAGATGGTTTTGACCGCCCTTTTTTGCGGCGCGGCTTCGCCTCGGGCTATGGTTTTGTATTGTTGCAGGAGATGTGGATTGCTGTGTCTCGTTTCCGCAATGCCCACCACGGGAGGGTAACATCCACAGCAAACTGTCCCAAATTCTGGAAAAACGGCTTGCCAACTGAAAAATTATTTGTTATCATACCCTCGTTGGATACTTGCTGGCCCATGGGCCGCTTCATGAGGGAGTAGTTGCGTCTGCCACCAGCAGGCGTGCCAGATCAACATCATGGCCATTTGTGCCTGGTCTGGCAGTTACGACGAGACTCATGTGCAGTGTACACTGTGCATGGGCCTCGCATTTTTTCAAACACTATACATAAACATGAGGAAAAGGAAAGGATGATTGGTATTGCGCTATTATGACGAATCAGCCGCCCAAGCCTTGGCCGACTTGCACTCAAGCACCCAGGGCCTAACGCAAGCCGAAGCCCAGGCCCGGCTGGAGAAGAACGGCAAAAATCAACTGGCCCAAGAGAAAAAGGACAGCCTGCTGAAGCGGTTTTTCCTGCAGCTGGCCGATCCCATGATCATCATTCTCCTGGCTGCCGCCGCCATCAGCGGCGTGCTGGCCGTGTACGAGAATGAGAGCTTCACCGATGTAATTATCATTTTGTTCGTGGTGATTGTCAATGCCGTCCTGGGCGTCTACCAGGAGAACAAGGCGGAAAAAGCCATTGAGGCCCTACAAGAAATGGCCGCCGCCACCTCCAAAGTTTTGCGGGACGGCAAGCAAGTCACCGTCCGCAGCGAAGATCTGGTGGTAGGCGACGTGGTGGTGCTGGAAGCCGGCGACGCCGTGCCTGCCGACGGCCGCCTTCTGGAAAGCGCCAGTTTGAAAATTGAGGAGGCCGCCCTCACCGGTGAGTCCGTCCCCGTCACCAAATTCATTGATATCATCAATCTCCGGGATGGGGGAAAGGATGTTCCCCTTGGTGACCGGAAAAACATGGTCTACATGGGCTCCACCGTGTCCTATGGCCGGGGCCTGGCGGTAATCACCGCTACCGGTATGGACACGGAGATGGGCAAGATCGCCGGTGCCCTGGCTGCCACCAAGGAGGGCCAAACACCGCTGCAGCGGAAACTCAGCCAGCTGTCCAAAACCCTGACCTGGTTGGTACTGGGTATCTGCCTGGTGATTTTTGCCGTGCAGCTGCTGCGTAATGGCTCGTTTACCGCTGACGTCATCGTGGATTCCTTTATGGTTGCCGTATCTTTGGCCGTAGCCGCCATTCCGGAAGGATTGGCCGCCGTGGTGACGGTGGTGCTATCCATCGGCGTAACCAACATGTCCAAACGGAACGCCATTATCCGCCGTCTCACCGCCGTGGAAACCTTGGGCTGCGCCCGGGTGATCTGTTCGGATAAAACCGGTACCCTAACCCAAAATAAGATGACCGTTGTGGAACACTATGGCCCCCTGGAAGAAACCGCCCGGGCCATGGCCCTGTGCTCCGACGCCAAGCTGATTGACGGCCAAGCTGTAGGAGAACCTACTGAAGCTGCCTTGGTGAACTGGGCAGCAAAGGAAGGCATGGCCAAGCCGGATATGGAAGCCGCCGCCCCCCGGGTAGGGGAGGCGCCTTTCGACTCCGGCCGGAAAATGATGTCCACCCTGCACCAGGCCGGAGATAAGATAATGCAGTTCACCAAAGGCGCACCGGATGAAGTGCTCCGCCGCTGTACCTGGATTCAGGAAAACGGCCACCGGGTGGAACTGACCGAGGAAAAGCGGAAGCAAATTCTGGCAGCCAACAAGGCCATGGCCGACAAGGCCCTGCGGGTACTGTGCGCTGCCTGCCGGGTGTGGCCCAGTCTGCCGGCAGACCAGTCGCCGGAGAATCTGGAGCAGGATATGACTTTCCTGGGTCTGGCCGGTATGATCGACCCGGTGCGGCCGGAAGTAAAGGCAGCCATTGAGGAGTGCCGGGCAGCCGGCATCCGGCCCATCATGATCACCGGTGACCACGTGGATACCGCCGTAGCCATTGCCAAGGAACTGGGTATTTTAGACGGGGGCTACAAAGCCATCACCGGCTCCCAGTTGGACGACATGAATGATGAGACGTTTAACCGGGAGTTCCAAAATATTTCTGTCTATGCCCGGGTACAGCCGGAGCATAAAACCCGCATTGTCAAAGCCTGGCAGGCTGCTGGCTGCGTCACCGCCATGACCGGCGATGGCGTCAACGACGCCCCCTCCATCAAAACTGCCGATATCGGCGTGGGCATGGGCATCACCGGCACTGACGTCACCAAAAACGTGGCAGATATGGTGCTGGCTGATGACAACTTTGCCACTATCGTAGGCGCCGTAGAGGAAGGCCGCCGGATTTACGACAATATCCGAAAGGCGATTTTGTTCCTGCTTGGCTCTAATATGAGTGAGGTTATCAGCATTTTCACTGCCACGCTCCTTGGCTTTACCGTGCTCAAACCGGTGCACCTTTTGTGGATCAATCTGATTACCGACTGCTTCCCGGCACTGGCGCTGGGCGTGGAAAAAGCGGAACCGGATATTATGCGCCGTGCCCCCAGGGATGCCAAAGCAGGCATTTTCTCCGGTGGCCTGGGCTTCGATGCGGTGTACCAAGGTTTGGTAGTGTCCATTCTCACCTTGGCCTCGTATTTCATCGGCCACTTTATGGAATCCGGCATTTGGGAAATTGCCGAATCGCCAGACGGTATGACCATGGCCTTCCTTACGTTGTCCATGGCGGAGATTGTCCACAGCCTGAACCTACGCAGCCAGCGGGGCAGCATTTTCAAGCTGGGCAGCCAAAACAAGGCGCTGAACATTGCCGCTCTGGTTTCTCTGGCCCTCACTTCCCTGGTGATTGAGGTGCCCTTCCTGGCCAACGCTTTCGGCTTCACCCCCATCAGCTTGGCGGAGTATGCCGTTGCCCTGGCCCTGGCCCTGGTGATGCTGCCTCTGGTGGAAACCGTCAAGTTCTTCCAGCGGAAAGTATCCCGTAAAGCTGAATAAAACCCACCGATTTTGCTTCCAGCAGCGCCATTGGCCTGCTGGAAGCTTTTTTTATTCCAAGAAAATCGCCGGGTTTTCCCACTTCCTTGGCATCGTTGCCCTCCAACCATTGCAAATAGGGCCAGGACCCCCTTGTGCGCCTGTCCACTTCAAGGATACGCTGGGCACAGGGTGGTCGATCGCTAAGGCCCTGTAGAGGGCTTCCGGGGCATCCTAAAGTGTGCAATGTATAGGCTGTCCGAAGAGAAAACCAGGACCTCATTACTGAGGTCCTGGCGCAACTATTTTTTGTCTGTCTACTGGATTGGGAGCGGCTCAACTGCCCCCTTTGCTTTTTCCATCAGCCAAACACGGAAAGCAGGAAACCGGCGGCAATGGCCGAACCGATCACTCCGGCCACATTGGGCCCCATGGCGTGCATCAGCAGATAGTTGGTGGGATTATACTTCCGCCCCACGTCCTGGGACACCCGGGCAGCCATGGGCACGGCGGATACGCCGGCCGAGCCAATGAGGGGATTGATCTTCCCCTTGGTGACCACATACAGAATCTTTCCCGTGAGCAGGCCGCCCACAGTGGACAGAATAAAGGACAGTACACCCAGCAGCACAATCTTCAAGGTATCCGGGGTGAGGAAGGTGGAGGCCACCATGGTGGCGCCTACGGAAGTAGAAAGCATAATGGTGACAATATTCATCAAGGCATTCTGAACCGTATCCGACAGCCGCCCGGTAACGCCACATTCCCTAAACAGGTTGCCCAACATCAGGCTACCGATGAGGGGCGCCGTATCCGGCAGCATGGCCGCCACAAACACCGTGACCACAATGGGGAACACGATCTTTTCGGTCTTAGATACTTCCCGAGCCTGCTTCATCACCACCTGCCGCTCTTTTTTCGTGGTGAGCAGCTTCATAAAAGGTGGCTGAATCAGAGGAATCAGCGCCATATAGGAATAGGCCGCAATGGCAATTGCCCCCAGCAGATGCGGCGCCAGCTTAGTGGTGAGGAAGATGGCCGTGGGGCCATCCGCACCGCCGATGATGCCGATGGAAGCGGCCTCCGGTCCGGTAAAGCCCAGCAGCACCGCCAGGAAGAAGGCGGCAAACACCCCCAGCTGAGCAGACGCACCCATGAGCATGCTTTTGGGGTTAGCCAGCAAAGGGCCAAAATCGGTCATGGCCCCAACGCCCATGAAAATGATGCAGGGATACAGGCTGGTTTTTACCCCGATGTAGAAAAAGTCCAGTAAGCCGCCGTTGGCCAGCACATGGCCATAACTGTGATAGTATTGGCTTCCCTCATCCATAAAGGCATCCCACAGCTCCTGGTGGTACAATCCGCCAAGAGGTAAGTTGGACAGCAGGCAGCCAAAGGCAATACCCACCAGCAGCAGGGGTTCAAACTTCTTGACAATGCCCAAATACAGCAGAACGCAGGCAATGGCGATCATCACCAGGCTTTTCCAGCCCCCATCGGCCAGAAAGGCGTTGATGCCGGATCCCTCCCAGATCCCCAGCAGGGATTCGCCGATATTGAATGCCAGCATTGCCCGTCCTCCCTATGCCAGCACGACCAGTGGTGTGCCGGACTCCACAGACGCGCCCTTGCTGGTCACAATTTGGGCAACGGTGCCGTCCTTGGGGGCGACAATTTCATTTTCCATCTTCATGGCCTCCAGGATCAGCAGTACTTGGCCGGTTTTCACCGCCTGGCCCTGCTGCACCTGAATCTTTAGTACCACGCCGGGCATGGGGGATTTCACCGTCTCACCGGCAGCGGTAACCACCGGCGCGGCCGCAGCTGCAGGGGCTGGAGCAACAGCGGCGGGAGCCGCCGCAGGCGCAGCCGGAGCTGCAGGAGCAGCAGGGGCAAACGCCTCGTATTCGTCCACCAGCATGGCCTTGCCGGCCTCCACCTCCACCTCATAGGTGCGATTGTTCAGGGTGACTTTATATTTCATTTGTCCTTAACCTCCTTGATGGAAATGAAGCGCAGCTCATTAATGGGTTTGCCCATTTTATCGGCCACAATCGCCATAATCATGGCAGCAGTCTTGGGATCGGTGTCGTAAAGCTTCAGTTTTCCAGCAGAGCCGGGGGCAACTGGTGCGGCCGGCGCCTCAGGTGCAGCAGCCGGAGCCGCTTCCTCCTCCGGCTTTTTCCGCTGCATAATCTTGCTGGTGATCACCATCACGGCAATCAGCAAAGCAATGCCCACGAAAACCACTGCATAGCCGGCAGCGCCAACCATACCCGCATCGGTCAGGTTTTCCACCACCGGCGCTTCCGTGGCGGCAGTTAACAGGTGAAACAACATAGCGCCGCCTCCTTACATCGCCTCAATGGTGTAGGTGACTTCATTTTCCTCTTTTTCCTTCCGCTCCTGGAAGAATTTTTCCGCCAGTTGGGGGAAAGCAATGTAGGACAGCACGTCTTCATCGCACCGGGCAATGCCTTTTAGCTCCTGCTTGGTCTTTTCAAAAACCGGCTCCAGGGTATCGGCATAGCGGCCGGTTAGGGGCTGCTCATCCCCCAGGATCTGCTTCTGCACGGCAGGATCGATGGGTGCAGGCGTACGCCCATATTCTCCCCGGCAGTACGCCTTGATTTCCTTGGACACCGTTTTATACCGCTGGCCATCCAGCACATTCCGCACCGCCTGCACCCCAACCATCTGGCTGGTGGGGGTAACCAGGGGAGGGTAGCCCAGATCCTTGCGCACCTTGGGGGTTTCCACCAGGGCCTCGTCAAAGCGGTCCAGTGCGTTCATCATCTTCAGCTGGCTCAGCAGATTGGACAGCATGCCGCCGGGCACCTGATAAGTCAGGCACTGGGTATCGGTGGCCATGGACTTGGGCATCAAGGTGCCGTCCTTCACGTAATCGTCCCGAATGGGCTTGAAGTAGTCTGCAATATCCTTCAGGCACTTGTCGTCCAGATCTACCCGGTAGCCCAGCTGCCGCAGGGCATAGGCCAGGGTTTCCGTGGCGGGCTGAGAAGTGCCGCCGGAGAAGGGGGAGATGGCAGTATCAATGATATCCACGCCGGCTTCCACCGCCTTTAGGTAGGTCATGAAAGCCAGGCCGGTGGTAGAATGGGTATGCAGGTCAACCGGCAGATCCACCGCATCCTTAATGGCGGATACCAAGTCATAGGCTTCCTTGGGGCCCATAATACCGGCCATATCTTTGATGCAAATGGTGGCTGCACCCATGGCTTTGAGTTCCTTCACCATTTCCACATACTTTTGCAGGGTATGTACCGGAGAAGTGGTGTAGGAAATGGCGGCGGAGGCCAAAGCTCCGGCCTTAATGGTGGCTTCCATGGCCACTTTCATGTTCTGGGTATCGTTCAGGGCGTCGAAAATCCGGATGATATCAATGCCGTTTTCCACCGCTTTTTGGACGAATTTTTTGACAAAATCGTCGGGATAATGGGCGTAGCCCAGGACATTTTGCCCCCGCAGCAGCATCTGCAGCTTGGTGTTGGGCATTTTGGCCCGGATTTTCCGCAGGCGCTCCCAGGGATCCTCATGCAGGTAACGCAGGCAGACGTCAAAGGTTGCCCCGCCCCAGCATTCGCAGGCATAGTAGCCGGCCTTGTCCATGGTGGGCAGAATGTCCTCAAACTTGCTGTAGGGCAGCCGGGTGGCAATCAGGGACTGGTTGGCATCCCGCAGCACGGTCTCCACAAACTGCACCTTCTGGACTTTTTGTTTTTGTGCCATATGGCAAAACCTCCGTAAACGGCCGCTTGGCCGCAGTATGTCAAAATATTTGGCATCAATTTCCGCCGGTTGGCAGCGAATCCGGCGAATTCCATCACTTTTGCCATCCATGACAAAAGTGGGAATTCAACCAGAGCACGCGCCGGTGATGCGTGTAATCATCTGCAACCGTTGGACCGGTTTTCTCACTGATGTTCGGTTTGCAGGTAGGGCAACGCCCCGGGCGGAATATTCCCGCCCGGGACTGCCGGAAAGGAGCGTAATCAGATTGCTTTGGGGCCAGCCTCTGCAATGTTCTTGGGCATGTTGGGGTACTTCTTGGCAAAGTTCTCGGCAAACATGGTGGCCAAACGGTTGGCGGCAGCCACATAGTCTTCCTTGGTCTTGCCGTTGGCAATCCACATGGTCTCCGGATTCAGAATCTCCGCCGGTACGCCGGTGACCGCCTTGGGCATTTCCACATTGAAGATATCGGAATGCTCATACTCCGCGTTGGCCAGCTCGCCATTGAGGGCGGCGGTAACCATAGCCCGGGTATAGCTCAGCTTCATCCGGCCCGCCTTGCCCAGCTCCTGGGCAGAGCCGCCGGCCCAGCCGGTGTTCACCAGGTACACAGAGGTGCCATACTGCTGGATCTTCTGGCCCAGCATATTGGCGTATACAGACGGATCCATGGGCATAAAGGGCTCGCCAAACAGGGTGGAGAAGGTGGGCTTTGGCTCGGTAATGCCCCGCTCCGTACCGGCCAGCTTAGAGGTGAAGCCGGTAACAAAGTGATACATGGCCGCATCCGGAGTAAGCTTGGAGATGGGGGGCAGAACGCCGAAAGCATCGGCAGTCAGGAAAATAACCACCTTGGGCACGCCGCCCACGCCGGGCACCGCCGCATTGTTGATATAGGTAACAGGATAGCCCACCCGGGTGTTTTCCGTCAGGCTGGCATCGTCAAAATCCAACTCCCGGGTATCCGGATCCATCACCACATTTTCCACCAGCGCACCGAAGCGAATGGCGTTATAAATATCCGGCTCATTCTCCGCAGACAGGTTGATACATTTGGCATAGCAGCCACCCTCAATGTTGAACACGCCGTCGGCAGACCAGCCGTGCTCGTCGTCGCCGATGAGCTTCCGGTTGGGGTCAGCAGACAAGGTGGTCTTGCCGGTGCCGGACAGGCCGAAGAACACCGCGGTCTCATGGGTCACCGGGTCCATGTTGGCCGAGCAGTGCATGGGCAGGATGCCCTCCTTGGTAAGCACATAGTTCATAGTGGAGAAGACGCTCTTCTTAATCTCGCCGGCGTACTGAGAACCGCAGATGACAATCAGGTGGGCCTCATAATCAATCATGATGGCCGCCTCGGAATGGACGCCATCCACGACAGGATCGCACTTGAAGCCAGGGGCCGCCACCACCGTGTAGTCCGGATCACCATAGGTCTCCAGCTCCTGGGCAGTGGGGCGGATGAGCAGATCCCGGATAAACAGGTTTTGGGAAGCCAGCTCGTTGACAATGCGGAACTTCTTGGTGTACTTGGGGTCGGCACCGGCAAAGCCGTCAAACAGGAAGATCTCCCGGCCCTGGAGATAAGCGCAAACCTTGGCCAGGATAGCATTGAATTTTTCCCGGGCAATGGGGCGGTTCACCTTGCCCCAGGCAATATCGTCATGAATGGCCGGTGTATCCACGATAAACTTGTCGTCGGGGGAGCGGCCAGTGTATTTGCCGGTGGTCACCACCAGGGCGCCGGTATTGGACAGCTTGCCCTCGCCCCGGCGCAGGGCAGCTTCGGTCAACTGGGCAGGGCCCAGGTTGCGGTAAACGGCGCTGGGATTGAGAATACCCAGCTTCTCAAGACCAAAGGTTTCCATAAATCAAGTCCTCCTGAGATAAATTTCATCAGCGTGCAGGCAACATTCCCGCAGGCGCCGCATGCAGTTCATCGGGCAGAAATCAGGAAAACGCCAATTTCTACCGGATATCATCTTACCATATTTGCCCACCCTTGTCCATCCCTATTTCGCGTAATCTGCAAAAAATCAGTAAATTTTTACCGGTTATT
>DVHJ01000076.1 GCA_018712145.1 Candidatus Faecousia faecigallinarum | reverse complement strand
CAGCAGCAGCAGTACCGCCACGGAAAAAGCCAGGCCCAGGATGGACTTGGCGCCGGTTTTCCCCCCCACCAGCACCGTGACCAGGAAGAAAACCGCCAGCACCAGGGCAATGGGCAAGCTGCGGTCATACTCGTAAACCGAGGCCCGGACGGTACCGTCGGCATAGGTGGACAGGATCAGGGTCACCCGCTGGCCGGCCTTGGCCGGTTCGCCGTACAGTGGGCCCACAGCGTTGTCGGTCAGAATGGTCTGTCCCTTGTACTGACCGGAGGTGACCTCTACCAATAGGGTCTGCTCCCCCCGGTAGGCGCCCTCAGCGGTGGGGTCCGGCTCACAGTTGTCCGTTAGGATTTCCAGAACTTTTCCGCTTTCGTACTCGGCATATTCCTCCGCCTGTTGGCTGGGCGCCGTTGTTCCGCCGTGGGCATACAAATACAGCCCCACAAAAATAGCCGCTGCCAGGATCAGGGCCAGTATGGTTTTTCCGTTCCGGCGCAGGCCGGGAAGAATCGGCATGGCAATCCCTTCTTTGTCTGGTTTTCTTTAGGATAGCAAGTCTCCCCGCAGCTGTCAAGCCTGCACCGCGTACGGTCCCGGCTTTACGACGCGTCCGCCGCCATGGCCGCCCGGCCCAGGAAATCCAGAAAAAGATCCTTCCAGGTCAACCGGGTCACTGCGGTTTCTGCCACCAGGGGAACCTCTGCCAGCACCTCATCCCCGGCCCGCACCGTCAAGGTGCCCAGCCGTTGGCCTTGACTCACCGGCGCTTGGACGGAGGGCTCCAGCGTTACCCCGCGAGTAATGCTTTGCTTCTGCTCCTTGGCAATGAGCAATTGCTCCGGTCCGGAAATCACCGGCTTGACCTCCTCCTGGGCCCCCAGCACCACCGGCACCGCAGGGAGGGCCGCCTCATCCTGTACCGGAACCAAAGCGTAGTTGGCGAAGCCGTAATCCAGCAGGGCCTTTGCCGACTGGAACCGGTCGGCGGAACTGGCGCAGTGGAGCACCACTGCCACCAGTTCCAAGCCGTCCCGCTGGGCGCTGGCAGACAGGCAGTGGCCGGCAGACGAGGTATAGCCGGTTTTGAGGCCGGTGGTACCCTCGTAAAACCGCACCAGCTTATTGGTATTGGACAGGCCGAAGCTGCCGTTTCGCACGGTGTCCATCCAGATGGTGGTGAACCGTTTGATGTCCGGGTGGTTCAGCAGCAGTTCCCGGGACATTACGGCAATGTCATAAGCGGTGGTGAGGTGCTCTGCCGCCGACGGGTCGTCGTCCAATCCGGTACAGTTGACAAAATGGGTGTTTTCCATGCCCAGCTCCTGGGCCCGCTGGTTCATCCGCTCCACAAAGCCTGCTTCACTGCCGGCGATATATTCCGCCATGGCGCAGGCGCAGTCGTTGGCGGAGGATACGGCAATGGACTTGACCATTTCCTCCACGCTCATGGTTTCTCCCACCTTCAGGTATACTTGGCTACCGCCTTTGGCCGCCGCCGCTTCCGAGGCGGTCACCATATCCTGCCAGCCGATCTTTCCGGAGTCGATGGCCTCCATGATCAGCAGCAACGTCATCACTTTGGTGACGCTGGCCGGGGCCATGGGCTGGTGGGCGTTGGCCTCATAGAGCACCGTGCCGGTGGTCAGATCCATCAATACCGCCGAGGGCGCCGCCAGCTGCAAGTCCACCGCCCCTGCCGGCAAAGCTACCGCCCAAATGAGCACCACGGCCAGTACAAGCGCACAAACTTTCTTCATTTCCATCCCTCCCCAGTTTGCTACAGCCTATGCCCCGGCGGACAAGGATATGCCCGCCGGATACCGGTCCGGCCCCTAAGCAAAATCCACAAATTTTCCCGGTAAACCGAAAAAAATTCCCTGTCCATCCATGTTTTGCCCTATTGACCCGCCTTGCTTCCTGTGTTACTATTGCTAGTACCATCCGGCAAGACTGCAGAAAAATCCGTTGCCCGCAGGGGGATTCACTCTGCCGTATGCGATTTTTGCTGCAACATATTGGTCAATCCATTCCGCCGGCCCGGCGGAATTTTGCCATCGGGAGATGCGTCATGAAACACGGTAAACTCATTTTAACCTATGTGGTCATTTTGATGACCGCCTGCTTGTCCGCCGTATCCTATGAACTGTTCGTTTTCCCCAACCGGTTTGCCCCTGCCGGGCTAAACGGCATCTGCACCATGATTCAGGAGCTTACCGGCCTGCGGGTGAGCATGCTGAACCTGGTGGTGAATATCCCCCTAGCCCTGCTGGTGTTCAAGCTGGTGAGCAAGCCTCTGGCCATCCGCTCCATGGTGTACACCTTGGGCTTTTCCCTTGCCCTGGCCATTTTGGAAAACTATGTGCCCCTGGAGCGGTTTGCTTACTCCACCGATAACGGTACCAGCACCATTCTTGGCCCGCTGGTGGCCGGCGTGATCAACGGCTTCTGCTACAGCGTGGTGGTGCGAGGCGGATCCTATACCGGCGGCCTGGACTATGTGGCGGCTCTGATCCATGTGAAAAAGCCGGAGGCCAACTTCTTCAGCCTCACCTTTGCGCTAAACTGCGTGGTGGCCGGCATTTCCTATTTTGTCTATGGGTACAACCTGGAGCCGGTGATTCTGTGTATCCTGTACTGCTTCCTGAGCAGCAACGTGTCCGACCATATCCTCCGCCACAGCAAATCCGCAGTGAAATTTGAAATCATTACCCACCAGCCGGATGAGATCTCCCGGGAACTGATTGACCGGCTGGGCCACAGCGCTACCCGGCTGGAAGGAAAGGGCATGTATACCGGCGCGAAGACCTCCGTTTTGCTTTGCGTCATCAACAAGCGGCAGCTGGCGGAATTTGAGAGCATTATCCGCCGTTATCCCGGCACCTTTGCCTACCTGTCGTCGGTGAAGGAAGTGGTGGGCAACTTCAAGCACATCAAAAAGAACGGCCAGCAGGAGAGCAGCCTGCTGGATGACGGAACAAAAGGTACGCTATAAATTTACATATATTTATTAAATTAGTTTGGAGGAGAACCACCCATGGCCTACTATTACAATGAGCCGTCCCACACCTTCAGCGAGTATCTCCTGATCCCCGGATACACCAGCGAAGACTGCGTCCCCAGCAATGTCTCTCTCAGAACCCCGCTGGTGAAGTACCGCAAGGGCCAGGAAGAGCCGGCTATCTCCCTGAATATCCCCATGGTGTCGGCCATCATGCAGTCCGTATCCAACGATACCATGGCCATTGCCCTGGCCAAGGAGGGCGGCCTGTCCTTTATCTACGGTTCCCAGTCCATTGAGGACGAGGCTGCTATGATTGCCCGGGTGAAGGGGTTCAAGGCCGGGTTTGTGGTATCCGCCTCCAATCTGACCCCGGAGGCAACCCTCCAGGACGTGCTGGATTTGAAGGCCCGGAACGGCTACTCCACCGTGGCCATCACCCACGACGGCACGGCCACCGGCAAGCTGCTGGGCATCGTCTCCAGCCGGGACTACCGGGTTTCCCGGATGAGCCCCACGGAAAAAGTGGCCGACTTTATGACCCCCCGGGAAAAGCTAATCACCGCCCCGGCGGATACCACCTTGAAAGAGGCCAACGACATTATCTGGGCCAATAAGCTGAACTCCCTGCCCATTGTGGATAAGGACGACCGGATGATGTATTTCGTCTTCCGGAAGGATTATGCTTCCCACAAGGACAACCCCCTGGAGCTGCTGGACAACAGCAAGCGTTACCTGGTGGGGGCGGGCATCAATACCCGGGACTATGCCCAGCGGGTTCCGGCGCTGGTGGAAGCCGGGGCCGACGCTTTGTGCATCGACTCCTCCGAGGGTTTCAGCTGCTGGCAGAAAAAAACCCTGGACTGGATCCGGGACCGGTATGGCGACACAGTGAAGGTGGGCGCCGGCAACGTGGTGGATCGGGACGGTTTCCTGTTCCTGGCGGAGGCCGGGGCGGACTTTGTCAAGGTGGGCATCGGCGGCGGCTCCATCTGCATCACCCGGGAGACCAAGGGCATCGGCCGGGGCCAGGCCACGGCCCTGATTGAAGTTGCTGCCGCCCGGGACGAGTATTTCCGGAAAACCGGGGTGTATGTGCCCATCTGCTCCGACGGCGGCATTGTCCACGACTACCACATGACCCTGGCCCTGGCCATGGGCGCCGATTTCTTGATGCTGGGCCGGTACTTTGCCCGGTTTGACGAGAGCCCAACCAATAAGCTGATGGTCAACGGCTCCTATGTGAAAGAATACTGGGGCGAAGGCTCCAATCGGGCCAGAAACTGGCAGCGCTATGACCTGGGGGGCGCCTCCCGGCTGAGCTTTGAAGAGGGAGTGGACTCCTACGTCACCTACGCCGGTCCCCTCCACGACAACGTGGAGGCCAGCTTGTACAAGGTGAAGAGCACCATGTGCAACTGCGGCGTAACCAATATCCCGGATTTGCAGGAAAACGCCAAGCTGACCCTGGTGTCCGCCACCTCCATTGTGGAGGGCGGTTACCACGATGTGCAGCTGCGTTCCACCAGTTCCAAAGGATAATGCCATGGGCCTGCGGCAAATTTGCCGCAGGCCCATGGCTGTATCTTGCGGCCGGGTTAATTTTTCGAAAAATCCGTTGACTTCTTTTGAAAAGTGCCTTATAATGTGCCAAACTGAAACAAGGAATGGAATCTGTCAGGTAGCGTAATTTGTGTCTCCATAATGCCCAGCACGGCCGGAAAACCGGTTGGCGCTGTTGACGGATGACTGCGGTAAAACCCGTTTTTAGACATTTTGCCGCTGCAGTGGAAATTACAGCTCCGGACAGGCGTCCAGAGCTTTGTTGCAGTGAATTGTATTTTGGGGAGAAAGGAACAATGGAAAAAAACAATTCAGTTGACGCCGGGAGCCCCGACGTCAAGAAAAAAATATTGTACGCCAGTCCGGTGGAAGCCTGTAAGCTTATGGGCTCGGAAATGCGGGGCCTGTCCCAGGCGGAAGCAGAAAACCGGCTGAAGCAGTACGGGAAAAATGAACTGGCACAGAAGAAACAGACCAGCATGGCAAAAAAACTGCTGGCCAATTTTACCAGCCTGATGGCGCTGCTGCTGTGGGGCGGCGGCATCATGGCCATTGTGTCCGGCGCCCTGGAGCTGGGCATCTCCATTTTCTGCGTGAACCTGATCAACGGTTTCTTTTCTTTTTTTCAGGAGTTTAAAGCAGAGAAAGCAACTTCCGCCCTGCAAAAAATGCTGCCGGCCTACACCCGGGTGCTGCGGGACGGCAAAGAGACAAAGATCCTGGCGGCGGACATTGTGCCCGGCGACATTATGATCCTGGAGGAGGGGGACCGGATCAGCGCCGACGCCCGCATTCTCCGGAGCAACGATTTCCGGGCCGACCAGTCCACCTTGACCGGTGAGAGCAACCCTATCCGGAAAAGCGGGGAGGCGCTGCAACAGGAATGCAGCTACCTGGAAGCGGAAAATATGGTGTTTTCCGGCACTTCCGCCGCAGCGGGAACCTGCCGGGCGGTGGTGGTCTCCACCGGCATGGACAGCGAGTTTGGCAAAATCGCCAACCTGACCCAGACCACGGAGAAGAGCCTCTCGCCGCTGCAAAAGGAGCTCAACGTCCTGACCAAGCAGATTGCAGCCATCGCCTTTAGCATCGGCCTGGTTTTCCTGCTCATTGCTGTGTTTTTCGTGAAAGATCCTTGGATGGAGTCTTTCCTGTTCGCCCTGGGCATGATCGTGGCCTTCATTCCGGAAGGCCTGCTGCCGGCGGTTACCCTGTCCCTGGCCCTGGCGGTGCAGAAGATGGCCAAGGAACACGCCCTGGTGAAAAAGCTATCCGCAGTGGAAACCCTGGGCTGCACCAATGTGATTTGCTCGGATAAAACCGGCACCCTGACCCAAAACGAGATGACGGTGAATCACCTGTGGACCCGCCGGGCGGAAATGACCGTCAGCGGGGAGGGCTATGCCCCCCAGGGAGAGATCCGGGACCAGGGAACGGTGGTGACCGCCCAAAACAGCAGCGTGCTGAAGCTCCTGCTCAGCGGCGCGGCCCTGTGCTCCAACGCAAAGCTTATCCCCCCGGAGCCGGGGAAGGAACGCTACACGGTGCTGGGCGACCCCACGGAAGCTTGCCTGGGGGTGGCCGCCCAGAAGGGCAACATTGATCTGGACAGCCTGAACCAGAACTATCCCCGGATCATGGAGCTGCCCTTTGACTCCCGCCGGAAGCGGATGACCACCATCCACCAGTCCCGGGAGATGCTGGATGGGAGCACCCGTATCGCCTTTGTGAAAGGCGCGCCAAAAGAGATCATGGAGCTGTGCAGCCGGTGCTATGACGGCTCCTCTTCCCGGCCCATGGAGCAGGCGGACCGGGAGGCCATTATGCAGGCCAACGATACCTATGCCAAAGATGGCCTGCGGGTTTTGGCGGTGGCCTACCGCCCCCTGCGAAAGGATGACCATAGCCTGCCTGCCTCCATTCGGGAATATACTCCAGATAATGTGGAGCGGGAGCTCACCTTCCTGGGCCTGGTGGCCATGCAGGATCCTCCCCGCAGCGAGGTGAAGGACGCGGTGCGGCTGTGCCGCAGCGCCGGGATTAAGATCATCATGATCACCGGTGACTACGGCCTGACCGCCGAGAGCATCGCCCGGAAAATCGGCATCATTCAGAGTCCGGAAGCTAGGGTGATTTCCGGCAGCGAGCTGGCGGAAATGGACGACGGAGCCTTGAAAGAGGCGCTGAAAGGCGAGGTGGTCTTTGCCCGGATGGCCCCGGAGCAGAAGTACCGGATTGTCTGTGCCCTGCAGGAAATGGGGAACATTGTGGCGGTGACCGGCGACGGGGTGAACGATTCCCCGGCCCTGAAAAAAGCGGACATCGGCATTGCCATGGGCATTACCGGTACGGACGTGGCCAAGGAAGCCGCCGACATGATCCTGAGCGACGACAATTTCGCCACCATCGTCCGGGCCATTGAGGAGGGACGAAACGTCTACAACAATATCCGCAAATTCCTCCGGTATATCTTCGACAGCAACACCCCGGAGGCGGCGGCGCCGGTGGCCTACCTGCTCTCCGGCGGCCTGATCCCCGTACCCCTGACCATCATACAGATTCTCACCATCGACATCGGCACGGACATGGTGCCGGCCCTGGGCCTGGGGGCGGAGGCCTCGGAGGACAGCGTCATGCAGAAGCCGCCCCGCTCGATAAAGGACCGGCTGCTGAACCGCAACGTGATCCTGGTGGGCTTTATCTGGTACGGGCTGCTGGGCACCCTCTTTGCCATGGGTGGGTACTTCCTGGCCAATTTCCTCAACGGCTGGCCGGGCGTTCCCCTGGCGGCGGAAGGCACCCAGGTTTACGCCCAAGCCACCACCATGATGCTGGCCGGCGTGGTATTTTCCCAAATGGGCATGGTGATGAACAACCGCACCGACTATGAATCCGTGTGTAAGCGGGGTCTGTTTTCCAACCGGTATATCAATATCGGCCTAGTGGTAGAAGTCCTGATTCTAGTGGCCATTATTTATATTCCGTTTTTCAACGGTATTTTTAACACGGCCCCCATTACCCTGGTAGAATGGCTCTACCTGATCTGTATTCCCTTTATCGTCTTTGGCCTGGAGGAAGGCAGAAAACTGCTGCTGCGGAAGCGCCGGGCAGAAAGGAGCACGAAAAAATGAAAGTATTGATCATTGGGTGCGGGAAATTCGGCGTCCGGGTGTCGGAATACCTGACCAGAAAGAACCACGATGTAACCATTGTGGACAGCGACCCGGAAGCATTCCACGCCTTAAGCGAGGAGTTTACCGGCCGCACCATCTGCGGCATCGGCTATGACCGGAGCGTGCTGAAGCAGGCGGAGATTTCCACGGCAGATGTGGTGATCAGCTGCGCCAGCAGCGACTCCCTGAACGCGGTGGTGGCCAACATCGCGAAAAATGTATTCCATGTGCCTACGGTGATCGCCCGTATGTACGACCCAATTCGGGCAAAAATGTTTGAATCCATGGGGATTTACACCGTCTCCATTACCCGCCTCGGAGTGGACAACGTGATGGAGTACCTGGAGGAAAACCGGAGCTGGCGGGTCATCCGGAAACTGGGGGACGAGGATGTGCAGCTGGTGAAAGCCCGGGTACCCTTCGGCCTGGAGGGAACAAGGTTTTCCGATTTGCAGGTGGAAGGCAAAGTGAACCTGGTGGCGGTAGAGCGCCAGGGGCATTCTGTGCTGCCGGACAAAGAAATGTGCTGCGAATATAACGACATGCTGTATTTGGCCGTAGCCAAGGACTATCTGGCTCAGGCCAGAGACATGCTGCAGCTGTAGGGAGGGCTTCAACATGAAGATCATTATTGTTGGCGGCGGCCAGGTAGGCGGATATATTGCTAACCTGCTCCTGGAAAACGGGAACAGCGTGACCATCATTGAGAACAAAGAGCGGGCCCTTCAATCCCTGCGGAAAAACGGCCTGCCGGAGAAGCACATTCTGGTGGGGGACGGCACCGATGCCATGCTCCTGGAAAAGGCGGGGGTGCGGGGATGCAATGCCCTGATTTGCGCCACCGGCATGGACGAAACCAACCTGACCGCGGCCATGATGGCCAAGTTTGAATACGACGTGCCCAAGGTGGTGGCCAGGGTCAACAACCCCAAAAATGCCTGGCTGTTTAACGCCGGGATGGGGGTCGACGTGAAGATCAACCAGGCAGATATCATTGGCCATATGGTGGCCGATGAGATGAACTACCAGTCCATTATGACCTTGATGCGGCTATCCAAAGGAGAGTACTCCATCGTTCGGGTGCATGTGGATTATCATTCCTCCACAGTGAATAAATCCATTGCCCAGATTAAGCTTCCTGCCCAGTCGCTGCTGATTGCGGTGTATGAGGACGATACGTTGATCATTCCCCACGGGGAGACGGTGATCCGGGCGGGGCAGTATATCCTGGCCCTGGCCGATGAGGCTGCCATGGAAGAACTGAATCAGATTTTTGGCGCCAGTCGGCAGTAATTGTGCTTACGGTATTCCTACGCTGTCTGGGGCGGAGCGCTAAGCCAAACATTGGAACTGGATATGCATTCGGCCGCAACGGGAACAAGCCCGTTGCGGCCGCTTATTTTTACGCTTCCGGAGGCTTTATGCCGCCGGCCAAAAGCATTTCCCCAGCGCTATCCAGGGTGGTTTGGGTAATTTCTGCCCCGCCAATGATCCGGGCCAGTTCCTGCTGCCGCCCTGACCAGTCCAAGGGGGTGACGGTGGTGTAGGTTCTGCCGTCCCGCTCTCCCTTGGCGATGCGCAGGTGGGTATCCGCCAGAGCGGCAATCTGGGGCAAGTGGGTGACGCACAGCACCTGCTTCGTCTTGGCCACGCTGCGGAGCTTTTCCGCCACCTTCTGGGCGGCCCGGCCGGAGACGCCGGTGTCCACCTCATCAAAAATCAAGGTATCCACCTGATCCTGCTGGGCCAGCACATTTTTCAGCGCCAGCATAATCCGGGCCAGCTCACCGCCGGAAGCCACTTTGTTTAGGGGCTTCATGGCTTCCCCCACGTTGGCGGACATGGCAAAGGCCACCCCGTCGGCCCCGGTGGGCGTCAGGGGCGTCTCGGTAAACACGCACTGGAACTGGGCCCGGGGCATGTCCAGCTGCCGCAGCTCCTCCTGAATTCGCCGGGGCAGCTCCACGGCCCCAGCCTGCCGGGCCTGGCGCAGGGTTTCGGCAGCCGCCCAAGCCTCCGCCTCTGCCTGCTTCAATTTCTCCTGGAGCCGGACCAATTGATCATCGGCAAACTGAATTTCGTCCAATTCCCCCTGGGCTTTGTCCAGATAGGCCAAAATTTCCCGGGTATCCCGGCCGTATTTCCGCCGGAGACGGTGGATGGTGTCCAACCGGGATTCGATGGCCTCCAGCTCACCGCCGGAATAATCCAGCGCCCGGCGCCGGTCCTGTAGTTCCTCCGCCACGTCCTGGGTCTGGTACATCAGGTCTGCCACCCGGCTGTGAAGGGGGCCGAGGCTGTCGTCAAACCGGAGGAGCTTGGCCAAGGCCCGCTCCGCCTGGGTGAGCAGAGCGGCGGCCCCGTCGCTGTCCTCATCTCCGTACAGACCGGCGACGGCATCGTCCAGGCCTTGGGACAGCTTCTCCGCATTTTGCAGCAACCGCCGCCGGGCCTCCAGCCCTTCCTCCTCTCCGGCCTTCAGTCCGGCCCGGGAGATCTCCTCAATCTGGAAGCGCAGCGCTTCCATCTTCCGCAGCTTTTCGCCTTCGTCCATGGTCAGCCGGCGGATCTGCTGCTGCAGCTCTATCACCGCTTGGTATTTCCCGCTGTAGTCTGCCAACAATTCCTGATTGCCCACATAAGCATCCAAATACTGTAGATGATATCCCTCGTCAAATAGCTGCTGGGAGTCCCGCTGGCCATGGATGTTGATGAGCTGCAGCCCCAGCCGCCGCAGTACGGACACCGATACGGGCTGGCCGTTTACCCGGCAGACGTTTCGTCCATCCAGGAAAATATCCCGCTGGATCAGCAGTTCCTCTTCATAGTCTATCCCATTGTCGGCAAACCAAGACAGTCGGGGGACGGCCCGAAATACCGCACGCACTGAGGCTTTGGCTGCGCCGGTGCGGATCATGTCTCGATAAGCCCGCTCCCCCAAAATAGCGGAGATGGCATCAATGACAATGGATTTGCCAGCGCCGGTTTCACCGGTGAGGACGTTAAAGCCCCGGTCAAACACAATATCTGCCTCTTCAATCACGGCAATTTGCTCAATGTGCAGAACGGAAAGCATATGGCTCCTCCTTTACCGTTCCTCCGGCGAATTTTCTTGGGAACCGGTTTTCCAACGCCCGGCGGATTTTTTTGCAGGCACATCTTTCGCCGCCGGCCGCAGGGCCAGATAGAACCGAACGGCTGCCACAGCCCAGGCTGCTACCAGATAAATGGCCGCCAGTGCAGGAATCCAGCCAGGCATCCTGGCCCAAAGGATTTGCACCAGGCTCACCAATAGGTTGACCACCGCTGCCGACAGGGTCAAGCTCACCTGGTTCTGCACCAGATATACCATGCCCAGCATTGCTTCATCCAGCTGCTGCCGGTATTTCTGCAAAAGGACGTCGCCCCACATCAGGGGAACCACACTTAGCAGCAGTAAAACCGTTTGTATCATGGCCTTACTCATGGGTGCAGTTTGAGCAAACAGGCATACGATAACACAGATGAGCTGCACCACCGCCAGCGCAACATAGGCAACACCGCACCACAGAATTTTTTTCATGACATCAGTCACCTCACTAGCTCAGCAGATTCCGAATCTCCCCGCAGAAGGCTGCGGCGGCATTGTTATCCCGCATGACAATGAACACCGTATCGTCACCGGCTAACGTGCCCACCACCACAGACATGGCCATGGCATCCACCGCCGAGGCGGCGGCGGAAGCCAAGCCAGGCATGGTCTTGATGACGATAATGTTTTGCGCATAGTCGAAGCTGGTAATACACTCCCGGAAAATGGTGTTTAAACGGGTGGAAAACGTACTCGGCCCCTCCTTCGCGGCGGAGGTGTACCGGTAGGTACCAAAGGAGGTCAGTTCCTTCACTATCCGCAGCTCCTTGATGTCCCGGGATACCGTGGCCTGGGTGCAAAGGAACCCCTCCGCCTGGAGGGTCTGCAGCAGCTGCTCCTGGGTTTCGATGTCCTGAGTGGAAATGATCTCCATGATCTTCGCCTGTCTCTGGGTTTTCATCCGTTCGCTCCTTTAGGTATTCTTAAATTTGCTCCCAACAATCTCATAAAAACTACGCTGTTTTACCCGCACCAGTTTGGTTTCCACTGTGGCTCGGGCTACCCGAACCGTATCTCCCGCGCCAAGGCGCATAGCCCGGCCCCCGTCCACAGACAAATACGCGCTTCGTTTTCCGAAACTGTCCAGCTTGATGGTAACCACCCGGTCATCTGCCGCCACAATGGGACGGGTTCGGATATCATGAGCGCAGATGGGGGTAATCACCATCACTCGGGCATCCGGCTCTACCATGGGGCCGCCGGCGGACAGGCTGTAGGCAGTTGAGCCGGTGGGGGTGGCAACAATTACCCCGTCGCCGCCAAACTCCATGGCTAACACGTCATCACAGTATACTGCCATGCGTACCACCCGGGCCACCGCGCCTTTGGTGATAACTGCATCATTGAGGCAGATTTCCTTCTGCACCTCCGCCCCGCCCCGATGTACCGTCACTTCCAACATCCGCCGGCGCTCGACGGTGTACTCTCCAGCAGCAATCCGGGACAACAGGGACAGCTCCCCGCTTTCCAACTCGGCGATAAAGCCCATGGTGCCGATATTTACCCCCAAAATCGGCACGTCCGCCCGGGTGGCTGCTTTCGAGGCGTGGAGAATCGTGCCATCTCCGCCAAAGCAGATGAGCATATCCGCCCCAGGCAGATCCCGGGCCAGCGGAGTAAGGGTAATGTGTTTGGGCAGTTCAATGGACTTGTCCACATCAAAGGGCAGGCAAACCCGCAGCTCCGCTCCACAGCCAGACAACTGGCGCAGGGCGGTTTGGACGAACTTGAACTGCTTGTCCCGGTAGGGGTTGGGGGTCAGTACAATTTTCTTCATGCCCTCACCCTCCCAGGGCCTCATGGGCCTGCCGGACAATTCCGGCGGTATCTGGCACAAAAGCGGTGGATACGCCCAGGGCCAGGTGGGCCAGAAACTCCACGTTTCCCTCTGGCCCTTTTACCGGGGAGAAGGTCATGCCCAGCAGGGCAAACTCCAGGCTTCCGGCCAAGGCGGCAAAGTCCTCCAACACCTGACGGTGAACGGCAGGGTCCCGCACCACACCTTTTTTCCCCACCAGGTCCTTGCCTGCCTCAAACTGGGGCTTGATCAGGCACAGCACCTGGCCATTGGGCTTCAGCAGCCGGCGGATCACCGGCAACACCAGCTTCAGAGAGATAAACGACACGTCCACCACGGAAAGATCCAGGGGCTCGCCCAAATCCTCCGGCGTGACATAGCGGATATTGGTTCGCTCCATCACAATCACTCGGGAATCCGACCGGACAGACCAGGCCAGCTGCCCATAGCCCACGTCGATGGCAAATACCTTTTTGGCTCCGTGCTGGAGGAGGCAGTCAGTAAAGCCCCCAGTGGAAGCACCGGAGTCGCTGCACACCATCCCTGCGGGGTTGACGCCAAACGCTGTCAGGGCCTTTTCCAGCTTCAGCCCGCCCCGGCTCACGTAGGGGCAGGTGCTGCCCCGCACCTCCAACTGGGCTTCATCGGGAAAGGCTGCACCGGCTTTGTCTGCCTTCTGGCCATCCACGTAGACCTGGCCGCTCATGATCAGCGCCTGGGCTTTGGCCCGGCTTTCCGCCAGCCCCCGCTGGGTCAGCAGTATATCCAGCCGCGTTTTATTTTTCACGATGCACTACCTCCTCGGCCCGGCGGACAATGGCCTCCGCATCCAGGTTCAGATGCCGGTACAGCTCGGCCATGGCGCCATGGGTGACAAACCGGTCGCCGATGTTTTGCCCGCTGTAAATCACCGGTACCCCCCGCTGGCTGAGTTTTTCAATCAGCTCATGGCCAACGCTGCCTACGCCCTCTGCCTCCTCCACCACCAGAAGCCTGCCGGTTTTCCGGACGGAGGTGGTCACCGCCTCCATGTCCAGGGGCTTAATGGTGCGCAGGCGCAGCACCTCCGCTTCAATTCCCCGCAGGGCCAGCTGGTCAGCGGCGGAGATGACCTGATTGATCATGGTGCCATAGGTAACAATGGTAATATCCCGGCCCACCCGGAACAGGGTTTCCCGCCCGGCGGTGAGGAAAGCGCCGTCGCCCCCCCGGGGGTAGCGGATGGCCACCGGGCCGGTACATTTCCGCACGGCCCAGATGAGCATTTCCTTTAGCTCCGAGCGGCATCCCGGGCAGAGAATGGTGAGGCCGGGGATCTGCCGCAGAAAGCCAACATCAAACACGCCGTGATGAGTTTCTCCATCCTCCCCCACCAGCCCCGCCCGGTCCACGGCAAAAATGACATGCAGGTGGAGCATAGCCACATCCTGAATGATCATATCGTAAGCCCGCTGCAAAAAGGTGGAGTAGATGGCCACCACGGGAATCATTCCCGCCTTGGCCAACCCGCCGGCCATGGACACCGCATGGCCCTCGGCAATGCCCACGTCAAAGGTGCGCTGAGGATATGCCTTGCTGAACGCCGACAGCCCGGTACCCTGGGGCATGGCGGCGGTAATGGCGCACAGCCTGGGTTCCACCCGGCCCAGGTTCAGCATGGTGTCCCCGAAGGTATCGGAAAAGGTCAGCCCAAAGGGGGCCAGGGTCCGTCCGGTTTCCGGGTCAAAGGGGCCCAGGCCGTGGAATTTACTGGGGTTTTCCTCCGCCGGGGGATAGCCCTTGCCCTTTTTGGTCAGGACGTGGAACACCACCGGGCAGCGCAGGCTCTTGGCCACCTCCAGCAGGTAAATCATCTTGGATACGTCGTGGCCGTCCACCGGGCCAATATAGGTAAAGCCCATGTCCTCAAACAAGGTGGTGTCCAGCAGCCGGTTTTTCATCCAGTTTTTGATGTTGTGGGTCAGGCGGTACAGGTACTTGCCCCCTGGCAGCTTTTTGGTGACCGTGCGGTAAACCCGCTTAATGCCGAAGTAGCCCGGCCGGGTGCGCAGCCGGGACAGATGGTGGGCAACGCCCCCCACGTTCCGGGAGATGGACATGGCGTTGTCATTTAAAATGATAATCAACGGCTCGTGGCTGGCACCGGCGTCGTTCAGCCCCTCATAAGACAGGCCTCCGGTGGTGGCCCCGTCACCGATGATGGCCAGCACGTGATAGTCCTGGTTTTGCAGCGTTCTGGCCCGGGCCATGCCCAGGGCCACGGAGACGGAGTTAGAGGCGTGCCCCGCCACAAAGGCGTCGGTTATGCTTTCCGACGGTTTGGGAAATCCGGCGATACCGCCAAAGCGCCGCAGAGAGGAAAACTGATCTCTGCGGTCGGTGAGAATTTTATGCACATACGACTGATGTCCCACGTCAAATACCAGCCGGTCAACTCGCGTGTCAAACACCGTTTCCACCGCCAGGGACAGTTCCACCACCCCCAAATTGGGGGCAAGATGGCCGCCGGTGGCCGACACATGTTGAATTAAAAACTGGCGAAGCTCCTGACAAAGCTGGAGCTGCTGGGCTTTGGTCAGCCGCTGCAAATCCTCATGGCCTTGGATATTCTCCAGTATGCTCAACTTATCCACAACCTACCTATTTTTTTCTGCCCGGGTGGGGCAAGTCCCACCCGGGCTAGTATACCAGTTTTGTTATTCTAGCATAAATTGCATGAATATACAAGCGGTTATGCAGAAAAAATTGCGCCTGCAACTATCTGCGGCCCATTTTGGCGGAGACCTCCCCCAATGCCCTGGCCAGGGCGGACAGCTCCTGCTGGGTGGTATTCCGGCTCAGAGAAATCCGAAACGCGCCGTCCATCACTGCCGGGGCAAGGCCCATGGCCTGGAGCACGTGGCTGCGGTGGCCCTTGGCGCAGGCGGAACCGGCGGAGACGCAAATTTCCCGGTCCTGCAATAAATTGATGGTGCTCTGCACCGGGATGCCAGGCAGAGAGGCCAGAATGATGTGGGGCGCTTCGTGGGCCCCCAGCAGCAGCAGCCCCGGCACCTGGGCAAGCAGCGCCAGCGCCTCATCCCGGCATTGGGCCATGTGGGCCGTGTCCTGGGCCGGCCGGGCGGCGGCGCAGGCCGCCCCGAAGGCGCAGATGGCCGGCATGGCCTCAGTGCCGCTGCGGTAACCCTGCTCCTGGCCGCCGCCGTAGAGATAGGGGGGCAGGGTCAGCCCGGGGCGGATATACAAAGCCCCCGCCCCCTTAATGCCATGGATTTTGTGGGCCGAGACGGAAATCAGGTCAGCCCCCAGGGTTTTGGCCTGGAAGGGCACCTTTAAAAATCCCTGCACCGCGTCGGTGTGAAAAATGGCCTGGGGCGCAGCCCGGCGGGTGAGGCTGACCATCTCCCGGATGGGCATCACCGCCCCGGTTTCGTTGTTCACCATCATCACCGACACCAGCACCGTGTCCGGCCGCAGGGCCTGAGCCAAGGCCTGGGCAGATACCCGGCCCTGCCGGTCCGGGGGCAGATAGGTGACGGTATACCCCTGGGCCTCCAGCTGCTGCATCGGCCGCAGCACCCCGTGGTGCTCCACCCCAGTGGTAATCACGTGTTTGCCCCGCTTGCCCATCCGGGCCATGGTGGAAAAAATGGCCCAGTTGTCCGCCTCCGTCCCGCCGGAGGTGAAAAACACCCGCTCCGCCGGGGCCCCCAAAGCCTGGGCCACCTGGGTCCGGGCGGTTTTTTCTGCCCGGGCCGCCTCAGCGCCGAACCGGTACAGGGCGCTGGGATTGCCCCAGACCTGCTCCATACAGGTCAGAGCCGCCTCCACCGCCTGGGGGCAGGGCTGGGTGGTGGCGGAATTGTCCAGATAAATCATACGGTTTCCTTTCTATTTTCCCACGCAGAACCGTTCAAAAATCCGGTCGGTAATGTCCTGGCGGACGGTTCTGCCGCTGAGCTCGCCTAAGGCTTCCATGGCCCCTTCCACGTCGGTGAGCACCGCATCCGGGGTAAAGCCGGCTACCAGAGCGGTTTGGGCCTGGACCAAGGCCCGGACCGCCCGGCCCATGGCCTCCACCTGCCGGACATTGGTGAGCACCGAGCCGTCGCAGGGCGCCCCGCCCCCGAACATCTCCTCCAGCACCGGCGCCAGGGCCTCCAGCCCCTGGCCGGTTTTGGCGCAGATGGGCACTACGGTGGCAAAAGGCAGCGCCCCCCGGTCTACCACCTGGGGCAGATCCTGCTTGTTCAGCAGGCAAATGGCCTGAGGGGCGGTTAAGGCGGCGGCCATGGCCGCCTGGTCCTCCTGATCCAAGGGGCGGCTGCCATCGCAGACAAACAGGGCCAGATCCGCCCCCTGGGCGGCCTGCCTGGCCCGCTCCACCCCCATGGCCTCAATTTCGTCATGGGTCTGCCGGATACCGGCAGTGTCCACCAGGCGAAGGCGAACCGAGCCCACCAGCACTGGCTCTTCCACCGTATCCCGGGTGGTGCCGGGCTGAGCGGTGACAATGGCCCGGGGGAAGCCTGCCAGAGCATTGAGCAAGCTGGACTTGCCCACATTTGGCTTGCCCAGCAGTGCCGCCTGTACCCCCCGCTTCAGCACCCGGCCCTGCCCCGCCGTGGCCAGCATGTTTTCCAACTCCCCCTGGCACCGGGCCAGGGTACCGGCGTATGCAGTCAGCCGGAAGTCATCGATATCTTCATCCGGATAATCCAGCACCGCATGAAAATGGCTGCACAGGTCGGTGAGCTGGCTGTACACCGGCTCCAGCTGCCGGAGCAGCGCCCCGCCCACCTGACCGGCGGCATTGGCGGCAGCGTCGGCGGACTCCGCCTCAATGAGGTCGATCACCGCCTCGGCCTGGGTCAGATCCATCCTGCCGTTGAGGAAGGCCCGCTTGGTAAATTCCCCCCGGCGGGCAGGCCGGGCCCCGGCAGCATATAGGGCCTCCAGCCCGGCGGCAAGTACCGCCGGGGAGCCGTGGCACTGGAGCTCTACCGTATCCTCCCCGGTATAGCTACCGGGACCCCGGGTGTACACCCCCAGGCACTGATCCAGTACCCGGCCACGGGCATCCCTCAGGGTGCCCAGCACCAGCTTCCGGTTGGGGGCCTCCGCCAACGGGTAGCCCCCGGCAGGCTGGAACACCTGCCCCGCCACCTGGGCGCACCCCGGCCCGGAGAGGCGGAGAATGCCGATGGCGCTGAGCTGATTGCCGGTGGAAATGGCTGCAATCACGTCAGCCACGGCCCTCCCCCTCCTTCCCGGCCTGGAGGAAGGCCAAGGGATCCCCGGGGGTGGCGATAAAGTGCATCAGCATATAGGCGCACATGATGGCCACCTTTTCTTCCCGCAGGATCCGGCGGCACTCCGCCCGGTCCGCCAAAATCACCTGGATATCCTCCGAGGACTCCTGGTGGGCGCTGGTGGCTTCGCCGGTGCAGTAGCCGTAGACGGTGCCGCAGCTTTCGTCGGTCATGCCCACGGTGGTGAAAAACGGGCGCATGTAATCCGGCGCCGCCACCGGCGTCAGGGTGAGTCCCGTCTCCTCCCCCATTTCCCGGACCCCGGCGGCCAGCAGATCCTCGCCCGGCTCCACCAGACCCGCAGGAAACTCATAGACGTAACCCCCCAGGGGGTAGCGGTACTGGCGCACCAGCACCACCCGGTCCTTCTCCGGCCCGTAGACGCCGTAAATGATCACCCCGTCCGGGGCGTTTTCCCCGGTGACCGCCTTCAGCCGGGCAAGGTCGCCGGTGCGGGAGGTCATGTAGTAGGGGCTGACGGAGCCGTCCCGGTGGACGGCCCCCAGTTCATAGAAATTGAGATACCGGTTCCCGGCTAGCTTGGTTACCCGGTTAATGGCAGACATGAGATCCAACTCCTCTGTTTTTTTGTTCCACTATACCACGCCCGGGGAAAAATCGCAATCCCGGAACCTACCGCTTTTCCCGCCGGGGGAGTTGACTTCCGCCCGGCTGTATGGTATAGTTTGGACAGAAGTATGCTGCGCTTTGGCGCAGCCCTTGTTTCATCTTATCTGCGATTGGAGAGATCAATTATGGAGAGAATCAAAACCCTGAAAACTCGGGACCTGTGTCAGAGCGCCAAGGACGGCGGCTGCGGCGAATGCCAGACTTCCTGCCAGTCCGCCTGCAAGACCAGCTGCGGCGTGGCCAACCAGCCCTGCGAGAACAAGGCAGACAAGCAGTAAGCGCGTACGTACAAAATGGCCTCAGCTTTCCGGTTCGCCGGGTGAGCTGAGGCCGGTTTTATGAAAAGACCGGTTTACCCGGCAGGAGAAGACTTATGGTACATCAATTTCAGTTAAACGGCTACAATATTGTGCTGGACACTTGTTCCGGCGCTATCCACCTCACCGACCCGGTGGCCTACGACGCCATCGCCCTGTTCCCTAACCATGACCGAGGGGATTGCCTGGCCCGGCTCCGGCAAATGCACCTGGAGCTGACCCAGGAAGAGGCGGAGCAGTGCCTGGACGACGTGCAGGCGCTGAAGGATCAGGGCCAGCTCTTTTCCCCGGACACCTTCGCCCCCATGGCCGGGGCATTCAAGGCCCGGTCCGGCAACGTGGTCAAGGCCCTGTGCCTCCATGTGGCCCACACCTGCAATCTGAACTGCGCCTACTGCTTTGCCAGCCAGGGCCGGTATCACGGCCAGCGGGCCATCATGTCTTTCGAGGTGGGCAAGCAGGCCTTGGATTTCCTGGTGGCCAACTCCGGCACCCGGCGAAATCTGGAGGTGGACTTTTTTGGCGGTGAGCCCCTGATGAACTGGCAGGTGGTGAAGGATCTGGTGGCCTATGCCCGGAGCTTAGAGCCGGTGCATGGGAAGCATTTCCGCTTCACCCTCACCACCAACGGTATGCTCATTGACGACGAGGTCATCGAGTTTGCCAACCGGGAGATGAGCAACGTGGTGCTGAGCCTGGACGGCCGGAAGGAAATTCACGACCGGCTCCGGGTGGACTATGCCGGCCGGGGGAGCTATGACCGAATTGTTCCCAAATTCCAGAAGCTGGTTGCCGCCCGGGGTGGAAAAAATTACTATATCCGGGGCACCTTTACCCATGCCAACCCGGATTTTACCAAGGATGTGTTCCACATGGCGGACTTGGGCTTCCGGGAGCTGAGCATGGAGCCGGTGGTCTGCGCCCCGGACGATCCCGCCGCCCTGACCCCGGAGGACGTGGAAATCGTGAAAGTCGAGTATGAAAAGCTGGCGGTGGAAATGCTCCGCCGCCACCGGGCCGGGAACGGCTTCCGGTTCTACCACTACATGCTGGACCTCACCGGCGGCCCCTGTGTGTACAAGCGGATTTCCGGCTGCGGCTCCGGCACCGAGTATATGGCCGTGACCCCCTGGGGGGATCTGTATCCCTGCCACCAGTTTGTGGGGAACGAGGGCTTCTGCCTGGGCAACGTGTGGGACGGGGTCACCAACCCCCAGCTGCGGGAAGAGTTCCGCAGCTGCAACGCCTATGCCCGGCCGGAGTGCGACGGCTGCTGGGCCAGGCTGTATTGCTCCGGCGGTTGCGCCGCCAACGCCTACCACGCCACCGGCTCCATCCGGGGGGTGTATGAAACCGGGTGCGAATTATTCCGCAAGCGGATGGAATGCGCCATTATGCTCCAGGCAGCCATGCAGCTGGATGAGGAAGCCGGGGAATGAATACCCCGGTGGTGGATTTTCTCCGGCAATATCCGGTTTCCGGCCGGTTCCACATGCCGGGACATAAGGGCAAACCTTTCCTGGGCTGCGAAGCCCTGGACATCACTGAGGTGGCCGGGGCGGATAACCTGTACGCGCCGGAAGGGATTCTGGCGGAAAGTGAGGCCAACGCCGCCCGGCTTTTCGGGGCGGGGAAGACTCTGTACAGCACGGAGGGCTCCAGCCAGTGTATCCGGGCCATGCTGGCCCTGGCCTGCCGGCGGTCTGGGGTTGCCCCGGTGGTGGTGGCCGCCCGGAATGTCCACAAAGCCTTTGTCTATGCCTGCGGCCTGCTGGATATCCAGGTGCGGTGGCTGTGGCCGGAGGCCGGCAGCCTGTGCAGCTGCCCCCTGTCCCCGGCGGCGCTGGCCCGGCGGCTGGACGGCCTTTCCCAGCCCCCGGCGGCGGTGTACCTCACCAGCCCCGACTATCTGGGGGGCCAGGCGGACATTGCCGCCATGGCCCAGGTGTGCCATCAGCGAAATATATTGCTATTGGTGGATAATGCCCACGGGGCATACCTCCACTGGCTGGACCGCCACCCCCTGGACTTGGGGGCGGATATGTGCTGCGACTCGGCCCACAAAACCCTGCCGGTGCTCACCGGTGGGGCATACCTCCACTTATCCCGCCGGGTTTGCCCGGCGTTGGCGGCGGGGGCCAAGGCGGCCATGGCCATGTTTGGCTCCACCAGCCCTTCCTATCTCACCCTGGCCTCTCTGGATCTGTGCAACCAATACCTGGCAGATGGATATGCCCACCGGTTGGCCGGCACCCTGACCAAACTTTCCGCCTTGCGGCGGCAGTTGACCAGCCAGGGTTGGCGTTTGCTGGACAGCGACCCCCTCCGCCTCACCGTGGATGCCCGGGCCGGAGGACTCACCGGCCATGCCCTGGCCCAGCGGCTGGCAGGTCAGGGGCTGGGGTGGGAGTATGCCAGCGATGAGCACCTGGTGCTCATGGTCACCCCAGAGAATCAGCCGGAGGACTATGCCCGGCTGTGCCAGGCCATGGGCCAGGCTGGCCCTCCCCTGCCCCAGCTGCCCCAGCTGCCGCCGGCCCGGGGGCGGCAGGCCATGTCCATTCGCAAGGCCCTGCTCAGTTCCCAAGAAACGCTTCCGGTGGAAAGCTCCCCGGGCAGGGTCTGCGCCGCCCCTGCGGTTTCCTGCCCCCCCGCCGTGCCGGTGGCGGTGTCCGGGGAAGTCATCGGCCCGGCGGCCCTGGCCCTGTTCCGGCGCTATGGCATTCGGGAAGTGGCGGTGGTGGCAAACTAACCGTGTTTGTCCATGCCTGTGTGAGCGCTTATTCCACTCCGGCTTTTCCCTTTCTGCAAATAATCATGGCGCCTGCTGCAAAAGCGGAATTTTGCAGCAGGCGCCATGTGGGGTTAGCCAATATTTTTCAATTCCCAGAGGTAGACAGCGTTAAACGTCACCATCTTCCGGGACCAGTCTTCCGGCAGCTCACCGGACAGTTCGCCGTAGGCATTTTCCGTCAGGGTAACGGTGACCAGTGGGCTGCTCCCAGCAAACGTCCTGGCTTCCTCTTGATTCACAGGAGGCTCCCGCTGGGTCAGCTGGGCAATCAGGCTGTCCACCGCTTCCGGAGAAACCACCTCCGCCGGAGCGGCAGTGGTCCGCCAATATCCTTCGGTTTCCGCCACCGCGACGGATTTGACCTCCAAGCTACCATCCGCTCCGATTTGGTAGGCGGTGTAGCTATCCAAACTTTGGCCGTACTGCTGGATCATGGCCGCCTTAACCGCCGCCATGTCCCCATCTGCCGGGAAGCGAAGGATCACTTGTGCCAAGGTCATTTCCGCCGGGTTTTCCGTTCTGCCCCGGAATTCCAGTACCACATTTTGGGCGGGAATACCTAAAAACTGCGTGCCCTCCACCCCGATTTGGTAGCTGTACAGCGTGCCGGACAGCTGGTTTACTTCTCCCTCTGCTGTTGCTTCCAGCCCCAGTGCGTCCAGCACTTCCTCCGGCGTGCTGCCCCACGCCACCAGCGGGTAGTTCAGCAAAGATGGCTCCTCAACTTGGCGGGCACAGGCCGCCAGCAGCAAGGCAAATGCGCACAAGGCTAGGAATATGTTCCGTCTTTTCATGACAATCACCCTCCATTCTAATGCCGTCTCCTGGTTCCAGCAGCCCAGAGCCAGGAAAAGCGGCATCGCTTTACCAGGCAACGAACTGTTAAATTATATAGTAGCATTAACAGGGTGATTTGTCAACAAAAATACGTTGTTTCAATAATAATGTTCAGTTTTTCGCGGAAAACAGCCGCTGGTCCAGTTTCCGGGCGGTGAGGGCATAATACAGCAGGGTCCCCAGCACCAGCAGAACAATAGCCTCCCCCAGGAATACGTACAGGGCGTTCAGACCGAACACCGGCCAGGTGAAGCCGCTCTCCCCCAGGTACACCGCCAGCTCCCAGCCCACCAAGGGGGCATTCCACACCGCCGGCATCAGCAGGGCCAGGAAGGGGCACTTGGCGATTTTCACTTTCCGCAGGCCCCACATGCAGGCGGTGGCAAGGCAGGTGGCCAGGCTTCCCACCAGCCAATCCAGGGGTAAGCTTTGGCTCCAGCTCACGTTGTACAGTAAGCACCCCAGGGTAAGGCCGGGGATGGCCGCCGGGGTAAAGCAGGCAAAAATGCACAGGGCCTCAGACAGGCGCATCTGAATGGCCATGCTGGTGGAGTTAGGCCACAGCAGATTTTGGGCGTAGGTAAGCACCACGTACAGGGCGGCCAAGATGCCCCCCTGGGCCAGGTATTTTGTTTTCATGTTGAATTTTCCTCCCAGATAAAAAATAAATGCGGGATTTTTCCATCCCGCATGGATTAGGGGCTGCCGCAAAATTGCGGCAGCCCCATCCTTCCCCGGCAAGTGCACCGGAGCAAATCCCTAGTTTTATTTAAAGACAGGATGGTTACGAACTGTCTGTTATGGAATTACACCACCTGGATCTGGCACATTTTCATGGCCGCCAGGGCGTTTTGATGGCTCTCCGGTGTGGTTCCAGCACAGCAGGCCGCATCCACAGCAATCTCCACCTCCGGCAGAGCGGCTTTCAAAATCATGGCGTTGGAGATAACGCAGATGTCGGTACACAGCCCTACCAGCAAAATCCGCTCCAGCCCAGGCAGACTTGCGGCATACTGGGCCAGGGCAATTGAGCCGAAGGCGGGTTTGTCCAGCACCAGGCTGTCCTCCACCGGCAGCGCCCCGGTAATCTCCCAACCGGGGGTGCCCTTCACGCAGTGCACCACCGGCAGGAGCCGCCCCTCCTGGGTGTTCAGGTAATCTTGGGTATGGGTATCCCGGGTAAACACCACAGTATACCCGGCGGCCCGGCACTCGGTGAGCTTTTTGCGCACCTTGGCCACAATGGATGCCGCCTCCGGCGTCCCCAGGGGGCCGCCGATAAAGTCGTTTTGCATGTCCACCACTACAAGAAGTTTCATTCCATTGTCCTCCTTGACATATCCGGCGGCCCTTACTTCTTCTGGGCGAGCTCCTTCAGCGCGTCCTTCCGGCTGAAGTTGGCCCGGCCCTTTTCATCAAAGCCCATAAACTTCACCCAGGTCATATCCCCCAGCTTCAGCACGTCCTCTACCTTATCCACCCGGTAGTTCTCCAGCTTGGAGATGTGCACCATACCGTCATGCCCCGGAGCAATCTCCACAAAAGCGCCGATGGGCAGGATGCGGACAACCTTGCCATAGTACAGCTTGCCCACCTCCGGCACGAAGCAGATATCGTCCACCATTTTCTTGGCGGCGTAGGCCGCAGCGGCGTCCACTGCGGAGATGAAAACCGAACCGTCGTCATCAATGTCGATTTTTGCGCCGGTATCGGTGCAGATTTTCTGGATGGTCTTGCCGCCGGAGCCAATCACCTCCCGGATTTTGTCCACCGGGATCTTCATGGAAATCATCTTGGGGGCATACTCCGATACCTCAGGCCGGGGCTCGGCAATACAGGGCAACATAATCTCTTGGAGAATTTCCAACCGGGCTTTCCGGGTGCGCTCCAGGGCGTCAGCAATGATCTCCATGGTAAGGCCATCATTCTTCAAGTCCATCTGAATGGCGGTAACGCCCTCGGTGGTGCCGGCCACCTTGAAGTCCATTTCGCCGTGGAAGTCCTCCACCCCTTGGATATCGGTAAAGGTGCGCCACTGGCCGGTTTCCTGATCGGAGATCAGGCCGCAGGAAATACCGGCCACCGGCCGTTTAATGGGCACACCGGCGTCCATCAGTGCCAGAGTGGAGCCGCAGATGGAGCCTTGAGAGGTAGAGCCGTTGGAGGACAGCACCTCGGACACCACCCGGATGGCATAGGGGAACTCCTCCACCGAGGGGATCACCGGCAGCAACGCTTTCTCCGCCAGGGCGCCGTGACCAATCTCCCGGCGGGAGGTGGACCTGGCCGCTTTGGCTTCGCCGGTGGAAAAGCCAGGGAAATTATAGTGGTGAATATACCGCTTGGATTCCTCGGGATAGATGGTGTCCAGCTTCTGGGCGGCAGACAGGGTGTTTAAGGTGCAGATGGACAGCACCTGGGTCTGGCCCCGGGTGAACAGGCCGGAACCGTGAACCCGGGGCAGCACCCCTACCTCAGCGGCCAAGGGGCGAATCTCGTCCATCCCCCGGCCGTCCACCCGCTTGCCGGCCAGGAGCCACTTCTTTACCACTTTCTTCTGCATTTTGTACAGGCAGACATCGATGTGCACATCGAAGTCCTCATACTTATCGCTGAACTTTTCGGCAAAATCCCGGCGGGCGGCAGTGAGCCGCTCTTCCCGCACGTTTTTGTCCGGGGTATCCAGGGCATACTCAATTTGATCCATGCCGTAGGCGCACAGTTCGTCCAGCAGGTCGTGGTTCACTGCGGCCTTCTCAAAGGTGAACTTGGGCTTGCCGATCTCCGCCACAATGCCGTTGATAAAGGCCACGATTTCCATGTTGGTTTCGTGGGCAATGCGGATACACTCCAGCACCACGGCCTCCGGGGCCTCGTTGGCCTCGGTTTCAATCATGACCACCTTCTGGAAGGTGGAGGCGATGGTCACAAAGCAGCTGGCGGCAGCCCGCTGGTCGGCGGTGGGATTCACCACATATTCGCCGCCCACGTAAGCCACGTTGGTGGTGGCCACCGGGCCGTTCCAGGGCACGTCAGAGGAAGCGATGGCAATGGAAGCGCCCAGGGAGGCCACAATCTCCACCGGATTGTCGTAGTCGTTGGCCAGAACGGTGCAGGTGACCACCACGTCGTTGCGCAGCTCATCGTCAAACAGGGGCCGCATGGGCCGGTCAATCAGCCGGGAGTTGAGGATGCCCCGCTCGGAGGGCTTGCCTTCCCGCCGGTTGAAGGAGCCGGGAATCCGGCCGACGGCATACAGCCGCTCCTCAAACTCGATGGTGAGGGGGAAATAGTCAATGCCGGGCCGGGGATCCGGGGAGGCAGTGACGGTGGTGAGCACCACGGTGTCGCCGTAGCGGCAGATGCACTCGGCGTTGGCCAACTCGGCCACTTTGCCGGTTTCCACGGTAAAGGTGCGGTTGCCAATCTGGGTTTCAAATACCCGGTGCTTGGGGAAGGTCTTGTGGGTAATCAATGGTAAATACCTCCTGAAAAAGTCGTTGGTTCGGGAGGTTTAGCACTTGAAACCGGCGCCGAAGCCGTCGGCGGCGCTTTCAACTGCTAAATGTCTCCCGAAATTTGGCAAAATGGCCCCGGGCTAAGCGCCACGGGGCCGCCGGCAGGGTTGTTTCCGCCGGCGGCAGGGAAAAGCAGGGCCGGCACTGGCCGGCCCTTGGCCGGGGAATGCTTACTTACGGATACCCAGCTTGGCAATCACCGCACGGTAGCGGTTGATGTCCTTCTTGGCCAGGTAGTCCAGCAGGTTGCGGCGCTTACCGACCATCATGAGCAGGCCGCGGCGGCTGTGGTTGTCGTGCTTGTGCACCCGCAGGTGCTCGGTCAGCTCGTTGATGCGGGCGGTGAGGATGGCAATCTGCACCTCGGGGGAGCCGGTGTCACCCTCATGGGTGGCGAACTCGGCGATAACCTGGGTTTTCTTTTCCTTCTGGATCATGGATGGTTCCACCTTTCTAATGAGTTGCCCGTCCGCCAAGAAAGGGCCGGTGGAGCGCCGGTGGCAGTATCCCAAATCTGAGCGGCGGGGAAATGAGAATTGTTGGCCAAAGGTCAACGCGTCCATTCTAACATGGATTTATGCCGTTGTAAAGGGGAAAATTTCCGGTTTCCCACGTTTCTGCGGAAAGCTCCGGCGCCATAAACGCCCCCGGCGAGGCGGAAAACGCGGCGGTGCCCGGTATGGGGATTGTTTACAAAATCAAGCCGGTTCATCCGTTTTTGCTGCATTAGATGCATTTTCAACACAACGGCAGCATAAAATGGCGCGTGCCGGGAGAAGCGCAGCCGGAACAATCCGGCGTGTTGGGCATATTATGATATTGCGAAGGCGCATTTGCGCTACTCGCTCCACATGCAGTGAGGTTTGAAGGAGTGAGAAATTGTTACAAAACTGTATGTGCAATTTGGCTGTGTTATAATGACTTAAAAGTGCAATAGACTATATAGGCATGGTTACAGGAATATTTTTGTAGGAAGTGGCAGCTTGTTTTCTAAAATACCCGCTTTTCATCAGGTATAGGGAAACTGCGGAATAAGGTTGTGCGTATTGGGCAAAGCGTAGAATACGTCTTTCAGCCGGTTGCGATTATCCAGGTAAATTAGCATATGGTTGGCCACAGTCTACGGATGATGTGCGTTCTTTATCCGGTGGAATAGGAGAAGGGCCAGGGATAGCGTTGGCGCAATAAAAACACAGGTTGATTATCGCCGAAAATCTTGTGGGTGGGCGCCCAGAGAGAAGTAACAATGGAAGAAATCATATATGAAAAAAGATACCCAAAAGAAAGTATGGAAAATTTTATCGCATTAACTGATTGGTTAAATCGAGAACTTTCCCAGAAACCGGTTCCATCCTTTGACCAATTTCAAAAGCGGCTAGAGGAGGACTATATCTATATCCTGATACCTCACCGGCAGCGGATAGCAAAGAAATTTGTGTGGATTGCCCGCGAGATATCCGAGCTGTACGAGTTGGACGTCAAAATCACGAAACACGTCAGCCACATCAGCGTAGACTACTATTTGGGCGCTACCAGCTGTATGCGTTATCTTAAAGATGTGATAAAGTTTGCGGACGATATATCTTTTTTTGCGGACGTAGAGGGATACAAAATTGTCCTATGTCTCGATTGTTATACCCATGCTGTTTACCACAGGGGACGGCGGATATATCCCTGACAAGGCAAAATGCTCAGATAGCTCAGTAGTTCCACAAAAGGTCCAATTAAACGAAAAAAGTTCTTGATACAAAGAAAAAACCCCGGAAACATCAAGTTTCCGGGGAACATTTTGGTGACCCGCTGGAGATTCGAACTCCAGACCCATTGCTTAAAAGGCAATTGCTCTGCCAACTGAGCTAGCGGGTCATGGCTGGGATGGCAGGATTCGAACCTACGAATGCCAGAGTCAAAGTCTGGTGCCTTACCACTTGGCGACATCCCAATGCTGACACCGCCACGAGGGCCGAAAAAAGAAAATGGGGTGGATGAAGGGATTCGAACCCTCGATCTTCAGAGCCACAATCTGACGCCTTAACCAGCTAGGCCACATCCACCATATTCACTTCCCGGTAAGGGGCCTGGTACGCCAGGAGGGACTCGAACCCCCTACCTACTGCTTAGAAGGCAGTTGCTCTATCCAGATGAGCTACTGGCGCGTATGGAGCGGGCGACGGGAATCGAACCCGCATATCCAGCTTGGAAGGCTGGTGTTCTGCCACTGAACTACACCCGCAAGCCGTGAACCATCAGCTTTCGGATTGTATCATGCAGGCCGAAGTTTGTCAAGGGCAAAGTGGCGCTTTTTTCCGATTTCTTTGTAGAAGTTAAACACATGGCAGTGCTTATGCCCTTTTTCCAGGAGCAACTTAAGGCGGCTTGTCCCCTTTTGGCATCTGGTGGCCAAAGAAGAAGGGGGCCTGCTGTGTCTGGCATATTGCGGCAAACCGACCGGATTACTCTTTTGCGGTTTCCCCTTCTTTTTTGAAAGGGTCACCGGATTTATCCCACCAGAGAAGGGGATTTTTTCAAAAATTGTATGTGCTAAGCTAAAATGATGTGAACCAAAAAAAGATGAGAAGTCATCCTCGATGTGGTATAATGAATTCACCACAAACCACCAAACCCAAGGAGGAGACTTCTCATGAACAGAATAACACAAGAAGCCCACAGCCGTCA
>DVHJ01000075.1 GCA_018712145.1 Candidatus Faecousia faecigallinarum | reverse complement strand
CTCCCACTGTCATTGCGAGGAGCGGAGCGACGTGGCAATCCGCATCCCCTGCGGCAGTACATGGCAGAAAGCAGTACTTTGGGCGAATACGCAGCTACTACAAATTTGCCCGAAGTAGTACCAAGTTGCCAAGTTTCCCTGCGGGGAAAACGGATTGCCGCACCAGTGTGCGCACTGGTTCGCAATGACATGCAGAAGGAAGGACGTGTACGCGGGTGCAAGGACGTTTCCCCACTGTCATTGCGAGGAGCGAAGCGACGGGACAATCCCCGGACCCGCAGGGCAGCCTGACAAATTGATTGCGGTTTGGGCAAATTCGCAGCGCTCTACGGATTTGCCGGAAGAGGGCGGCTTCGCCCCGGATTTTCACTGGAAAATCCGGGGCGAAGAACTTGTATCCATGGGGGCGGCGGATTCTATTTTTCCCCCGATTCTGCCGGCGTGTCCAGGAACACCTCCACCTGGTACCGGGGACGGTGTTTGGCCTCCAGGTAAATCTTGCCGATGTACTGCCCCACAATGCCAATGGCCAGCAGCTGCAAGCCCCCGATGGCCCAGATGGACACCGCCAGGCTGGACCAGCCCACCACGGTGTTGCCGGTAAAGTGGCGGATAAGGAACCAGATCAGCATCCCCATACTCACCAGGAACATGGTCAGGCCCAGCCAGGTGATCAGCTTAATGGGCTTGACCGACAGGGAGGTGATCCCCTCCCAGGCAAAGGCCAGCATTTTCTTCAGGGGGTACTTGCTCTCCCCGGCAAACCGGGGGGCCCGGTTGTAGTACACCACATCGCTGGGATAGCCCACCAGGGGCACCATACCCCGGAGGAAGAGATTGACCTCCGGATACTCCGCCAGGGCATCCAATGCCCGGCGGCTCATCAGCCGGTAGTCGGCGTGATTGAACACCACTTCCGCTCCCAGAGCCTTCATCACCCGGTAGAACCCCTGGGCGGTGACCCGCTTGAAGGCGGTGTCCGTCTCCCGCTGGGCCCGGACGCCGTAAACCACGTCAATGCCACCCTGGAACTTTTCCAGCATGGCGTCGATGGCGTCAATGTCGTCTTGCAGGTCTGCATCCATGGAGATGACGCAGTCCGCCCGGCTGCGCAGGGTCATCAGGCCGCACAGCAGGGCGTTTTGATGGCCCCGGTTCCGGGAGAGCTTAATGCCGGAAAACAGGGGATTTTCCCGGTGGAGCCGGTCAATGATGGCCCAGGTGCTGTCTTTGGAGCCGTCGTCAATGAAGCAGATCCGGCTTCCGGCGGTGATGGTCCCTGCCGCCAGGAGCATGGCAAACTTCCCGGCCAGGCGGCGGGCAGTCTCCGGCAGCACTTCCTCCTCGTTATAGCAGGGGATGGCCAGGTATAAGGTTACAGGCATGGCAGAACCTCCTTTCCCCGATCCGTAAGCCAGTCCACACCAAAGGCGGCGGCGGCAAACAGGAACAGCTGGGGCATGTAAGCATACCGGGGCTGAACTTCAATGGGGATAAATGCGCAGAATGCGGCAAAAAATACAAAATAACACACCCAAGCTCCAGGTTCCCGGCATTTTTTCCACAGTCCTAGGGCGGCCAGGCCCAGAGACAGGAAGAACATGGCCCGGTCAACCTGACGCAGTACGGTGTAAGCCTGGAGCCGCCCGAAGGTGGTGCTGCCGGTGAGCAGATGGCCGAAAAACATGCCCATGCCGTCCTGACCCCACAGGGCGTCCAGCTTGTTGATGTTCAGTTTCCACAGCTTTCCCAGGGGCCGGTGTAACCGCTGGGCGATCAATTCCTGGGCCAGCTGCCGGGTTTCCGCTGTGGGCATCCGGTTAGCATCCAGGGTGGGGCCGATCAGCTCCCAGTCGGCGCTGGAGTACTGGCCGCTGGTGTCAGGGTTCAGGCCGCAGATAAACTTCCATTCCGGAAAAAGATTGTCCAGACCGTGGGGATTCAGGCCGGTGGCCCGCACCAGCCAATCTACTCCGTAGCCCAGGAGGAAATAGACCGCCAGCAGGACGGCTACGCCGGTTGCCAGGGTTTTCCACTGCTTTGGGGTACGGATCAGGGAAAATACCAGCCAAGCCAGCACCGCCACCAGGACAATTACCCCCTCCGGCCGGAGCAAGTTCCCCATTTGCAGGGCCAGGCCCGCCAGGGGATACCGCCAGAAGCCCAGCCGCCCGGCATCCGGGCAGATGAGCAGCCACAGCCCCAACACCAGGAAAAAAGCGGCGGGAATCTGATTGGTGAGGATGGTTGGCAGCAGGGCGCCGAAGGGATAAACCGCCAGCATCACCCCGCCAAACCGGGCGGACAAGGGACGCACGTAGGGCAGCACCATCCGGTACAGGAGACAAACCGTACCGGCAGAGAGGAAGGCGTGAACCAGCCTAATGGCGTAGGGGCTGTTCCAGATGGACAGCCACAGCGCCTCCCAGGCCACATAGGCGGACTGATAGGCCCACAGGGTGTAATAGGTGCCCTGGAGGGGCTTGCCCGCCAGTACCCCCTGGGCGGCATTGTACAAATTGAGAAAATCCGACTGAATTGGCGGTTGCAGCACCAGAATGCACCCCAGCCGCAGGGCAAAGGCCCCCACAAACAGCCACAGGGTAAACCTGGGTATGGCATACCGGTGCAGCAATAGCGCAGCCAGGCCGGACAAACCCAGAACCAATAACCAGCCGTTGCGCAAAATCAGCATGCTTGCCATGGCCAAAAATGCCACGGCAAACACACTGGAAAGGGCAGTATATCCCCGTTTCATGGCAATTCCTCCTCAAATCCATATATTTCTTGGCATTTCTTGCTGGGGACAGCGCTTACTTGGCGCGCCCAGCAGGGCGTTCTTGTAGTGTGAACACCCCCTCTGCATATTATCGCGCCAAACGTCCTTGCAACCGCAGAAACGCTTCCGTCTTTTGCATGTCATTGCGCGCCACGTCCTTGCACCCGCGCACACGTCCTTCCTTCTGCATGTCATTGCGAACCAGTGCGCACACTGGTG
>DVHJ01000074.1 GCA_018712145.1 Candidatus Faecousia faecigallinarum | reverse complement strand
CTGCGGGGATGCGGATTGCCACACCAGTGTGCGCACTGGTTCGCAATGACATGCAGAAAACGGTGACGCGTCTGCGGGGGCAAGGACGTCTCCCCACTGCCATTGCGAGGAGCGAAGCGGCGGGACAATCCGCATCCCCTGCGGTAGTGCATAGCAGAAAGCAGTACTTTAGGCAAATACGCAACTGCTACGAATTTGCCAAAAGTACTGCTATTTTTCCGGATTTTCCTGCGGGGCGGCGCTGGGCCCTCAGCGTTCCCCCCGCTCCAGGGCAAGGAGCTTCCTCTTCCGCTCCAGGCCGCCGGCGTAGCCGGTTAAGGTTCCGCCGGCGCCCACCACCCGGTGGCAGGGAATCAGGATGGAAATGGGATTGTGGCCAACGGCGCTCCCCACCGCCCGGGGAGAAGAACTTCCCCGCTGCTGGGCAAGAATGCGGCTGATTTGCCCATAGGTCATGGTCTGTCCGTAAGGGATTGCCGCCAGAACCCCCCAGACTGCCTGGCGAAATGCCGTCCCGGCAGGCGCCAGAGGCGGCACCGGGCCCGGATCCGCCCCCCGAAAATACACATCCAGCCAGCGCTTGGTTTCGTCAAAGACCGGCAGCGCCGCTTGCCGGTAGCCGGATACATCGCCGGCATATTTTTGCCCCTCGAACCACAGTCCAGTTAAGGCAGCGCCGTCTGCCGCCAGAGTAATCCATCCCAAGGGCGATGAATATCGATCTACGTAACGCATTTCTTTGCCTCCCATGTAAATCTTTTGGGGCCGCAGCAAGCTTTGTTGCTGCGGCCCCGGTTGGGGTTAAGAATTATTCTGCGGTTACAATCGCCAAGCCGTTGATGTCCAAGCCGTCACCCAAGATATCCACCGGAGTCACAGTACCGGTCATATCAATGGTATACAGCCGGTCGCCGGCATCGGTCATGTAGAACAGCCCGCTGGCACTGTCGTAACTCATTTCCGACTTACCTGCCACGCTGCTGATCTCCAGGCCGTCCACCAGGACCTCCCGGGAGGACAGATACTTGTCTTCCATCCGGATCAGCTTCACTCTGCTGTCGTTGCTAGAAGCACCGGTATAGTAAACCGAGCCGTCCACGCACGCCACTGTCTGCAGCGTACAGTAATCTGCATCCAGATAGGTACCGGAACTCATGTTCAGCTCGCCACCCACCAGCTTGCTCACGTCAAACTGATACAGGTAGAAGCCACCCACGACGTAGAGCAGGTTATTCACCTGGTCGTAAGCCAAGCCGGAAATCCCGGTATAGGTGTACAGATAACCCAAGCTGGTGCTCTGGTTGGTCAGCAGATCATAATAGAACACTTCGCCAGTATCCTTGATGGTGTAGAACAGGCAGTTATCGCCATAGGCCAGACCGGAGATATTGGCCGCATTGGGGAAGTCGGCCACTTTCTCCACCGTGGAGCTGGGCAGTGCAGGGTTGAAGGTAAGCAGTGCATTCTCCTCGGCGGAGAAGGTGTAGGCCACCGGCTGCGGACCGGTCAACTCCACCACATTGACGGTGCAGGTAACGCTGATGTCAGGATTCTCTACACTGGTCACCGTAATCACCGCTGTACCGGTAGACACCGCCGTCACCAGGCCGCTATCGTCCACCGTAGCCACCCCAGGATCGCTGGACTGCCAGGTAACTTCCCCATTGGCTGCATTGGACGGACGGACAGAAGCCGTCAGCTGCATGGTTTCACCCAGCTTCACCCGGCCATTGTTCTTGTTCAGCAGGATGCCGTTGACCTTGCCCACCGGCAGCTCCTCAGGCTCGGGAATCGCACACAGCAGGCCCAGGAATACTTTACCTTCCTTAATGGTAGCGCCGACCTTGGTAAGCAAGCTGATGCCGCCCAGATTGGCCACCGCCGGTTCGGAACCATCCTCGCTCAGCTGAATCATATACATGCCGCTGTAGGACTGCCAGGTCTGGGTGTGGTAGGTTGCGTTAAGATAGATCCGGTTGGTGGTGAAATCATAGGTCATCTGGGGATTATACTTGGTGTTGCCGTAGTAGTTCTCCCCTGTCACCACTCTGGCATCCGGAAGGGTGGTCACATAGGTTGCCTGGGCGGTCTCTTTGTTCAAGGTAAAGAGCTGGGCATCCGAGTTGTAGTCCTGGGAACCGGCTGCGTACAAGGTGCCATTGGCGTCAACCGCCAGGGCGTAAACCTTCTTATCCAGCTGGGCGACCTTGGTCACTTCACCGTTGTCCAGATTGATGGTAAGCAGATACCCATTGCCAGAGCCGGTGGACAGGGACAGGCCGTACATGGTGCTGGTGGTGTAGTCCATGGCCATGCTCACCACCTGGTCGTTATACGTATCCAGGTTCACCTGGCCCAGGGTGACATAGTCTGCCGGATTGTCCGCAGAAATCCGGTAGAACTCGCCTGCGCTGCCGTAAGCATAGTAGTAACCATCATAATATTCACCACTGCGGATGGTATAGATGGAAATCATGCTTTCGTTTGGCGTTGCATGGCGCAGATCGTAGTCATTCATGCTGATCCAGAAGTCATAGTAACCAGTACCCTCCTGATCATAGACCAAGAACGCCTCCAAGTTCCCGGCGGATTCATGGACGGTTACCGTAATACTATCCGTGAAGGGACCGCCGTCCTCCGGATTCCGGTTGCTCACCGAAACGGTGACGGTAGCCGTGCCAACACTCCGGAAGCTCAGTTTGCCGAAGCGGTCTACCGATACCACGTCAGGATCCGAGGAAGTCCAGGTTCTGGTCATCACCGAGGGCCGCTGGGGCACAGTCTGGGTATTGAGCTGCACGCTGCCGCCTACCAGGCCAACCACGGAATCGCCGTTGGTGATTTCAATGCCTTCCACCGGGATATAGTTGGTTTCCGGCTCGTTGGTGGGAATGGTGAACATTGCCGTCATTTCCACGCCCCGCTTGCTGGACACGTCGCCGATGTCCACAATGGTCGCCGAAATGTATGGCTCCCACTCCAGGGGATCCAGCCGCACCAGATACAGGGGGGAGGTGCCGGCGCTCATGCAGGGATTCCAATAGATGTTGCCGGTGTCATAGTCATAGGTCATGCCGGCGTAGAACCAGCCGGAGTGGCCGGCGCTGCCGATTCTGGTGGTATACAGGGTATCGGGGTCCACAATGTACAGGTTGCATTCCATATCGGCAACCACAATCTGGCCTTCAGCGGTGACGCACATGGCCGGAGTCACCGCAGCGCCGCCAATGTCGCCGGTATAGGTGCCCAGCAGATCGATGGCGCCGGTTTCCAGGTCAATGATGCCCAGGCCGCCGTTGGTGTAATCCACACAGTACATCCGGCCGGTATTGTAGTCGAAGCCGATGTTGCCGGCCTCCACACCGATGGTGCAGCCGATTTCCTCGGGTTCGCCAATAACCGTCTCTGCCGGGGTAGCGCCTTTGGTCACCGGGCTGCGGTATAGTACCGTCGCTGCGCCAACACCGCCAAACTCATCAATCCGCTGATCCATGCCAACGGTATAGACATAGCCGTTGTAGTATGCGCCGCCCTGCCACAGAGCCAAGTCAGTGATCTGGGTGCCATCAGTGCCAGTATAGTCCACATACTGCTTGGCAATCTGAGTGGTTCTGCCCGGCTGCTGGTCGGAGAATGTCAGCCAAGACCGGTTGTTGTCCGCATTGATATAGTCTTCCACCACGAAGCCGTAAATGCCCGCATTGGAATTGACCACCCGAAGCTGGCAGGTACCGCTGTTCTCCTGCCAACCGGCCGGATTGCCCCACTGGTTCCAAACCTGAGCGGTTGCGGTGATGGTGGCTTCGCCGGGGCCAACCGCAGTAACCAGGCCGGAGGCATTCACCGTAGCCACCGTCTCGTCGGAGCTGGTCCAGGTGACGGTGGTGCCCTTGGCATTCCAGGGCTGCCAGTTCACGCTCAGCCGCTTGCTCTGGCCCTGGGCCATGGTCTGGCTGTAGGGAGAGACGCTGAAGCCGGTGGGATCCACGCCGATGGTAAACAGATCGGATTCCAAATCCGTGGGCACAAACAGGCCGGTCTGCCCGCCTACGCCATAGCTGCCCACCTCGGTGCACCGGCCGGTAGCCAGGTCGATGGTGTAGGTCATGCAGACATTCACGTAGGTGTTGCCGGCAGCCGTCTGGCTGTGGGCATACCAGTACATGGTGTCGGTGTTGTGGTCATAGCCCATGGACTGAATCACATTCACCCCAGAGTAATTGGGCTTGTTCACAAAGTCGGTGGTGCCAATGTAGCTGCACACGCCGTCCCGCTCCACGCTGTAGAAGTTGCCGTCGGTATCGATGCCGTACAGCTGGCCTTCCGTCGTGCAGCCCAGGGTCACCAGCTCATCGCCGCTGGTGCCGGTAATTTCCGCGATCCGCTCCACCTCAATGTAGCCGTTATCGTAGAAGACAATTCTAAACAGCATATTGCTGCCATCGTCAACACCATCGCCGTCTCCGTCGCCCTCATACATCCAGCCAACGGCATACAGGTTGTTGGACTTGGTGTCATATTGGCCCTTGCCCTTGTCGGAGTAGTCCAGAGCCATGTCGTACAGCACCCAAACGCCGGGGTCGCCTTCCACACCACTCTGATTCACCAGGGTAGAAGTACTCCAGAAGGTATTGTTGGGGGTAACCAACACCAGGTCGCAGGTTGCCGCATTCTGGGCCACCAGATATCCATTGACATACTCGGCAGAGTAATAGCTGGTGGAGTCGAAGGTTTCGTTGCGTACATCGGACATGTCGGCTTTGTTGGCGCTAAACCAGCCCATATCGATGGAAGCGCCGTTAAAGTTCTCACAGCCGTAGAGCCGATCCTGGCTCAGGTCCTTCAGGGTGGGCTGCTCCACGTAGTCGCCCAGGTCCAAAACCGCGTCGACTTCCAGCTCGTTGCAGGCATAGTCTGCAACCACAATGGTAAAGTCCGTGCCAAAGCCGGTGATGTCGTAGGTCTCCGTATACGTCTCACCCGGCTGATTGTCCACGGCAAACTTGCCCATGATGGTACCGTTGGGATCCACAAACAGCACAGCGGCAATGTAGTGGTTGTCCTGAAGGTTCAGGGTCAGGTAGGTTCTGCCATCGGCAAAGGTCAGGGCATCTTGCAGTTCGTAGGCATTGAGGAGCTCCGGCACCTTGTCGTCCAGGGTGACATCGAAGGAGAAGGAGTCGTCCATGATATCGTCGCCGTCGTCCACCCAGGCCTCCACCAGGTAAGTCACCTGGGTGCCGTCGGGCAGCTTGTTGCCTTCCTGATCCAGGCCGTTCCAGACCTCGCCGTCGCTGGCCAGGATCCAGAAAGGATAGATCATGCCATAGTTGGAATTGAAGTAAGATTTGGCCAAGTTATCGCCAGACAGTTCAAAGTAAACTTCTCCTGTCTCCTTATCCGTTACGGTAAAGGACATTTTCTTGGCATTGCGCAGCATGCCGAAGTCAATTTCCGCCAAGGGGTTGGCATAGGAGAAGGCGTTGTACTGGTCGCCCCCGGCGCCGTAGCTCAGATAGGGGTTCACGCCAATCTGGGAATAGTTGGTGAACACCGCCCGGGGATACAGGCTGGGATTCTCCGGCTCGTCAAAGATGGGCGCATCGGACCAGTCGCCGTAGAAGCCCACAAAGGGCATCTGCAGGTTCACGCCGTCTTCATCGGTACTGTTGACGTACAGGAAGCCTTCCACATACATGCCGTTGGGGAAGCTAGCGGCAATGTACTGCTTATCCGCCTCGGTCAGCTGGATCCGGGCGGTGAGGGTCATGGTTTCCCCGGCGGGAACCGTCACGGCTTCCACCGCCTCTTGACCCAGAACTTCCACCTTGGCCAGCAAGTCAACGTCCACCTCCAGCTCGGCGCAGTAAGCGGTAATCAGATCTACATCCGCCTTGTCGGTGACGCCGTCGCCGTTCACATCCGTGTAAGGCAGATGGGTCTCGTCCAGGGATTGCACCCCATGGACATAGCGCAGCAGCGCCCGGGCATCTGCAGTGGTGATTTCACCGTCCTGGGTGAAGTCGTACTTCAGCACTTCCGTAGTAACCGCCTGGTATACGGTTACGCCGCTTTCCAGGGCGTAGGGCTCGTTGGCAATGTAGGCGTCCTGATACAGGGTCTCGGTAAACACGGAGCCGTCAAAGCTGTAGCTGAGATCCTGACTGCTGGACATGTTATTGATCTCGAAATTGAACGTGTACACACCGGTTCTCTCGGGATCGTCGCCAAACTCGCCCTTGGGCCGGTTCTCATAGGTATCCCGACTGGTGAGGTAGGCCTGGGTAGTGGTGGCCTCCACCAGGTTAGCCAGACCGGAGCCCTGGGCTCTGGGCGTCTCTTCCAAGGTATCGTTGACCATCACCGGGTCAGCGGTACTCATGAGCAGGTTGGTGGCAATCCGCCGGACTTCCACTTCGCTGTAATCATAGTTCTCCCGGAGGTAGGACATCATCACGGCCAGGGCGCCGGAAATCTGGGGGGTAGCCATGGAGGTGCCGCCCATGATGCCGTAGTTGGTGCCGGAGATGGCCGGGTCAGTGGAAGAATAGATGTTGCCGCCTACGCCGGCAATCTCCGGCTTCAGCTTCAGGTCGGGGGTAACGCCCCAGGAGGAGAAGGAGCTGATCATCCGGGGCTCCTTGATCTGGATAAGCTGGCCGGTGCATACCGTCATGCTGCCGGTGGCCAATTCCTTCAGGTACTGGCCATCCCCCATGGAAATGGACACACAGGGAATGTGGCCGGTGCCGTCGTTAATCTGCATCCGGATGGGACCCAGGACGTTGTTATACACCACGCAGGCAATGGCGCCTGCATCCTGGGCTGCGGCTTGTTTCTCCGGGAAGGAAGTGTCGCCCCGGGAAACCAGGGCCACCTTACCGGTGACATCCAGGCCGGCATAATCCTCAGGCTTGCCATAGCCAGGCACCGCCACAAACTCCAGGGTCTTGCCCTGGAAATTGGACAGGAACCGGGTAGCAGAGGAAGTAGCCGTATCATAGAAGCCAATGTTCCGGTCGCCTACGGTGAAATAGGGCAGCTCACTGCCGTCATTGTCCACAGAGGCCACGGACAAAGCCGGGAAGTAGGTACTGGGGGTACCGGCCAGGCCGGTATCCGGGTTGGAGGCCAGGGACATGTCCAGGCCGGTGAGGTTCATGTACGCATTGTTGGTGTCGTTGCCGGCGGCAATGACCACTTCAATGTCCGTCTCGGTAAACAGCTCCAGAACCCGGTAGACATCGTCCTCCGACTGGGTAAAGCCGGCGGCGGAACCCAGGGAGAGGTTGGCCGCGTCCACATCCAGACGGATGCAGTCCTCCAGAGCCGCCATCACCGTATCCCACTCGGCGCCGCCGGTGTTGGTGAACACCTGCATGATCACCAGCTGGGCATCCGGAACAACGCCAATCACGTCAACGCCTTCCACCTGGTTTGCCGCCACAATGCCGGCCACGTGGGTACCGTGGTCGCTCTGGGCAGTGCCGGTGTGGGAAACGTCAAAGTTCATGGAAAAGTAGTTGAACACGAAGGGCAACTTGCTGTTATAATAAGACCGGTTCAGCAAGTTGGTCTGAGAAGCGTTCAGGGTATCCCAGACGGCCTCCACACTTTCCCGGGTCATAGAGTCTTCCGTCAGCTTATCCTCAGGCAAAGCGCCAAAGCTGGGGTGATCCACCACAATACCCGTATCCAGGATGGCAATCTTCATGCCCTTGCCGGTGTAGCCGCTTTCGTTCAGCACATCAGCGCCAATCATGCCGGTGGCATTGCCGGTAGAGGGCTGGTACACATCGCCGGTATCCAACTTGTAGTCGTCGGGCAGCTGGAAGGTGGGAGACAGATATACCCGCTCCACCCCGGGCATGGCCTCAATGGCCGCCTTGTTGCCGTAGGCCGTGGTCACGGACAGGCCGTTGGTGGCAATGGTGTAGGTATAGTTGATCTTGAAGTTTTCGTCGCTGCCGAACCGGTTGGTCAGGCGGGTCTTCAAGCCGTTGATATTCACCAGCTGCTTGTCCTGATAGTTGGTCACGGAAGCAGACTGGGCGGCAATTTCGTCAGCGGAGAAACCGGCAGCCAGCAGAGGCTCGCCTTTCAACTCCACAATAAAATTCACCACATCGGTATCCGCCGGCGCTTCCTCCTCCACCTTCAGAGAGAACCGGTCGGAAGCATCATGGACAATTTTCTCCTCGCCTTCGGCAACCGCCTGGCTGCTTAGGCCGGAAGCTGGAACGGTTTCCTCGACGGTGTCCACCGCCATCTTCAGGGGACCGGTGGTGTTTTCCTGGGTTTGGGGCGCATTGGCGGAGAAGCCGCTGGTGGCGGCAAAGGTCATGGGCACCCCGGTGAGCACCAGGGCCAGGGCCAACACAAGAGACAGGATTCTTTTTTTCATGATCCATTCCCTGCCTTTCTTAAGACTGTCCCAGGGCGGCAAACCGCATCACAACGGCGGCCACCTGGGCGCGGGTAGAACTGCCCTTGGGTCTGAGGGTGGGTTCCTCACTGGACACGCCTTCAATCAGGCCTGCCTCAACGGCCCAGGTCATGCTCTCCACCGCATAACCGCTGACCTCACCGGCATCCACAAAGCCGGCCAGATCGCCTTCGGTTTCCGTGGTCATGCCGCAGTATCCGGCATACCGGGCAAAGAAGGTGGCCATCTGCTCCCGGGTCACCGGCCGGTTGGGCACAAACAATTCCTCGGTCATGCCCTTGGCAATGCCGGATTCATAGGCCCAGACCAAAGCGGTGTAGAAATAATGGCCTTCCTGCACATCGGTAAAGGGAACGGTACCGGACACTTCCGGATTGCCTGCCAAACGATACAGGAGCATCACCAGCATAGCCCGGGTCATGTCGTTGTTCGGCGCGAACAGGCCGTTGCCCACCCCGATCATGTACCCGTTACCCACAACGAAGTCAACGCTCTCGTGGTAGTACGCATCCAGATCTACGTCGGTAAACTGGCTGGCCGGGCACTGGCCGCTGACCTGGCACTGGGCCGTCAGGGTATAGCCGTTAGCGCCGGTGATGTAGCCCCCGTCCAGACTGACCGTGGACTGACCTTTTTCCACAGCAGTGAAGTTCAGGGTGAAAATCGTGCCGGCCTGGGCCGCCTCAACGCCGGCAAAGGCAACCACAACCGTGCCCAGCTTTCCACCGTTGGCCTGCAGGCTCAGGTCAGCAGTTTCCGGCCAGGCCGTCCCGGCCTGCACACCGGCAAAGCTCAACAGCGTGCTGTCATAGCTGAAGGTGAGCTTACCGTCTGCAACAACGCCGGCTGCGGTTGCATCCACGGCCACCGTAACAGCGTTGCCATGAATCACGCTGTCTGCCGTTGGCTTCAGCGTGAGCAGGGACTCTCCATCTGCGGCGAAGGCAGCCAGGCTCAGGGAAAAGACCAGAACCGCTGCCAGCAGCAGAGAGAAAAGCCGCTTAGCGTTACTTCTCATGTTTACTGTTTCCTCCTTGATTTCATATGGGTGTTGTGTGTACCGTTTCCGGTGCACAATCTCACTGCCGGCCCGGCCCAGGTCAGCTTAGCCTGGCAGGCAGTTAGATTCGGCGTCACCTGCAAATTTAGCAGCATGCCCAAAATTTCTCCTGCATTTTTTACAGGTTTGTGTATACAGTACCACACCCGCCCAGAAAATACAAGCCCTATTTTTCAATTTTTGTATGTTTTATTGACCAGATTCTGCATTAGCGCGAATGACAAGGCAGTCGGCTAAAGTGTCCCTATATGACGAATTTTGTTCAGCTGCCGCCTATATAATCCGCAATCCAACGAAACAGCTGATGAATCGCATCCAGCCTCGTCACATAATTTACCCGCTCCCCGTCATCCCTCGTCTCCAAAAGCCCCAGCTTGTACAGGCTATATAAGTTCCGGGAGACGGTACCGGAGTTCAAGTTCATCGCCGCCGCCAGCTTTGCCGCCGTGCTGGGGCTTTGGGCACACCGCCGCAAAATCTCCAGCTTGTCCTTGCTGCCCAAGGATCTGGCCATGGTGCAAAGGGTCTCGCTGTCCGGCTGGTTTTTCCGGGCAAAGGCCAGGTCCAGGCTGAGGCTCCCGCCGATATAGGCCACCCTGGCTTTTCCGGTGGGGATTGGCCACCACTCAGACCAGGCGCCAAAGGGATTAAAGTTCCAGACGCCCAGCCAAATCTCATGGGGGGTATTGTCCTCCGCAAACAGAAACGTGGTGTTAAAAATCTCCGTAGAAAAATCGTCCACCGTATGGGTTTGAAAATAGCCGGTCCACCGGGCCAGGGGCTGGGCGCTCATCTCCATCAACGTTTGCTCCGCCGCTTTCAACCCCGCCGCCACCGGACGAATCAGCTCCGTCAGCTCCTGTAAGTGTTCCGGGAAACTGGTCAGCACCCGGAGGATCTCCCACTTGGCCTCAACGCTGCAGGGCAAACGCTCCAACTGCTGGGGCAGGGACTCCGGCTCCTCCTGGACGTCCCGCCGCTCCAGCACTAGGCCCAACTGATTCATATCGTTGATTTTAAAGCCTCTGGCCTCGATATTGCGGTAACCCTCCAGCAGCTGCTGGGCAAAATCGTCAATTTCACTGCTTTCCAGCGAGATGGTCACCAGCATAATCTGAGCAAGGCAGCAGCCGGTCTTTCTGTCTGTGCCGGACAGCCGCTCAAAAAAATACCGAAGGCGTGGACTCTCCGGGTCCAGATCCGCTGTCACCGTCTGGGAAATTTGGATTAGCGTCTGGATCCGGTTTCGCCCCGGATCATTTTCCGCTTCCGGATAAAATCGATAATTTCGAATGATTCTGTTGTACTGATCATCCAGGGACAACCGGTTAACAAATGCGTACAGCAAGTAGACTGATTCCGCAAAGTAACAGGGTTTGGGAAACACTCTGACGTTCATGGCACCACTCCCCTTTACGTATGCCGCTATTGTATTGCAGAAATCCGGCCCTTGTCAATGGCGGATTGTTCCTTTGCCGGCCGGTTGAAAGCGCCGGGCTGGTGTGCTATGATATCTCCATCATTCACCATCATCAACAGGAGGCCGGCATGACAGAGCTGTTATTGGTAGAAGACGATCCGGTGATCGTCTCTACTCTTTCCGATTTTCTCCGGAGCGAAGGATTTTCCGTTTCCGTTGCCGGCGGCCAGCGGCAAGCCATGGCCCAGCTGGCCGCTGGGCATATCCAGCTGGCGCTGCTGGACGTGGGCCTGCCGGACGGCAGCGGTTTTGCCCTATGCAGCGCCATCAAAGCCCAGTATAACATTCCCGTAATTTTTCTGACGGCGCTGGACGATGAAATCAGCACCGTCACCGGGCTGGACTTAGGGGGCGACGACTATATTGCCAAGCCTTTCCGGCCCCGGGAACTGGTCAGCCGCATTCGGGGCGTGCTGCGCCGGAGCGCCTCGGCCCCGCCTCAGCTGACCCTGGGACCGGTCCGGGTGGACCCGGTGCGGTGCACTGCCACCCTTGCCGGTAAACCCCTGACCCTATCCCCCCTGGAATACCGGCTTTTGCTCCTGTTTCTCAACCATCCCGGCGCCGTCCTCAGCCGGAGCCGGATTTTGGATGAAATCTGGGATTTGGCCGGGGACTACGTGACGGACAACACCCTCACCGTGTACATTAAGCGGCTGCGGGACAAAATCGAACCGGACCCACAAAACCCCACCTTGATCCGTACCGTCCGGGGGCTGGGGTATCAGGCAGGTGAAGCGCCTTGAAGCTCCGGCAAGATCCCGGCTTCCGGCGGCAAGCGGCGGTCTTGGGCCTTTTTACCCTGGCCGGCGGCGCCGCCGGTTTCGCCCTGTCCCTGGAGGCGGGGATTCTGGCTCTGGCCCTGTGCGCCGCATTTTTCCTGCTGACGGCAGGGTTTGCCTGGCGGCGGTACAAAACCATGGAGCAGCTGTGCCAGGATCTGGACCGCCTGCTTCATGGCAATACCGCAGTGAATTTGGACGCCTATACCGAGGGGGCCTGGTCCGTCCTGCACAGCCAGCTCACCAAGCTGATTGGCCAGCTATTGGATCAGGCGGATCTGCTGGCCAAGGACAAGGTCCGCCTCTCCGGCTTTCTGGCAGACATTTCTCATCAAATCCGCACCCCCCTCACTGCCCTGAATCTGCTGGGCGCCCAGTTGGCCGGCAGCGGGCTGCCGGAAGAAAAACGCCGCCAGGCCGGGCGGGAGCTTCGCCGCCAGCTGGAGCGGCTGGACTGGCTGGTGTCCGCCCTGCTGCGGATGTCCCGGCTGGATGCCGGGGTGGCCCAGCTCCGGCGGGAGCCGGTGGACCTGGCCCAGGCGGTGGAACAGGCCGCCGCACCCCTGGCCATCGCCATGGAGCTGGCCGGGCAGACCTTGCGCATTCAGGGGCAGGGGCAGATTCTGGGGGATCTCAGCTGGACCACCGAGGCCTTGGGCAACATTTTCAAAAACTGTATGGAGCACACCCCCGCCGGGGGATGCATCACCGCCGAGCTGTCCGAATCCCCCCTGTATACCCAGCTGATCATCTGGGATACCGGCAGCGGCATTGATCCGGAAGATCTGCCCCACTTGTTTGACCGGTTCTATCGGGGCAAAAATGCCGCCGCGCAAAGCGTAGGCATCGGCCTGTCCCTGGCCAGAATGATCCTCACCGCCCAGAACGCCACCATTCAGGCCGCCAACCGCATCCAAGGCGGCGCACAATTTTTGATTCGGTTTTACAAAAGCGCCGTGTGATCCGGCGGCAGGAAAGGAGCGCTACGGATGTTTCGTATTTTTCTGGCGGAGGATGATCCTGCCATTGTCCGCGTCTTGGAAAATCAGTTAAGCGTGTGGGGGTACAGCGTCTGGTGCGTCCAGGATTTCCGGCAGGTCATGGCGGAATTTCGCCAGTTCTCCCCTCACCTGGTATTGCTGGACATCGGCCTGCCCTATCGAAACGGCTACCACTGGTGCGAAGAAATCCGGAAAGTTTCCCAGGTGCCCATTTGCTTCCTCTCCTCCGCATCGGACAACATGAACATTATTATGGCCGTGAATTTGGGCGGAGACGATTTTATTTGCAAGCCCTTTGACCTGCCGGTATTGTTGGCCAAAATCCAGGCCCTGCTGCGGCGGTCCTACGCCTTCGGCGCGCCGTCGCCCAAGCTGGAAGCCCGTGGCGCCGTACTGGATACGGCGGCGGCGAGTCTCCAGGCCGGCGGGGAAAAAATCCCCCTGACCAAAAACGAATGCCGGATTTTGCAGACCTTGCTGGAGCAAAAGGGACGGGTCGTCAGCCGGGATACCCTGATGGAGCGGCTCTGGCAAACCGACGACTATGTGGATGAAAACGCCCTGACCGTCAACGTGGCCCGGCTCCGGCGGAAGCTGGAGCAGGCAGGGCTGGACGGCTTGATTGTCACGAAAAAGGGACTGGGCTATCTGGTGGAGGACACATAATGGGGGGCTATTTCTACGACCGGCGGAAGGTTTTTCTGATTGGCGGCTTGTGCCTGCTGATTTTTCTGGTGGTATTGGCCCTGTTCCGCCTGCCCTTGGGGGCAGTTGCCTACGCGTCGGCCATCTGCGGCATGGTGCTGGCCGGCTTTACCGTCTGGGATGGGATTTGCTGGCGCCGGCGGCACAGCCGCCTGGCCCACCTGGAGCAGGAAATCCTGGTCACCCTGGACAATTTACCTGCCCCGGCTACGGAGATGGAAAAACAATACCAAATCCTGCTGGGCAATCTCTTCCAGGCCAAGCAAGCCCTGGATGTCCAGGAGCGCAGCCGGTTCCAAGAGATGACCGAGTACTACACCCTTTGGGTTCACCAAATCAAAACCCCCATTGCCGCCATGCAGCTGATTTTGCAGGCGGAGGAGCAGCCTACCCGGAGCGGCCTGAGCCAGGAGCTGTTCCAGATCCAGCAATATGTGGAAATGGTGCTGGGGTATCTCCGGCTGGACAGCCCCACCACCGACTTTCTCATTCAGTCCTACGACTTAGACGGCATTGTGCGCCAGGTGCTGCGGAAATTCGGCCCGTCTTTTATCCGCAAGCGGCTGAAGCTGACTTTTACCCCCACAAACTACCGGGTAGTCACCGATGAAAAATGGCTGGCTTTTGCCCTGGAGCAAATCCTCTCCAACGCGGTAAAGTACACTGCCCAAGGCGGGGTTACCGTAGCGCTGGAAGGCCCGGACCATTTGACCGTCGCCGACACTGGCACCGGCATCGCCCCGGAGGATTTGCCCCGGATTTTTGAAAAAGGGTACACCGGGCAGATAGGCCGGACGGACAAACGCTCCACCGGCATTGGCCTTTACCTGTGCCGGCGCACCCTGGAGCAGCTGGGCCACACCATTTGCGTCCGCTCCACCCCCGGCCAGGGTACGGTGGTTTCCATTGGGCTGGCCCGCAGGGATATTCGTTTGGAATAGGAAAAAGGTGGGGAAGCATAAAATTCCTGGCGAACTACGTTCTTGCAACCGCTGGCACCTGCCCGTCTTCTGCATGTCATTGCGAACCAGTGCGCACACTGGTGTGGCAATCCGCGTCCCCGCAGGATAACCTGGCAACTTGGCAATACTTTGGGCGAATTCGCACCCACGCTCCCCGGTTGTCATTGCGAACCAGTGCACACACTGGTGTGGCAATCCGTTCTCCCCGCAGGGAAACCTGGCAACT
>DVHJ01000073.1 GCA_018712145.1 Candidatus Faecousia faecigallinarum | reverse complement strand
TGACACGCACCCGTCTTCTGCATGTCATTGCGAACCAGTGCGCACACTGGTGCGGCAATCCGTTTCCCCGCAGAGAAACTTGGCAACCTGGCACTACTTCGGGCAAATTCGTAACGCCTTACGTATTCGCCTTAGGCACTGCTCTCTGCTATGCCCTACCGCAGGAGATGCGGATTGCCCCGTCGCTTCGCTCCTCGCAATGACATGCAGTAACTTGCCGCGTGGCCGCATCATACCGGTGCGCTGCCGGAAAAGCGCCCTTGCACCTGCGAACACTTCGCCGTCTTTCCGTCCCGATTATACCGTATCTGCCCCTCCGGCGCTAACCAGCCGCAGGCACTGGGGGTAGTCCGCCGCCAGGCGGCGCAGGCCGGTGAGGGCGAACTCCGCCGCCCCCTGGTTTTCCGGGCCCCAGGCAAATTCCGCCTCCCCCGGCCCCAGCCGGGCCTCCGGGGTCAACTGGGCCAAAGTCTCCGCCAAAATGGTGACGGCGGCGCAGACGATATCCTGCCCCGGCGGGCCGTACCCGGCATGGCCCCGGAGCCGGAGCCAGCCGGGGCCATACGCCCCCCGGATCATCCCTGGGCCACCGCCCGGGCCTTTTCCACAAAGGGGTGCTCCCCCCGGGCCCCCTCCGCCACCGCCCCCGGCAGGGGCTGGGGCGCCCGGGCCTGGGCCGCCTGCATCAGCCGGCGGATCAGCTCCTGCTTCCCCTTAAACTCCATCATGGACAGCAGCAGCAACGACTGCTCCACCCTGGCCGGGTCAAACACCCCCAGCTGGAACAGCTTGGCTGCCAGGTCGTTTTCCGCCTGGCGGGTGTACTCCGCCTGCTTCTGCACCTGGACCTGAATGTCGAACACCGGCAGCCGGAGGCCCTGGGGCAGCTGCTGCCAGGTCAGTCCCCCGTTGCCGTAGGTCACATAGTCCCAGCCCCCGGCCCGGCCCAGAATCCGGAACTTCCGGGGCAGGGTGTAAAACTGCCGGATCAGCTCAATGCACAGCTCCACCACTTGCCGGAACGCCCGGTACCCCGCCCCGATCATGTCCCGGCTCAGGCCGTTGCCCGCCTCCTGGAGGGCGGCGATGGCCGATGCCGCCGTCACCGAGGCAGAAGAGCCGTTGTTCACGTCCCGGTTGCCGGAGACCTGCTTAATTTCATCCACCTTCATTTGCAGGTAGGTCAGGCAGGCCCCGGGCAGAGGCTCCTGGGTGATTTGCTTCACGCTGTCCTCCCCCAGCCGCCCGGCCACGTGGACAAACTTCTTGGTGAGATCCGCGTACTCGCTTTCATTCACCCCACCGTCCAGGCGGAGGAACCACCGGGGGGTGGCGGCGGCTACGGTGTTCTGCAAAATGCAGTTGTTCAGCATGTCCACCGTGTTCTGGGCGTCGGCGCACAGGTCCACATACCCGTAGCCGCAGTTGGGGTACCCCTCTTCCGGAAATAACGGGTCGAAGACAAAGGGGTACTTGCCGTGGTCATACAGCCCCCGGTCCCGGAACCCTTCCTCGTTTTCCGTGGCGAAGAGGACGGTTTCCCCCACGTACTTGCAGTAGTGCAGCAGATTGCCCGCCTTATAGTACACGTCCACCACCGCCGCCTTGTCCTGGTTCAGGGGGGCCTCGTCGGTTTTGTACTGGCGCACCAGGGTGGGCTGGGTGGTGAGCTTGCCCCGGAGGCTGGGGTAGGCCCCCTCCAGGGTCTCCCGGTCTTCCAGGGTCACGTGGAACAGGTAGGGGGAGGCCTGAATGTCCTTCACCCCCGGGGCCCAGAACAGGTTCAGCACATCCACCTTCTCCAGGGTGATGTCCCCCAGGCCCCCCAGCTTGTTGGGGTCCCAGAACACGCCGTACACCCCGGTGCCGGATTTCAGCTTATACCACCACACCTCCGACCACACCCGGTTAAAGTCGTTTTGCTCCAGAATCACCGGTAAAATGGCGGTCAATGTCTCCGCCTCCGGCTGATCCGCCGCCTCCCGGGCCAGGCACACCGGCTCCGGGTAGGCGTCCATGGCGTTGGAGTGTTTGGAGAGGATGGTGTTCACCAGCCAGCCGGAGGCAGGCTCCGGTTCGCCGGGGTTGTTGGGCCGCAGGGCACGCCAGTGGCGGAGCTTCCAGTACTCCTCCGCCGCCACAATTCTGGCGTCCAGGGCACGCTTGCCTGCCCGGTATGTTTCCAGGCGGCGGGTAAAGGCCTGGCACTGGGCCGGGCCGATGGGCAGTTTATCCATGTTAAACCGTCTCCTTATTCATGAGATTTAAGGGGTCGCAGAAGGTGGCCGCCGGGGCCGGGGGTTGCACCGGCCGGATGGGCCTTGCCATACACATGTAGCGCACCTCGTCGGCCACGTGGTCTTCCCCTTCCGTGTCCAGGTCCTCCGGCCGGTGGCGGTCAAAGGTGAGCAGGGGGATGGTGCGGATAAAGGCGGCGCAGCCTTGGAACACATACATCCGGGGGTAGCCTTCCTGGTCGAAGGCCAGCCGGTAGTGGACCTGCATCCAGCCGGGGATCCGCTGGTTCACCCCGGGGGAGAAATACACCCCGTATTTGATCCCCGTGTCCGCCACGCTCTCGCCCTTGGAGCCGTCCCAAATGGATGGGTCGGCAATGCCAATGATCTCCCGGCCTTTTAGCCAGGGATGTTCCCCCTCCAGCCGGCGGATGGCCGACATCTGCCGGTCCACCGTCCAGCGCACCCCTTCATTGGGGGTTTCGGTGCAGCCGTATAGCTCGAGGATGCGGTAAAGTACCCCGTCGTAGTCCACCGCCCACCAGCCCACGGAAAAGGGCTTGCCATAGCCCCAGTCGTAGGAGCGGTAGAGGGTCCAGCTTCGGGGGATATCGAAGGGGGCAATCACGTGGCACCACCGGCGCTGCCGGCGCAGGGTGTCCGGATCCCCTTTGTCCGCCGGGGGATCGGGGCAGAAGTCCTCGAAGAATTGCCCCTCGTACACGTCCCACCGGCCATAGAGCCAGGCGTCCCGGAGCTTGGGGGGCAGCTGGGCCAGGGTGTCCCGGTAGCCGGGCTGGCTGGCCATCAGGGCCTGGTTGTCGGTGACCAGGGCCTGAATAAAGGTGTAGTCCTGGGGATTTTCCCCGGGGCGGAAGTTCCGGTCCACAAACAGCCGCTTGAAATAGCCGTGGGAGGGGCCCCCGGGGTTCAGGGTGTAGTAGGTCCGTTTGGGGTTGGGATTGGCTCCCCGGACGCAGGCGTCAATCTGCCGCAGCCAGGCCTCCGGCATCTGCCCGGCCTCGTCGGCGAACCAAATGTCGTACTCCGCCCCTTGATATTGGGCCAGATCCCCTTCGCTGTCGCAGTAGCCAAACCAGATGGCGGAGCCGTTGGGGAAGGTGAACACCTTTTCGGTTTTGTTGTACTTGACGGCATTGCCCAGCAGGGCGGCCAGGGGGACGATGTGGTTGTTGGTCAGGGCCCGGTAGGTGCGGCGGGTGATCAGACACTTGATGCCGGGATACCTGGCGCAGAGGAGCACCGCCTTGGTCCGGACGAACCAGGATTTGCCCCCGCCCCTGGCCCCGCCGTAGGCCACATAGCGGCTGCCCGCCAGTAGGGCCAGCCGCTGCTTGGGATTGGGATGGTCAATGGAAATGTTCATTTTATCACCAGAAAGTGGAAGTGGTCATACTGCCGCCAGAAAATAGAAATGGTCATGTTGTCACCGGAAAACGGAAGTGCTACCGCAAGAAGAAAGTAAACCGGTCCTTGCCCCCGCAGACGCGCATCCGTCTTTTGCATGTCATTGCAAACCACCGCCTTGCAAACGCAGCAACGCCCCCGCCTTCTGCATGTCATTGCGAACCAGTGCGCACACTGGTGCGGCAATCCGTTCTCCCCGCAGAGAAGCCTAGCAACCTGGCACTGCTTCGGGCAAATCCGTATGCACTTTCCCGTATTCGCCCAAAGTACTGCTCTCCCCTCCGTCCTACCGCAGGAGAAACGGATTGCCACGTCGCTTCGCTCCTCGCAATGACAGGGGGGGAGGTGTCATTGCGAACCAGTGCCTTGCCCCCGCTGACACCCGGCATGTTTCCGCGCACCTTGCGCGCCACGTCCTTGCAAGCGCAGACGCCTTTCTGTCTTCTGCATGTCATTGCGCGCCACGTCCTTGCACCCGCGCACACGTCCTTCCTTCTGCATGTCATTGCGAACCAGTGCGCACACTGGTGCGGCAATCCGTTTCCCCGCAGAGAAACTTTGCCAGTCAGTAATACT
>DVHJ01000072.1 GCA_018712145.1 Candidatus Faecousia faecigallinarum | reverse complement strand
GGGCTTTACGCTCTGAAAATCAACGTAGCCGTCACACGCATCTTTACCACCTGCTTCATCTGCCGGGCCAAACTTAATCACCCATGCACAATTGCTAGCGATACTCTCATCTAAAGCATAGCATTCCACCAGCAAGGTGGGCGACTGATAGGGTTTCTTCATGGTTTCACCTCTTTCCGATGGTTCCGTAGGAAAAGCGCATCCCCTTACGGCTGTGTCTCACCTTCAAAATTCTCCTGGTTGATTACCGTAAATTCCGCGTCTCCGGAAACCTTGATATTGGTTAGAGAAATCACGTTATCACTGGTGCAGGTGATGGTAAAGGTAACAACCGTGCTGCCATCATCCGCAGTGGAAATATCCCGGGCCGTCAGCGCATAGAAGCAGTCAGCTGTATTGGTTACCTCTTGCTCCACGCCGTCAATTTCCACAGTAGCACTGCCCATGGGGGCCTTCATGCCCAGCCAAACATGGTTGCTATTGGTATCCCAATTGCGCAGGGAGAAGGTCACCGACTGGCTCTTTGCCAAATAAACTTCTTCCTTAGGGCCGATGCTCTTATACTCTCCAGCAGTGATAAGCTCACCATCAATATCTGTAAACAGCACAAAGTGCTCGCCATCCCAGTCAACTTCGCCGGTATCCGGGTCTACTGTGACGTTGTCGGTTAGGAGCTTATCCCGAAGGGTTGCCACATCCATCATCGCTTCACCATCATCACTGTAAGCTCTGTCCGCTACAGCAGGCAGTTCCTCAGGATTAAGCGGATTAATGACCCGGATGCCATCCAGCCAGAACTCAGAACCGAAACGATCACCAGTATTGCCAGCTACGCTAACGCGAACCGTATAGGTGCCATAGCCTAAAGCAGCATCTACAGCGTCCCAAGTAAAGACAGGGATATTATACAGGGTCTTACCCTCGTCATTCTTAAACCGCGTATCCCGGTGCCATGTAGTCAAAAGTTTTCCCGTAGTGTCCGCGCCCGCATAGACTTTTACTTCAATGTAGCCGGTATTATTGGTGGTACGGGCAAAGAAGGATGTCCCTGTCCCTGTGAAGGTGTAGCTAAAGTACTGGCTTCCAACATTGTCAGTATTCGCGTACATTGACGTACCATTGCTGTCGCCGTTATCCTTTAGATAGGCAGCATCGGAGCCATAAGGGCTGTCGTTCGATGTACCCACAACTCCGGTTTCCTGAAGTTCACCATCCGGCTCACCCCTTGAGGTCCAGTCGCTGCTATAGGTAACCATGGTGGCAAAGTTCTCTTCATAGTACATCACCGTAGCCGGGATGATGGTTAAAGTAGCCGTAGCTTCTTTGTTGTCACCCTCCACACCACCATCGGCCGTGGCCTTCACGGTATAAGTCAAGGTTTCAATACTGGCCAGCGGCTGGTTCAGCGTATAGCGGATCTTGCCCTCCCCAGTGATCACCGCTGTGCCGTATGTGCCACCTGTGACCTTCACAAGAGATTTGGTCCCGCCAGTGACAATATCATTGGCCAGTACATCCACTTCCACCGGCAGGCCATAGTCAACCACAATGGTGTCATTGGCCGGGGTCAAAGAGGTTCCATCTTTATGGATAAGGGTGTTGGTGCAGACAAAGGTAATGCTATCCTCGGATTCAATGCCGCCCTGCATGGTAACCGTTTGAGAGGTTCCAGAAGGGAGTGTATCATCCGAAATTTTCGCGTCATTTGCGCCTGTGGCACTTTCCGTGAAGTCAGGCGTTACCCAACCTGCCGGCACATCCTCTACCACGTAGTAGCTATTGCCGGGATAGGTCGAACTAATTTCCCCGACAAACTTAGCGGTTTCTCCGTGACGTAACGTAAATTTACCGTTGCTGTCGGTAGAACGCGTTGCCACATATGCGCCGGTGGAGTCCAGCAGGCTATAATTCCGGTTAGCCACGGCGTCGTCATCCTTATACAAAGTAAAGGTGAAATCCCTGTTCTGTGCAGCCCTCAAGGCTTCATCGCCCAAGGTCATGCCCTCACTATCCGTTGTGGAAACCTGCTTGGTGACGGAAACCGAGTCCTTCACCGGGAGGTTAAAGCTAATCCGGCAGTTGGAGGAGCCTTCGCCGCGCTCCAGGTAGAAAATGGTGAGCTGGTGCTCATCCTGAGCAGCAAAAGACGCAAGGGTCTGATTGAGCAGGCCTGTCTGGCCATCTACATTGAACAGAGTTCCGCTCAGAGCAGCATGGTTTGCATCATCAATGACCCCTTCCGCAGTATTGGAGGAAGGTTTGCTCAGCGCCCAAGTATTCTCTGCAAAATTCAGCGTACCGGAGAGGCGGTTGTGAATGCCGCCAATGTCCAGAACAAGAACGCCATCAATGAATACCCACACATCGTCATCGCCGGAAAACTCAAAGGTAATGGGCGTAGTACCATCCAGCAAATATCCATCTTCGGTCATGGTGAAGGGGATAACCGCCTTCATGCCAAAATGGAAATTGCCCTCTGTGTCAAGCACTTCGTAGTCGTTTTGGTTAAACGGCATCCAGGCATTGCTACTGCCATCGCCAAAGGGTTTTGTTGTATAGCGGCCTGACTCATAATAATAAATCTGTTGTTTTCTTTCGCTATGGTACATATTTGTATTGCTGGTCACCGGGCCAGCAGTACCCGTACCGTTGTCCGATCCGAAGGCAGCAAATTCATCAGAGTCAAATGTATATGAATGCTCGCTCTCATCATATGCGAAAGGCAAACCCACGTTATAGTATACAGTCTTGCCATCCACATCACTGCCGCTGGTGAAAATGCCCGGTTCAGTCACGGTGAACTGAATGTCGCCGTTGACCAGCCGGTCTTCCACCAGTCCGCTGTAAGTTTTGTTCCCGTTTCCATCGTGCCAGCGGGTTTTCGAACCCGTCCAGAAATTGTGGTCGGCAAAAGGTAGCTCGTCCGTCTGAGCGGAGGTGCTTCGGTAAAGGGTAATTGTACTTCCGTGCGGGTAAAAGGTCCCACTGTCACAACGGATTGTCCAGTTATATGCATAGCTGCCAAACCACCAATATCGTTCGCAGCTAATATCGGTCACTTCGTAGTAATTGCCATTCCCATCAGGATAATAATATCCACTGTTTTCATAAGTAGCATACCCGTACCGACTGTATTCAAGTGTAGCAGCGGCTACATAACCTCCATTTTGGGAATATGTATAGGCTATAGGTTGTGGGTTGCCATCGTTAAAATATAGGCCGGACCACTCATCCAAGTAAGGATTCGCTTCATATTCCATGGCATGTGTTACGGCGTTAATCTCATCGGCCTCATAGTCGAACAGCGTGACAGGAAAATATTTTGTCGTGCCATCCGCCAGGGGAGCCGCAGTGTCCCCCAAAGCATATGTACTGGCCCGGAGGGCGTCGCCATTGTCCACGGTGTCGGGGGATTCCACCACGGTCAGCTCCGCAGCGGGAACCTCCGGTTCTTCCGGCACTTCCGGCTGTACCGGCTGGAACCAGCCCACAAACCGGTCCCAGATCCCCTGGAACCAGCTACTCAAGCCAAACCCAGAACCCGCAGCTAGCGTGGTAGGCGTCAGCATGGCAACCACCAACACAAGTACGAGAATCCTGGTCAGACAGGTTCGTTTGGTGCGTTTCATGAAAAATACCTCCTCTTTGCATAAGTGAAAGTTCTCCGTAGGGGCAGTTCCCCAGCTGCCCCGAAGGCAGGGAAAGTGCAATTCTCTACAGATGCGTTTATTATACCCCGTCTGTTTTTGGATGTCAATCCTTATTTTTCCTAATTGTCCCATGAATGGCTGCCAATTTTTACCAGTTTTTCGCCTGTTCGGGCTGACTTGGGCAACAAAATGCCCCCACACAGCCCATGGGGGAAAGCCGGGGAAATATCCGGCCGATGGGAGGCCAGGCGGGGCGGTGGTACTGTGCGGACACCCAGCAAGTTTTAGCCCAGCAGTGCACCGGTACTGTGCGGACACCTGGCAAGTTTCCGCATGTCATTGCGAACCAGTGACATCGGTCACTGGTTCGCAATCCGCGCCCCGCAGAAAAAGGCAAGAAAAAGTAGCACTTAGGGCGAATTCGTAGCGACCCACGGATTTGCCCAAATTGTTACTTTTCGTTTTGTATTGCCGCAGGAGAACGGATTGCCACACCAGTGCGCGCACTGGCTCGCAATGACATGCAGAAGGCGGGGGCGTGGCTACGTTTGTAAGGACGTTTCCGCAATGGACACCCTGGGCAGGGGACGCGGATTGCCACACCTCGGCGATACAAGCTGCGCATCCTTCGCCCCGGCTTTTCCGGAGAAAAGCCAGGTCTTAAGTCGCTTTGCTGCATCGCCTTCTCCGGGCCGCACAGGTGCGCCCCGGTTCCCATTTTGCACTGGTTCGCAATGACATGCAGAAGGCGGCAGCGCGTCTGCGGTTGCAAGGGCGCGGTTCACAATGACATGCGGAAAAAGGAGGAACATCATGGCACTTAAGCGAAAGAAACCGGCGGCCCAGGCGGCGGAATTGGCGGCCCAGGCCGTCCCCCAAATCTCCCAGGCGGCGGCCCCCCAAGTCTCCCAGGCGGCGGCTGTCCCTCAGGTCACGGCCCAGAGTACCCCGGCGGACTACGTCCCCTCGGACCAGGTGCAGCAGGACAAGTCCGCCCTGGAGGCGGTGGCCGGCCGCCGCCCGGGGGAGTACACCAGCAGCTATGCCCAGGAGTTGGAGGAGCTGTATGATCAAATCATGAACCGGCCGGACTTCTCCTACGATCTGGCCAACGACCCACTGTACCAGCAGTACCGGCAGCAGTACCAGCGCCAGGGCCGTCTGGCCATGGCCGACACCATGGGCCAGGCCGCCGCCCTCACCGGGGGCTACGGCAGCTCTTACAGCCAGGCCGCCGGGCAGCAGAGCTATCACCAGTATTTGGCCCAGCTGGCGGAGGTGACCCCCCAGCTCTACGGCCAGGCCCTGGACCGGTACACCCGCCAGGGGGAGGCGCTCCAGGCCCAGTATGACCGGCTGTTGGGGCTGGAGGAGCGGGACTACCAGCGGTATGCCCAGGCCTACAGCCAGTGGCTGTCGGAATACGGCCTGGCCCAGGACCGGTACGAAAGCAGCCGGGCCCAGGACTACCAGGCGTTTTTGGATCTGCTGAACTACTGGCAGCAGGAGGCCCTGCGGCAGCAGGCCCAGGAAAACTGGCAGGCGGAGATGGACTTCGACCGGGAGAAGTGGGCGGCTAGCCAAGCCCAGGCCCAGAGCGGCGGCAGTAGCGGCGGCAGTAGCCGCGGCAGTAGCAGCCGCAGTGGCAGCAGCGCCATGACCGACAGCCAGGCCAAAGCCTGGGCGGAGAGCTACCTCAGCTCGGGGAACACCTGGGCCATCGGCTCGGCGGCGCTGGAGGATTGGATGGCCCAGCGGGGCATCACCGGCCAGGCGGCGGAGACCTTCCTGGCGGCCCTGCGCCAGGCAGGGTACGGGCAGAGAACCGGCGGCGGCGGAAAAGGCGGCCCGGAGAAAAACCGGGTGAATATGCTGAATTAGCCCCCCTGTCCCGGCAGAACTTTAGCGCCCCCTTACACACGCGGATACCCAGCAAGTTTTAGCATGTCATTGCGCCCCGGTTCCCATTTTGCGCTGGTTCGCAATGACATGCTGAAGGAAGAGGCGTGTGCGCGGGTGCAAGGACGTTTGGTGCGAGGACATGCGGAAACTTGGCAGGCGTGCGCGGGTGCAAGGACGTTTGGCACGCAAGGTGCGCAGAAACTTGCCGGGTGTCAGCGGGTGCAAGGGCCTCCCCCCACTGTCATTGCGAGGAGCGAAGCGACGTGGCAATCCGCATCCCCTGCGGCAGGGCAAAACGAAAAGCAACTATTCCCGGCGAATACGCAGCTACTACGAATTTGCCCTAAGAATTGCCAATTTGCAAAGTTTCTCTGCGGGGACGCGGATTGCCGCACCAGTGTGCGCACTGGTTCGCAATGACATGCTGAAGGTGGGTAGGTGTGCGCGGGTGCAAGGGCATTTGGCGCGAGGACATGCGGAAACTTGGCAGGTGTGTGCGGGGCAAGGACGAAATGACATGCAAAAGGCAGCAAGGGGTTTGCGGGTGCAAGGGGGCGAATTTGCCTGCCCTGGGTTACGGCGCTGCGGGGGATTCCACGTCCCCGATGTACATGGCGTCGCCGAAGCTGAAAAAGCGGTAGCGCTGCCGGACCGCCTCGGCATAGGCGGCCAGGATGGATTCCCGGCCGGCGAAGGCGGAGACCAGCATCATCAGAGTGCTCTCCGGCAGGTGGAAATTGGTGATCAACCCGTCCATGGCCTTAAACCGGTAGCCGGGGTAGATGAAAATATCCGTCCACTGGCTTTTGGGGGAGAAAGAACCATCGGCATTGACCAGAGATTCCAGGGTCCGGCAGGAGGTGGTGCCCACGCAGATGATGCGCCCCCCCTTTGCCCGGGTTTCGTTGAGCAGCGCTGCGGTTTCCTCCCCCATCATGCACAGCTCGCTGTGCATGTGGTGCTGGGTGATTTCCTCGGCCTTTACCGGGCGGAAAGTGCCCAGGCCCACGTGGAGGGTAACAAAGGCCTCGGTTACCCCCTTTGCCCGGATTTTCTCCAGCAATTCCCGGGTAAAATGCAGGCCGGCGGTGGGGGCGGCGGCGGAACCGGGGGCCCGGGAATACACCGTCTGGTACCGCTCCTGATCCTTCAGCTCCGCCTTGATGTATGGCGGCAGGGGCATTTTCCCCAACTTGGCCAGCACTTCCAGGAATATGCCCTGGTACCGGAAGCGGATAACCCGGTTGCCGTCGGCCTGCATGGATTGCACGTTGGCCGTCAGCTCGCCGCCGCCGAAGCTCACCGTTTGCCCCGGCTGCATTTTCCGCCCGGGCTTTACCAGGCACTCCCAGCAGTCCGACCCCAGGTCCCGCAGGAGAAGCACCTCCACCGCCCCGCCGGTGGGGCGGCAGCCCAGCAAACGGGCGGGCAGCACCCGGGAGTCGTTCATCACCAGGCAGTCCCCGGGGCGCAGGTAATCGATGATGTCATAAAAATGCCGGTGGGCCATTTTCCCGGTGCGCCGGTCCAGGGCCAGGAGCCGGGACCCGTCCCGCCGGGCAAGGGGCGTCTGGGCAATCAGCTCCTCCGGCAAATCATACCAAAAGTCGTGTGTTTTCATGGCTCTCCTCCGGAATATGAATTTATCCTACCGGGAAATTATAGTCCATTTTCCCCGGCATTGCAATGGCCAAACCGGCCTGCCGGGGCATAGGATAGGCATAAGGAGGGATCATTTTATGAAGCCACTGTTTCAGGGGGCGTGCACGGCGCTGGTTACCCCCTTTCGCCTGGATTTTGTCCACACGGAGGTATATGACCAACTCCTGGACCGGCAGCTGCAGGCCGGCATCGCTGCCGTGGTGGTCTGCGGCACCACCGGCGAGTCCGCCACCATGACCGATCAGGAGAAGCTGGAGCTGATTGCCCACACGGTTTCCTATGTTCGGGGCCGGTGCAAGGTCATCGCCGGAACCGGCTCCAACGACACCGCCCACGGGGTTGCCCTGAGCCGGGAGGCCGCCCGGCTGGGGGCCGACGGCCTGCTCCTGGTTACCCCCTACTACAACCGGGCCACGGACCGGGGCCTCATTGCCCATTTCAGCGAGATGGCCGGCGCAGCGGGGATACCCTGCATGTTGTACAACGTGCCGTCCCGCACCGGGGTGGACATTTCCGTTCCGGTGTACCGGGCTTTGTCGGAACACCCCAACATCTGCGGGGTGAAGGAGGCCTCCGGCAGCATTGCCAAAGTTGCCCGGATCCGCCAGGCCTGCGGAGACGGCTTCTCCATCTGGTCGGGCAACGACGATCAGACGGTGGCCACCATGGCCCTGGGGGGCCAGGGGGTGATTTCCGTGCTGTCCAACCTGTATCCCCAGACCATGGTCCGCCTGGCCGGCCTGTGCCTGGCCGGGCGTTACCGGGAGGCCGGGGCCTTGCAGGCGGCGCTGATGCCGGCCATGGACGCCATGTTCTGTGAGGTGAACCCCATTCCGGTGAAGGCGGCGCTGCGCCTGGCCGGGTTTGACGTGGGCCACTGCCGCCTCCCCCTGACGGAGCCCTCGCCGGAGCACCTGGACCTGCTGAAAACCTGCCTGGGCCTGGCCTGAGGCCCGCTATTTTTCCAGATTTTTCTTGTATTGGCCCAGCAGGCCGTTGTATTTCGCCCCCTTTATCCGGAAGGCCACCTCATAAATCAGCGCCACTGCGGCAAAAATCACCAGGAATATCCCCACAAAGATCAGCCAGGCGCCGGCTTCCTCCCGGGGGAACCAGGAAAACGCCAGGGCAAGGCCGGCAAGGCAGGGCAGATACGCCAGGCCAAAGCACAGCAGCCGCAGGCTGTAGCCCATCCGCCGGAAGGGCCGGGGCGAGAAGAACAGCAGCTGCAGCAGCGTACCTGCGCCGGAGGCCAGCAGCAAGCTGGCCAGCATACCCAGGGGCACCGCGGCTTCACCGGCGGCCAGACAGACGGCGCCGTAGGCCACCACACAAAGGGAGAACATGGATCCTGTGCCGGAGAGCCAATGGCAGATCCACCGGAGGCATTTTTTCATCGGTTTCCGCTCCTTTCTAAGCGCCGCAGCTTTTCCCGGATCGCCCCGGCGTATTGCCGGGAGACCCAGAGCTGCTCGTTGTTTTCCATGGTCAGCAGCATTCTGCCGCCCATCTCCGGGCGAATGGCGGAAATCCGGGCAAAATTCACCAGGCAGGATTTCCCGATCCGGAAGAAGTCCGCATCTTTCAGCTGATCTTCCAGCTCGTAAAGCCGCAGGGCGCTTTCCAACACGGCATTCTTGGTGTAGAGGAAGGTTTTTTTGTCCACGGTGTCGGCGTACAGCACGGTTTTTGGGTCCAAAATGCGGATTTCCCCGTGGATGGCGCCGGTGAGCTTCCGGTCCATCACCCGAAGCATGGCGGCAATGCGCAAAATGTCCTCGTTCACCTGGGGACACCGGATTTCCACCTCCACGTCCCGGAATTGGGGGTCCGCCCGTAAATGGAGTTTCAATCTTGACGCGCCTCCTTTCGACAGCGTGCCGGGAAGAATGGCTTTTCGTTTTGTGCTGCTGCAAGGAGAACGGATTGTCCCGTCGCTTCGCTCCTCGCAATGACAGGCAGAAATTTGCCGGGTGTCTGCGTTTGCCAGGGGGCGCTGCCAGGGTACTGCCGGAAAGCGTCCTTACAACCGCAGCAACGCCTCTTCCTTCTGCATGTCATTGCGAACCAGTGCGCACACTGGTGCGGCAATCCGCGTCCCCGCAGAGAAACTTGGCAAGCTGGTAATCCTTAGGACAAATTCGTAAAAGCTGCGTATTCGCCCAAAGTATTGCTTTTCGTTTTGCGCCGCCGCAAGGAGTACGGATTGTCCCGTCGCTGCGCTCCTCGCAATGACATGCAGAGACTTGCCGTGTGTTTGCGCCGCAAGAACGCACTACAGGGGCAACTTCGCACCCGCCTGCGCATTCACCCAGCAGCACCCCCTTGCACCCGCAGAAATGCCCCTGCCTTCTGCCTATCGCCGCGTCCCTGCAAA
>DVHJ01000071.1 GCA_018712145.1 Candidatus Faecousia faecigallinarum | reverse complement strand
GCGATAGCACATGACAGAGAGCAGTACTTTGAGCGAATACGGGAAAGTGTATACGGATTTGCCCGAAGTGGTGCCAAATTGTCAAGTTTCACTGCGGGGATGCGGATTGCCACACCAGTGTGCGCACTGGTTCGCAATGACATGCAGAAGGCAGAGGCGTGTCAGCGAGTGCAAGGACGTGGGGTGCAGTGACATGCTGAAGGCGGTGGCGTGTCAGCGGGTGCAAGGCCGCGTTTGGCGCGTAAGGTGCGCAGAACCTTGCCACGCGTCTGTGGTTGCAGAGGTGTTTGGCGCCGGGACGCCTCCCCCACTGTCATTGCAAGGAGCAAAGTGACGCGGCAATCCGTAACCCCTGCGGTACGGCAGCAATCCGCGCCGGTTACGGCTGCACGTAGCCCGCCAGCACCTTCAGGGTATTGTACACCCCGTCGGTATGGCTGCGCTCATAGCCATGGGAGGCATACACCCCGGGGCCGATGAGGCCATGGAGAATGTCGTTGCCGGCGCTTAACGTGGCCTCCACGTCGCTGCCGTAGTGGGGGTATACATCCACGGCATAGTCCGCCCCCTGGGCCTTGGCAGCGGCAATCAGGCCGCCCACCACCCGGTAGGCATAGGGGCCGCCGGAATCTTTGGCGCAGATGGACACCTGCCGCTCCGTGCAGGTCAGCCCCTCCCCCACGCAGCCCATGTCTACGGAAATGGCCTCGGTAACTCCGGCAGGGACGGAAGCCGCGCCGCCATGGCCTACCTCTTCATACACCGTCACATGTACCCACACATGCCGGGCCGGGGTAATACCCGTATCCTTTAGGTACCGGGCAAAGCTCAGGAGAATCCCCACAGACAGCTTATCGTCCAGAAACCGGCTCTTAATATAGCCGGTATCCGTGATCCGCGTTCTGGGGTCGAAGCACACCATATCCCCCACCTGAACGCCTAGGGCCTTGGTTTCCTCGGCAGTGTCCGCCTTTTCATCCAGCAGCACCTCCAGGGTGTCAAAGCTGCGCTGGGTGGTGCCATAATCCTTATTCACGTGGACAGAAGCGTTGCACAGCTGGCACACCCCCTCCAGTACCCGGCCGCCCCGGGTGTACACCCGGACGTTTTCCGCCTCGGCATTGCAGGGATGCATCCCCCCCAGGGGCGTCAGCCGTAACCGGCCGCTGGCCTTCACCTCCGCCACCATGGCCCCCAGGGTATCGGTGTGGGCCTCCAGCAGCAGGCCATCCCCCTGACCTCCCAAATCCGCCAGTACGCCGCCCTTTCTGGTCAGCTCTGCCGGGTAGCCCATGCCCCGGAAAGCCGCCAGTACCCAAGCTGCCGCCCGGTCGGTAAATCCCGTTGGGCTGTCGATGGCCAATAGTTCCGCCGCCATGGTAGCGGCATTGGTTGCATAGGCATAATCCATGGTAAACTATCCCTTCATTTCATCGTTTAATTTGTCATGCCAAAAATCCAGTACCCCCACAGGGCTAGGATTTCCCGGTAAGTATAATAGATCCGGTCAATCACCGGATAGGTATTTGCCGGCACGCCCAGGGCCTGCACCCCCATTTGCCGGGCCATCAGCCCGGCCCGGTACAGGTGATACTCGCTGGACACCACCGCCAACGTCTCCGGCCGCCGGCCGGTATTCTCCTGGAGCAGCGCCAGGGTAAAGGCCAAATTTTCCCAGGTGGAGGTTGCCTGTTCCTCCAGCCAGATCCGGGCCGGGTCAACCCCCTGCCGGGTCAGCCAGTTGAACATGCACCGGGCCTCGGTGATCTGCTCCCCCTGCCCCATGCCCCCGGACACAATGCACTGGGCCTGGGGGTGGGCCTGCAAATAGGCCAGGGCCGCTTCCAGCCGCTGGGTCAGAGCCAGGGAAGGCTCCGTGCCATTCACCCCCGCCCCCAGCACTAGCACGTAGCCCGCCTCCCCGGCGCTCCGGCTGCCGGAGAGCACCAGTCCGCCGGTGAGCAGCGCCGCCGCCAGTACCAGCACCAGCAGCACCGTCCATATCCGCCCCGGTAGCTTGTGCCCCCGCCTACCCAGGGCGGCGCAGCCCCGGAACGCCAGCCATGCCAAGGCAACGCCCCAGGGAATGAGGGCGGCATATCGGTACATGGTCATCCACAGAATAACCCCCAGGCCCAAGAGCACCGCCAGACCAATGATGCGCCGCTTTTTCATGGCTACAACGTTTCCAGCAGCCCGGCAATCTCCTGGGGCGTGAACTGGTAATCTGCGTCACAGAACTGGCAGCCCACGTGGACCGTCTCCCCGGCGCGGACAATGTCCGCCAGCTCCTGGCGGCCCAAACTCACCAGCGCCCCCTGCACCCGCTTTCGGGAGCAGTAGCACCGGTAGGCCACCGGGGTCGTTTCCAGCATCTGCATATCCGGGCAGACCGCCAGCAAGATCTCCTCCGGGGTCATGCCCCGGCTGAGCATCCCCGTCACCGGCCCGGCCTGGCGAATGCCCGCCTCCAGCCGGTCAATGACGGCATCCGGCGCACCGGGCAGCAGCTGAAACAAGTATCCCCCGGCCGCCTGCACCGACAGATCCCGCTCCACCAGCACCCCCAGGGCGCAGGCGGTGGGAATCTGCTCGCTCTGAGCAAAGTAGGCCGTGACGTCCTCGGCAATTTCCCCGGATACCAGCGCCGTACTGCCCACGTAGGGCTCTTTCATCTGCAAGTCCCGGATCACGGTAAGCATGCCATCGGTACCCACCGCTGCCCCAACATCCAGTTTCCCCGGATACTTTTCCATCAGGGGCAGCTGGGGATTCTGAACATAGCCCCGGACATTGCCCACCCCGTCGGACACGCACACCATTGACCCCAAGGGGCCGCCCCCCCGGATCTGCAGGGTGAGGGAGCCCTCCTCCACCTTCTGCATGTTGCCCATCAGGGAGGCGGCGGTAAGCCCCCGGCCCAGTGCCGCCGTGGCGGTGGGGGTAGAATGGTGAATTTCCGCCGCCCGGCGGACAATCTCCAGGGCGGACATGGCCGCCGCATTCACATAGCCGTCGGCGGAAATGGCCCGGACAATATAATCACCCATGGGATTACTTCTCCTTTTCTGCATAAAAATACACCCGCTGTTCCCCCGGCTCCGGCGGGGCCAGCCGCCGGTCGCCCAGACGGCGCACGCCTTGGAATCCGGCCTGGGTCAGGTAGCGTTCTAAATCATCCAGGGGATAGGCATACTCCATGTGTTCCTCCCAGCTCCGGTGCCACAGCCGGCCTTGGCGCTGGAACAAATCCATGCCATACCGGCATAGCCGGCTGGCCGGGTCGAACTCCCCACGCCAGACGCAGTACACATCGTCATCTTCATCCAAGAAAATTTGCCCGTCCATGGCCTGGAGCTTCTCCGGCGTGTTCACATCAAAAATAAATGCCCCGCCGGGGGCCAGGGCCTGATATACCCGGCGAAACGTCTCCTGGCAATCGGCAGGCCGGGTGAGATAGTTAATGCTGTCCAGGCAGCTCACCACCAGCTCAACCGGTTCCGGCAGAGCCAGCCGCTGCATCCGCTGGCGAACAAAGAAAGGGCGGTTGCCTAGCAGCGCCCAGGCCTTTTCGCTGGCCATGGTGAGCATCTGCTCGGACATATCCACCCCAGTCACGCGATAGCCAGCCTTCGCCAGCAGCACCGACAACGAGCCGGTGCCGCAGGCCAAGTCTACAGCAGAGCGGGGCGCAATACCCCGCTCTGCCAGAATCGCCTGAATAAATGAGAAAATTTCGCCGTAGGGAACGTCCCTGGTCAGCCGGTCATAGGAAATGGCCAAGCTTTGGTAGGCGCTCATTCTTCCGTGGGTTCCCCCATGCGCTCAATAACCACCCGGTAACCGTCGGTGCCATAGTTCAGGGAACGGTTGACCCGGCTGATGGTGGCGCTGCTGGCGCCGGTGAGTTCCAAAATCTTGTTGTAAATCATGCCCTGGTTCAGCAGGCGGGCCACCTCAAACCGCTGCTCCATGGCGTTGAGCTCAGGCACCGTGCACAGGTCCATGAAGAAGTTATAGCACTCCTCCGGAGACTTCAGTGTCAGGATTGCGCGATACAGGGGGCTATTGGGGTTTGCCTTTCTGTTTCTGCTGTTCATATGCATTAATCCTCCAATAATTTGTTCATTTGTTGGTTCTGCAAAAATGGCGCTCGCCCATGTAGCACTTGCAGGTGTTAATACCACGTTTGTATTTTAGTTCAGAACACAAAAAAAGTAAAGAGAAAATTGTGAAATTTTTGAAAAAAATTTCTATTTTTTCCGCAAAAAGCATAAAAACGCACAGGTGTTTTTATCTCACGGACAAATTGTGTCTATTTTTCCCCTGGGCGGCCTATAAAGCGGCGGTTTTCCCACTTGCGCAAAACCGGGCAGTTTGCCGATCGCCGGAGGCCCAGCACAAGCCCCGGGGATAGAAAAACCGCAGTTTGGTTTTCGCCGTCCGTATGCTGACCGATTCAGCCCTGCGCAGTTCCCCGTCCAGATTCACGGCGGTAGGCGTGGGGGAAAAAATCTCCAGCCGGTCGGTGCGCAGGTGGCGGATCAACTGGGGATACCGGGCATATTGCCCGATTTTATACTTGCCGATCACAGTAACCACCTTGAGCCGGGACACCGGCTGCACCAGCAACACATCCAGCAGCCCATCACACGGGTCGGCTTCCGGCACCGGGTGAAAGCTTCCGCCGTACCACCGGCCGTTGCCCACGTAGACCATGGTGAGCCGCCCCTCCAACCGCTGATCCGGCAACTCCACCCGCAGGGGCTGGGTCACCCCCTTTGCCGTATTCACCAGGGCCGAGAGCAGATACGCCCCGGAGCCGGAAACCAGCGGTATCCGCTTATACTTGGCCACATCGGTGCCAATCCGGGCGTCCAGCCCCAGGGAACACACGTTCAAGGCATATTCGCCGTTACAGTCAATTAAGTCAAAGTCCGCCTCCTCCGGGTTCAGCAGCGCCGCCAGCCGGAAAAAGGGCCGGGTATCGGAAAAAATCTTGATAAAATCGTTGCCGGAGCCCCCGGGGAAATGGGTCACGGCGGCGTTGGGGAAGCCCGCCGCCCCGTTTACCGTCTCGTTCAGCGTGCCGTCCCCGCCGCAGGCGTATAGCCGCACCGGCTGACCGGCAGCGGCAGCCTGCCTGGCCCAGGCGGTGATGTCGCCGGGCTGTTGGGAAATGCGGACAGTGTAATCCAATCCGGCGCAAGCGCCCTGGATCTGGGCCAGATATTCCCGGCTTTTGTCCCGTTTCCCGGCGGCAGGATTGATGAGGAAAACATGCTTCATTTGCCCACCCCGCCCAGATACATATAATAGCTGCACTGAATCATGCCGTTGTACAGCTTACGGCGCTTATCTTCCCGCCGGCCAAAGCACCGGGAAAACTCCGGATCTGCCGACAGAATATAGGTTTTCCACCCGGGCATGGTGTTCAGATGTTTGCCAAACTGGCCGGCCAATGCCTGGGCCTGGCGCTGCTCCAGCATCCGTTGGCCGTAAGGGGGATTGCACACCAAAATCCCGGTGGCTGCCGGTGGCGGTGCCTGCACCGCATCGGCATCCCGGAAGGTGATGAGCTTGTCCACCCCCGCCTTCCTGGCGTTGGCCATGGACAGGCTAACACATCTCGGATCGTTATCCGAGCCAAAAATCCGGTAGTCTCCGGAAAACTCCCGGCTTTTTGCTTCTTCCCGCAGCCGGGGGAACAGATCCGGCGCTACCCAGCTGAACTGCTCGGCAGAAAAGTGCCGCCTCAGCCCCGGGGCCTGGTTTTTGGCAATGAGGGCCGCTTCAATGGGGATGGTGCCGGAGCCGCAGAAGGGATCCCAGAACGCCTCCCGGCCCCGGTACCGGGTGAGCTGCACCATGCCGGCGGCCAAGGTTTCCCGCAGGGGCGCCGCATTGCCCACTGCCCGGTAGCCCCGCTTGTGCAGGCCCTGGCCGCTGGTGTCCAGGAACAGGCAGAACTGGTCGTTCATCAGGGAAAATTGCAGGGCGTACAGGCTGCCGGTCTCCGGCAGCCACTGCAGGCCGTAACGCTGGCCCAGGCACTTGGCCGCCGCCCGCTTCACAATGGCCTGGCAATCCGGCACGCTGTGCAGGCGGCTGTCGAGGCAGTGCCCCTTGACCGGAAACTGGCCGTCTTTGGGAATATAGTCCGCCAATGGGGCGGCCAGCACCAGCTGGAACAGGGCCTCAAAGCTCTCCGCCCGGCCCTGGGCCAGCAGGAGGAGCACCCGCTCCCCGGTGCGCAGCCACAGGTTGGCCTGGGCCATGGCCTCCGGCCCGCCGGAAAACCACACCCGCCCATTTTCCGCCCTGACCGATTCCAGCCCCAGGCGGCGCAGCTCATTGGCAACCAATCCTTCCAAACCAAATAGGCAGGGAACTGCAAAGGTCATGCCGGATCTCCTTTCTTCATGCGGCGCAGCAGCATCCAGCCGCCCACCAGGGTCAGCGCCCAGCCCAGCACCGGCAGGAGCATCACGCTGCAAGAGGTCAAAGGGGCGGACAGCACCGCCGCCAGCACATAACACAGGCTGTACAGCCCCCCTGGCGCACCGGCAGCCAGCAGACCCCACAGCACCAGCAGCAGCGACACCATCCCCAGCAGGGCAACGCCGCCCCACAGGGTCAGCCGCCTCACCAGCGCCCGCCGGTTAAACCGCCAAGCCAGCCAGAAGAGCCCGGCCAGCAGGACAAAAAACAGGCCGCTCAATATGTTTCCCCAGGGCTGACCCAAAAACGTCTCCCCCAGGGCAATGCACACCCCGTCCGCCCCACAGATGGCCCAAACCAACCAGAGGGCGGCACGGATAATCCAAATCGCTTTCATTGCTCTGCCTCCTTATCCTCCAGATATGGGCGTAATGCCACCCAAGGTGCTCAGCAGGGTGAACACCAGCAGCGCCACCGTGGCCGGGGACTGGAAAAACACCAGCACTGTCCCCCGGGGGAAGGGGGGAAGGTTGTGGAGATAGGCCCCAATCCGCTTGCGCTGCACCACAAGGATCAGGACGCTCCCCACCGCCGCAGCCAGCACAATCACCCCCTGGGCCAGGGGCCAGCGCTCCAGCAGCATCCCCAGCACACAGTTGTTGATCCAGTGCAGGAGAATGCACCAACCCAGCGAGTACTCCGCCGCCACATAGCCCAGCACCAGGCCAACCAGAAACGCAAAGGGAATCTGCACCAAGTTACCGTGGAACACCCCGAACAGCAGGGCGGAAAACACAATGGCAAACCCCTTTCCCGCCGGCCGCAAGGCTCGCAGCACACCGCCCCGGAACAAAATCTCCTCCACCACCGGGGCAAGGAAACCGGCGTACAGCTCCATGGCCAGGTCCCCGTCCAAGGCGCTGGCCTGCTCCAGGGCGGCCATGGCGCTGAGGCCGAAGCAGTTCAGCACCGCTTCCATCCAACTGCTCAGCCAGGTGGAAATCAGCTGGACGCTGAGAAACAGGCAGAGAATCTGGAAAAAGCTGGCTGGCCCCATCCGCCGGTACGTGGAAAAGGAAAACGCCGGTTTGCCCATCCAAATCCAAACCGCCGCCAGGCACACCAGGCTATATACCAGGTAGCCCACGCCGCTGGTGCTCACCGCCCCCATAAAGGTAGGCGACAGCACCGCCTGCATGGCCGTGTCCAGGCCATAGCCCCGCTTTCCGCACAGATACAGGGCGATGCCCATTTGTACCAGCATGGTGGACAGCACGCACAGCAACATCAAAATTAAGCACAGCAGCAGAAAGCCGCTGGTGCCGTTGCACCGCCGCCGGTGGGCATACAGGTCAATGGTTGTCATGGGGCGTTCCCTCCGTTCTCCAAAGATTGCAGCAGCGCTTCGGCACACCGCACCCCGTCGGCTGCCGCAGAAACGATGCCCCCGGCGTAACCGGCGCCCTCCCCGCAAGGAAACAGGCCCGCCAGAGCGGACTGGCCCCTTTCGTCCCGGAGAATCCGCACCGGGGAGGAGCTGCGGGTTTCCGGCCCGGTGAGCACCGCATCCGGGTGGGCAAACCCCCGGAGCTTACCGTCCATGGCGGAAATGGCAGCGGCCATGGGCCGGGCCAACACTTCCGGCAGGGGCAGTTTGCCGGGGATCACCCCTGGGCGGTAGGTGGGACGCACATCGCCAAAGCCTGTGGTGGGGCAGCCCAGGAGAAAGTCCTCCACCCGCTGGGCCGGAGCCAGGTACCCCGGGGAAAACGCCTGGCCCTCCAGTTCCCGCTGCCACTGCATTCCGCCCAGGGGGCCAGGGTAGGGAAAATCCTTGGGCTGCACCGAAACCAGCAGGGCGCTGTTGGCATTTACCCCGGCCCGGCTGGCATAGCTCATGCCGTTGGTGACCACGCCCCCCGGTTCGGAAGCCGCAGCCACCACATAGCCCCCGGGACACATGCAAAACGTGTAAACCGACCGGCCGGCCAGATGGTGCACCAGCTTATAGTCCGCCGGGGGCAGGCCGGAAACACCGCCGTATTGGCTGCGGTCGATGGCCAGTTGGAGATGCTCGATTCTGGCCCCCATGGCAAAGGGCTTGGCTTCCATGGGCACCCCCGCCGCCAGCAGGGCGGCAAAGGTATCCCGGGCGCTGTGGCCAATGGCCAGAATCAGCCGGGTGCAATCCATGGTTTCCCCGCCGCCGGGGGTATCCACCGTAATGCCGGTGAGCCGGCCATCCCGGCAGGACAGGCCGGTGAGCCGGGTGGCGAACCGCACCTGTCCCCCCAGCGCCTCCACCCGGCGGCGGAGATTGGCCACCACCCCCCGCAGCACGTCGGTGCCCACGTGGGGCTTGGCGTCAACGAGGATATGCCGGCCTGCGCCGAAGGCGGCCAGCTGCTCCAGTATCCAACGATTCCGGGGATTGTGGGTGCCGGTGTTTAATTTTCCGTCGGAGAAAGTACCGGCGCCCCCCTCCCCGAACTGGACGTTGCACTGGGGATCCAGCCGGCCGGTGGCCCAGAACTCCTCCACCATGGCCTGGCGGGTTTCCACATCCCGGCCCCGCTCGATCACCAGGGGCCGCAGCCCTGCCTGGGCCAGGATTAACGCGGCAAACATCCCCGCCGGGCCAAACCCCACCACCACCGGCGGCAGCGCCGGGGGATGGGCCGGAGGATCCGGCGGGCGGTAGCCCTCAGGGCCGGGAGCCGGGGCGGCTTTGGCCCCGGCCCGGCGGAGGATCCGGGCCTCGTCCCCGGTTACCGTAAGGTCCACCGTGTAGACCCAACGGATCCGGCTTTTGTCCCGGGCGTCCAGGGACCGGCGAACCAGGCTCAGCCCGGTGATATCCTCCGGTCCCACCCGGAGGATCCGGGCAGCGGCCTTGGTCAGATCCCCTTTCCCATGGCCGGGAGGCAGAGCAATGTCCCGAATGCGAATCATGGGCGCTCCTTTCTGGCGGCGGTTCCCGCAGCCCGGCCCGAACTCCAGGCCCACTGCAGGTTATAGCCGCCGCAGTCGCCGTCAATGTCCAATACCTCTCCGCAGGCATACAGCCCGGGGCAAAGCCGGCTCCCCATGGTCTCCGGGTAGAAATCCCGGGTGAGGATTCCCCCGGCGGTGACCTGGGCGCAGTCCATGCCCATGGGCTGGGTGAGGCCGAGGGTGAATCCCTTCACCACACCGGCCACGGCGTTCAGCTCCCGCCGGGTAAGGCCGGAAAGGGGGGCGGTCAGGGCAAGCCCCGCCTCCTGGACCACAACCCGGCCCAGCCGGTTGTGCACCATGCCGGTGAGCAAATCCCCTGCCGTAAGGCCGGGATATTCCCCCTGCCGCCGGGTAAGCCACGCCAGGGGGGCCTCGATCTCCGGCAGCAAATCCATCCGGCAGTCCCAATGGCCCGGCTCCCCGCAGGCCTGCCGGGACAGGGAGAATACCGCCGGGCCGCTGAGGCCGTACTGGGTAAACTGCACTTCCCCCAGGGTTTCGGCCACCACTTGGCCGTCCCGGCGCAGGGCCAGGCGGCAGTTGGCCCGCACCCCCTTTAAGCTGGGGCAGCGGGGATAATCGGATTTCAGGGGAACCAATGCCGGGCGCAGGCGGCTGCACCGGTGGCCCAAACTCCGCAGCAGCTGATAGCCGGACATGGAGCCCCCCAGAGCGGTACCGGCCAGCCCGCCGCAGGCCACAATCAACCGGCGGCAGGTCAGCTCCCCCGCCGGCCCGGACAGGGAAAACCCCTGGGCCGTCCTTTTCACCCGGCCCACCGGCCAGGCGGTCAGCAGGCGGACATTGGGCCGGTTTAGGGCAAAGCGCAGCACATCCACCACGCTGGCCGCCTGGTCGGACCAGGGGTATATCCGGCCGGAAGGCTCCTGCACCGTGACCAGGCCCAGGCCGCAGAAAAAATCCAAGGTACTCTCCACCCCATAGCGGGTCAGGCAGGGCCGGGCAAAGGCCGGGTCGGCCCCATGGTAGGCCCCCATAGACAAATTGGCGTTGGCCAGGTTACACCGGCCGTTGCCGGTGGCCAATAGCTTCCGGCCCACCCGGCCATGGCTCTCCACCAGAGTCACTTGGCAGCGGGGATCCTCCGCAGCGGCAATGGCGGCGGCGAGGCCGGAAGCCCCGCCGCCGATGATGGCAATCTCCATGGGCAATTCCCTCTCTCCAGCGGTCTTTGCTCCATTATAGCCCAGATTCCTCCGGCACACAAGGAAAATTTCCCCCTGACGGCGGAATTCCGGGATTTTTTCGGAAACGAGGCGGCATCCCGGGTATGCGGGTTTTGCATAACCAGAATGCCGGTCAAACCGCAGCACTCTTTTTCATTAGCGCAAAAGTTTCTGCAACGGCCAAGGAAATAGCGCAACGATCATTCATTTTCTTTCTCGAAAAAGGCGAGAATCTCCTCCCGGGTGGCCTGGACGCTGCCCTGCACCAAGCCCGGCTGGCCGCCGCCCCGGCCCCGGAGGGCCTGATTCATGGCCTTGGCCAGGGGGCGAAGATCCTCCCGGCGGCTGCACAGGGCATACCGGTACCGGTCCCCATCGCCGGAAAACCCGCAGCACCGGCCCCCGCAGGTTTCCGCCACCGCGTCTGCCAGGCGGCGCAGGGTCTCCGGGGTCAGGCCGTCTTCAAACAGCACCTGGTCCCCCTTCCCCGCCAGCGCCGCCGCTGTGGCGGCAAACACCCGGGTTTCCAGTCCCGCAGCCCGGTACCGCTGGGCTTCCAGTTCCTGCTGAACCTTCCGGGCAGCTTCTGCCGTTTCCAGGGGTTTGGCGGAAAACAGTTGGGACACCTGGCGGTTCTGGCCCCAAACCGCCGCCAGATACCGGAATGCCCGGCCGCCCCAGGCCACCTCCAGCCGCACCCCCTGGTGGAATTTGCACCAGGAGAAAATCTTCACCAACCCAATTTCCCCGGTTCTGGCCACATGGGTGCCGCAGCAGGCGCACAGGTCATACCCCGGCACCTCCACCAGCCGGACCAGACCGCTTAATGGCCGCTTACTCCGATAGGGCAGGCTGGCCAACTCTTGAGGACTGGCAAACCAGGCCCGCACCGGCCGGTCCTGCCAAATGGCCTGGTTCACTTGCTCCTCCAGCGCCGGCAGATCCCCCTGGGGGATAATCCCGTCAAAATCAATGGTGACGGTTTCCGCCCCCAGGTGAAAGCCCACGTTGTGAAAGCCATAGCGCCGGTGCACCAGGCCGGAGAGAATGTGCTCCCCGGTGTGCTGCTGCATAAAGTCAAACCGCCTGGGCCAGTCGATCCGGCCCCGGACCTGCCGGCCCACCGGCAGGGGCCGGTCGCAGGTGTGTACAATCCGGTCCCCTTCCTCCCGGACGGCCAGCACCTGGGCCTGGTCCAGGGCACCGGTGTCCCAGCCCTGGCCGCCCCCCTCCGGGTAAAAGGCGGTGTTGTCCAGAACCACCCCCCAGTTCTCCCCCTGGGGCTGGCAGCCGGTCACCGTGGCGGTAAATTCCGTTAAATGGGCATTTTGGTAATATAAGGCTTTTTCCTCCATCTTCACTTCTCCTCTCCAAGTGGGAAAACGGGCCGCAGCAAGGAAACGTTGCTGCGGCCCTGGGGTTCCGGTTAGCTGGCCGTGGTGGTGTCCACGTTGGTCAGCACAATATCCGTATAGTACACGTCAAAGGGATGGGCATCCACGCGGGACTGGATCATCTCCTCCACCTTCTCGTTCAGGAGCATGGACTCGGCTGCGGAGTACCACTGGGTGTACTCGCTGGCGCTGACAAAATACATAATGTGTACGCCGTACTCCGATTCCACCAGGTCCGTGTCGCCGGGCTGGCGGCTGGTGTCAAAGCACCAATCGTTGAAGGCGGTGACCATCTGGCCCTCAGTGACCTGCTCATACAGGCCGCCGGTGCTCGCCGAGCCGGTATCGGCAGTATACTCCGTGGCCAGAGCGCCAAAGCTCTCCTCCGTGGCCTCCCCGGCCTTCCACTCATCCAGGATGCTCTGGGCCTCCGTCCGGGCAGCAGCCATCTGCTCTTCCGAATAGGCGGCATTGCCGCTCTCATCCGTGCCTTCCATCTCCCCCTCCGGCTGGATCAGGATATGGCGCACGTTGATGTAAGCCGGGGTGTCATCCTTCTCTACCCCATACACGGCGAAGTACTCCGCGTTTTCGTCAAAGTAGGTTTCCACTTCTTCCGCCGTGGCGGTGATGTCCTCCAGCAAGGTGGCGTAGTACTCATTGCCCAGCATCACCACCGCCATAAAGTTCTTGTAGTCCTCAATGGTCACCCCTTCGCCGAAGTCTGCCGCCAGCATGGCATCCAGAGAGTCAAAGCCGTAATCTGCGGCGCTGCTCCCCAGTTCCTCTTCCATGCTGTCCAGCTGGGCCTGGGAGCTTTCGCTCAGGGTGAAGCCGTTGGCCTCCGCCTCCAGAGCCAAGGCCTGATAGCGGCTCCAGGTGGCCAGGGCCTGCTCCAGGAAGAACTGCTGCCAGTTCATCTCCCCGTTATCGGTGGCGTAGGTCTGCTCATGCAGGGGCAGGGTGGTATCCAACCCCAAGTAGGTAGCGTTACTGCCATAGGTGTTGAGAAAGTCATAGTAGGTGATCCAGTAGCAGGCGTTCAGAGCGCCGTTGGTCAGGCTCTTGTCCCCCATCTGGGCCACCACCTCGTCCATGCCGGGGGCAACGCCCTGCCCCTGGTAGGTGTAGTTGGTGTTGATCTGCACCGCCAAGGTCTCCTGGGGGGCCAGGGTCTCGCCGCCGGTCTCGCCGGTTTCTTCTGTGGATTCGCTGGACAGGGCCGGGTCCGTAGCCTCCGGCTCAGCGCCATTCCGCAGCAGCAGCCAGCCGCCCACCCCCACGGCGGCCACCAACACAACCCCGGCCAAAATGGCCGCCAGCCGTTTGCCGGATTTCTTCCCCGGTTTGGGCGCTTCCGCAGCTGCAGTAGCTTCGGGGGCTTCCGGCGTTTCCGCTGCCGGGATAGCGTCACCGGCGGTTTCGGCGTTGTCAAAGCCGCAGTTCGGGCAGATGGTCACGCCGTCATCCAGCGGCGATTGACAATGTTTACAATTCATGGATTGACCTCTTTTCTGTATTCCGGAGGGATACCGGGTGAAATTTGTAACAGTTTATCACGAAAGCGCCGGGATTGCAAGAAGAAACCCCGGCAATCCATGACCGAACTGTAAATTTTGTGTTACCGGGCCAATGCCTGGGCCAGGGCTTGGGTGAGGGCGGCGCAGTTTGCCGCCGCCTTGGCCTCAAAGGACACATAGTCCATGGATGCAGAGTGATCGGCCTTGTCGGAAATGGCCCGAAGCACCACCACCGGCAACCGGTTCCGGTAGGCGGCGTGAGCAATCGCCGCCCCCTCCATCTCCACACATATGCCGCCGCAGGCCTGGAGAATATCCGCCTTCACCCCGTCTTCACAGACAAACTGATCCCCGGACACCACCCGGCCCAGGCGGTGGGGCAACCCCAGCCGGCCGCAGGCCGCCCGGGCCATGGCCACCATGGTGGGATCCGCTGGGAAAGCCAGCACATCCATTCCCGGCACCTGCCCCCGGGGGTCGCCCAGAGGGCCGGTAGTGATGTCATGATACATCGCCTCCGTGGAAATAACAATATCGCCGATGTTCAACGCCGGATCCAAGGCCCCAGCCACGCCGGTATTCACCACATGGGTTACCCCCATCCGGTCCGCCAATACCTGCACGCACAGCGCGGCGTTCACTTTGCCGATGCCGCTGCGCACCACCACCACCGGCAGTCCCTGGAGCGTCCCCTGCCAGAAGGTCATCCCCGCCCAGCGGGTTACCTCCGGCTGGGCCAGCGCTCCCTGTAAAATTTCCACTTCCACGTCCATTGCGCCAATAATGCCTAATTTTCTCATTTGTTTCACCTCATTGAGGGTATTGCATATGTGCATCGTCCAACCGGGCCAGGGTGTTGTCCAGGTACCGCCCGGCCCAGTACCGGGCCATGGGCAGGTTCATATCCAGGTAATTTCCGCAGTCTCGGGCCTGGGCGCCGGGCACCGGCCCGGTAAAGTCCCGGATGAACCGGAACATCTGCCCCACCAGCTCCGCCACATCCCGGGGATACAGCTCCCCGGCCAGCAGCAGGTAAAATCCGGTGCGGCAGCCCATGGGGCCGAAGTAGAGCACCCGTCCGCCCCAGTCCGGGTGGTTCCGCAGGAAGGTGGCCCCCAGGTGCTCGATGGTGTGGACCTCCGCCGTATTCATCACCGGCTCCCGGTTGGGGGCGGTCATCCGCAAGTCAAAGGTGGACACCGTCTGAGTCCCCAGCTTATCCTGCCGGGACAGGTAAATCCCCGGCTCCAAGGTCAGGTGGTTCACGCAAAAACTGGCAATTTTTTCCATATTCATTCCTCCAATATCCGGCCCAACTCCGCCACGGTGGAGGCAACCCGGTCCGCCCCCGCCTCCTCCAGCTCCCGGCGGCTGCCGTAGCCATAGAGAACGCCGATGCAAGGCAGCCCGTTCTCCCTGGCCCCCTGCACATCGTGGAGCCGGTCGCCCACCATCACTGCCCGGTCCCGCCCCCCTTTTTCCAGGGCATAGGCCAGCACCATGGCCTTGGCCACCCGGCTGCTGTCCATGGTGGCTCCGGCGATAAAGGCAAAATACCGGGCCAAGTCAAAGTGCTCCAAAATTTCCACCGCCGTCACCTCCGGCTTGGAGGTGGCTACCGCCAGGGTTTTCCCCTGGGCCTGGAGCCGGGCCAGCAGGGCAGGGATGCCGGGATAAGGGCGGTTTTCAAACTTCCCCTGCCGGTGATAATACACCCGGAACTGCTCCACCGCCTGATTGGCCGTGGCTTCATCCATGCCGGCGTATTCCTGGAAGGAGCGGTGCAGCGGCGGGCCGATATACCGGGCCATCTCCCGGCGGTCTGGCACCGGCCGGCCCAAGGCCTGCATGGCGTAGGCAACCGCATGCATAATCCCCGGTCCGGAATCCGTCAAGGTGCCGTCCAGGTCGAAATAAATCGTTTGGTAGGACATGTGCTTCTCCTTGGTCTGATTTTCTCTGGTTATCATAGCCGGTTGAGCCGGATTTTGCAAGCAAAACCCGCTGTTTACCCGTCCCTGCAGGCCCGGCGGCGGGATTGACTTCTCCTGGCAAGTATGGTATACTGGCGCCAAATAAATCAACATGCTGCCGGGTATACGCCTTTGTCCCATTCCATTAGGCCTTTGTAGGAGTGGGGAAAAGGCGTTTTATTTTTTATATGGAGGTTTTTATCATGTTTCGAGAAATGCGAAGAAAAGCCCAAGCCCTTCCCCTGCCGGACTGCGCCGCCATATTGGCCCGGGGTACCTCCGGCGTGCTGGCCCTGGACGGGGACGGAGAATATCCCTACGCCGTGCCAATCAGCTATGTGTACGACGGCACAGCCTTGTACTTCCACTGCGCCAAAACCGGCCACAAGCTGGACGCCATCCGCCGGAATCCCAAGGCCTCTTTCTGTGTGATTGATCAGGATCAAGTGGTACCGGAGGCCTACACCACCTACTTTTGCAGCGTCATTGTATTTGGGGTCATGGAAATCCTGGACGGGGAGGAAAAGCGGGCCGCCATCGAAAAGCTGGCCCTGAAATATGCCCCCCACGATCCGGCGGAAAACCGGGCCGCCGCCATTGACCGGGCTTGGGACGCCTTATGTATGCTGAAGCTGACCCCCCAGCATATCTCGGGAAAAGCGGCAATTGAACTCACCCGGCAGAAGAATTGCCCTGAGGAGGAATGAGGATGCTGGTTCTTCTGGGGACTACCATCGCAGCAAGCTTTTTGACAGTCTGAATCCCTCTGCCATTGCCCAGCAGATGCTGCTGCAAGCCATGGTAAAACACAAACGGCACATCTGGTTTTTCATTGCCGGCATCGGAACAGCAAATTTGCTCCTGGGCTTGGCCATTTATTACGGCATCGCCACCTGGATTGCCCGCTTACTTGCCCAAGTAACCGCTGCATACTCCGTGCCGGTGTGCGGAGCGGCTGTCCTGGGGGGTGCAATTTGCCTCTGGCTGGGCCTCCGGCTTCTTATCCGGACAAAACGCAGCCGTCAGGATGCCGTAGGAGAATCCGCCGCAAAAACGCCTGCGCAGCTCTCCCCACTATCGCCATTCCTGCTGGGTGCTGCGTTCTGCGGGGCGGAAATCACCAGCGCTCTGCCCTATTTTGGCTATGCTAGCTAATTATAGTCCAGTGTTTCCCATTGTTATATTATTTATATTAATCTATGATTTAGTGTATATATCCCCGCTGATTTTGCTTTACTTCGGGTACAGCAAACTCCAGGGAACCAAGGCCATCTGCAAGCTGGAGGAGATATTGGGCGGATTTCCGCCTATATCGTGGCTGCCGCTATTTGCCGATTGGGCCTGGTTCTCCTGTACTGGGGCGTTACCGGTCCATGAAAACCGTCCCTGTCCCGGCGTTTTCCCGGGGCAGGGACGGTAATTGGGTTTACTTTCCGGCTTTCTTCCTGGTTTCCCGCACCACCTGAGCGATGTGGGTATCCGTCAGGTCAAACCGGGTACGCAGGTAATCCTGGGGGCCCACCTCACCGAAGGTGTCCTCTACCGCCACGTAGCCTACCTTCGCTTCTCCGTCCAGGCACTCCTTCACCGCGCTATACAGGCCGCCGATCTTATTGTGGTTTTCCGCCGTCACCACCACGCCGGTTTTGGCGGCGTAGGCCCGGATCAGGTCCTCATCCAGGGGCTTAACGGTGAACGGGTCAATGACCGCAACGTCAATCCCCTCCGCCACCAGGCGCTTGGCCGCCTGCATGGCCTCATGCACCATAATGCCGCAGGCCACCACCACCGCGTCCTTACCGTCCCGGAGCACATTGCCCTTGCCCACCTGGAAGCGGCTGCCGTCGGCGTAAACCTGGCAGGAGTTTTTCCGGCCCACCCGGATATACTTCACCCCGGGCATGTCCTTGGCCATCTCCAGGAAAGCTACCAGCATGGGTACGTCAGTGGCATCCACCACCACTGCCCCGGGGATTGCCCGGTACAGGGCCATATCCTCAAAGGGCATGTGGGTGCCGCCGTTGAACGCGGCGGTAATGCCGGGGTCGGTGCCGATGACCGTGATGGGATTGCCGGCATAGCCGCCGGACAAAAACACCTGGTCATAGCACCGGCGGGAGGCAAAGGGGCCAAAGGAATGGACAATGGGCTTAAATCCCACCGACGCCGCGCCGCAGGCAATGCCCACCATGTTGGCCTCGGCAATGCCGCAGTCAATGGCCCGGCCGGTGGCTGCCGGCAGCTTGGCGGTGCCGATGCAGCTCATCAGGTCCGCATCCAGGTACAGAACATCTTCATCCTCCGCCAGCAGGCGGCCGATGGTCTGGCCCAAGGCCTCCTTAAACAGGCGCTTATCTTTTTCACCGGTATATACGATCTCCATGGCGGCCTCCTTACTCCATGCCGGCCAACTGCGCGTTCAGCGCAGCGAGCCATTTGTCGCACACCTCCGGGGCCACCGTCATGGAGTGGTTGCCCAGGGTGTTTTCCACCTCGGGGATACCCTTGCCCTTTACCGTGTCCAGGATAATGGCCCGGGGCTTATCCCCCACCGGCGCGGTGAGCGCCGCATAAACCTGGCCCACGTCGTTGCCGTCCACCCGCTGGGCGTCGAAGCCAAAAGCAGCAAATTTTGCCGCCAGGTCAAACAGGGGCAGCACGTCCTGGGTATACCCGTCCAGCTGCTTCTTGTTGTCATCCACCAGCCAGACAATATTGGTCAGCCTTTTGGCGGCGGTGAACATAGCCGCCTCCCAGACCTGGCCTTCATCGCTTTCGCCGTCGCCCACAAACAGGTAGGTCTTACTGTCCCGGCCCTTCAGCTTGTCCCCCAGGGCAATGCCCACCGCCAGGGAAGTGCCCTGGCCCAGGGAGCCGGTGGTCATATCCACGCCGGGAGTTTTGTTCTTGTCGCAGTGGCTGGGCAGATGGGTGCCAGGCTGGTTCAGGGTTTTCAGCTCTTCATAGGGGAAGAAACCGGAAATGGCCAGGGCGGCATACACCGCCGGACCGGCGTGGCCCTTAGAGCAAACCAGCTTATCCCGCTCCGGCCACCGGGGATTTTGGGGATCGTACCGCATCACCTTGCCGTACAGCACGGCCAGGGCGTCGGCAATGCTGAGGCTGCCGCCGATGTGGCCGAAGCCCCTGGCCCGGATCTGTTCCACAATGCCGATGCGGATCTCCAGCGCCAGCTTTTGCAGCGCCTTGTTCAGGGAAGCGTCCATGGCAATTCCTCCTTTATATTCTGGCCACGCCGGTATCCCGGGCAGCCTGGGCCACCGCCTTGGCCACAGCCGGACCCACCCGGTGGTCAAACGCCTTGGGAATGATATACTCCGGGGACAGCTCATCGTCACCAATCAGCTCCGCCAGGGCATGGGCGGCAGCCATATTCATTTCGTCGTTGATGTCCCGGGCATGCACGTCGAAGGTGCCCCGGAAAATCCCCGGGAAGGCCAGCACATTGTTGATCTGGTTGGGATAGTCGGAGCGGCCGGTGGCAACCACCTTCGCCCCGCCGGCCTTGGCCTCCTCCGGGAAGATTTCCGGGGTGGGATTGGCGCAGGCAAAGACAATGGCGTCTTTGTTCATGGTCTTCACCATCTCGGTGGTGAGGGTGCCGGGGGCGGAGACGCCGATAAACACATCGGCACCCCGAATCACGTCCTGAAGTTTGCCCTTCTCCTGGTTCAGGTTGGTCACCTGGGCCATTTCTTCTTTAATCCAGTTCAGATTCTCCCGACCGGCATAGATGGCGCCGGTGCGGTCGGTCATGACGATATTTTTGTACCCGGCAGCCAGCAGCAGCTTCACAATGGAGATGGCGGCGGCGCCGGCGCCGGAGGTGACGATTTTCACCGCCTCCTTCTTCTTGCCCACCACCTTCAGAGCGTTGGTCAAACCGGCCAGGGTAATCACCGCCGTGCCGTGCTGGTCATCGTGGAAAATGGGGATATCGCACATGGCTTTCAGCTTCCGCTCGATTTCAAAGCACCGGGGCGCGGCAATATCCTCCAGATTGATGCCGCCAAAGGAGCCGGAAATGTTGTACACCGTTTGGACGAATTCATCCACATCCTTGGTTTTTACGCAAAGGGGGAAGGCGTCCACCCCGCCGAAGGCCTTGAACAGCACGCACTTGCCCTCCATCACCGGCATGCCGGCCTCCGGGCCAATATCCCCCAGCCCCAGCACGGCAGAGCCGTCGGTAATCACCGCGCACAGATTGTGCCGCCGGGTGAGGCGGTAGGACTGCTCCGGATCCTTCTGGATCTCCAGACAAGGTTGGGCCACGCCTGGGGTGTAGGCCAGGGACAGGTCATCCTTGGAGTCAACGGGAACCCGGGTGACAACTTCAATTTTTCCTCTCCATTCGCGGTGCAGGCGAAGGGATTCTTCAGCATAATTCATGATTGTATTCCTCCTGGCAAATATCAGCCTGTATAGAAAATTTTATCACGGGAAGGCCCTCAGGTCAAGAGCCGCTTCACCGGTTGGTCTGTTACTCGGGCCGTATTCCCACCCCGGCGTCCGGCTGGGGTGGACAAACGGACTGAAAATTTTTCTTGCATTTTTGTATATTTTTGATACAATCACCTTGTCGTTCCAGACCCCGGGCCGAGCAGCTTCCCCCGGGGCCTAACTATTTTCTTCGGGAAAGGCGGCGGTATCATGTCCCAACGCATTGTGGTGGCACTGGGCGGCAATGCCCTGGGCCACAATCTGGACGAGCAGTATCAGGCGGTTCGTCAAACCGCAGCGGCCATTGCCGGCCTCATCGCAGCCGGCCATCAGGTCGTCATTGCCCACGGCAACGGTCCCCAGGTGGGGATGATTCAGCAGGCCATGGCCGAGCTGACCAGACTGGATCCGGTTCGATATATCCCCTGCCCTCTATCTGTGTGTGTGGCCATGAGCCAGGGCTACATCGGCTACGACCTGCAAAACGCACTGCGGGAGACTCTGCTGAATCAGGGCCTGCCCGCCGCCGTGTCCACCGTGCTGACCCAAGTGGAAGTGGATCCCCAGGACCCAGCCTTCTGCCATCCCACCAAACCGATTGGCGCTTTTATGACGGAAGAAGAAGCCAAAGCCATGGTAGAGCAGCGCAGCTATACCGTGATGGAGGACGCCGGCCGGGGCTGGCGGCGGGTGGTAGCTTCCCCCAAACCCAAAGCCATCGTAGAACTGGATACCATTGCCACTCTGGTGGAGGCCGGGCAGGTAGTGATTGCCTGCGGCGGCGGTGGGATACCTGTGGTACGGGAGGAAAAGCACCATCTGAAAGGCGCGCCTGCCGTCATCGATAAAGACTTTGCCGCCGGGCTACTGGCCGAGTCCCTGGGCGCAGACTGGCTCATTATCCTCACCGCCGTGGAAAAGGTGGCCATCCGCTACCGGCAGCCTGGCGAAACCTGGCTGGACCGCTTGACCCCGGCGGAAGCGGAAGCCTATGCCGCTGCCGGAGAATTTGCCCCCGGCTCTATGCTGCCCAAGGTGCAGGCAGCGGCTCGCTTCGCCCGCTCCGCCCCAGGCAGGGTTGCCCTGATCACCCAGTTAAATCGGGCATTGGACGGGATGGCCGGCCTCACCGGCACCAGAATTCAAGCATAACCATTGGGGGCGCGTGCAGCGTCCCCAATGATTTTTCACTGCCTTGCCTTTTTTCCCGGGCCGTGTTACCATAATTAAAGAACAACATGAAGGAGGGCGAACAGTTGGAACTGCTGGATATATACGACCGCCACCGGCAACTCACCGGCAGATTGCACCGGCGGGGTATGCCCCTGGCGCCTGGCGAACACATTTTGGTGGCCTGTGTCTGGGTGTCCGATGGCCATGGCAGGCTTCTGCTGACCCTCCGCGCCCCGGAGAAGCTGGTCTGCCCCAATTTGTGGGAAAATTCCGGTGGCGCCGTACTGGCCGGAGAAACCAGCCGCCAGGCCATTGTCCGGGAACTGCGGGAGGAAACCGGCATTCAAGCCCGGGAATCCGAGTTCCTGCTGCTGGAAACCCTGGACAGTGGCGATGCGTTTTATGACCATTATTTTCTCACCCATCCCGTCGCTTTAACGGAGATTGTGCTTCAGCCAGGGGAAACGGTGGCTGCCCAGTGGGCCAGCCTGCCCCAGGTGGAGGAGATGATCCAGGCAGGCCTGGTGGCCAAGCCCATTGCCAAGCAGTTCCGCTGCCACCGCCCTCAACTGGAGCAGCTGGTGTGGCAGGGCAGCGGGGAGTAACTCCCCTTCTGGGATAGCGGCGGACTTTCCCAATCTCCCTTTGTTGCGATGGAAACGTTCTTCTCTTGTGTCCGGCGTCCTTGCTCACTTGCCGTCCCGTTCTTTAAGGTAATGCCGCCGGTTCAGCAAAAATTAGAATTTATTTTTGTTTTTAATTAATATTATGGAGATAGGTACTAATAGATTATATATCCGCAGCTTACACGAAACAGATTGATGCCAAATGAAAGATATCTTTATTAATTTTAACAATTCAAGATATTCTATTTATGATAGACCATTGCCCACAGCGGATGATGAAATAAAGGCTTTGACCAAGCAGTTTTCTGTGAGCGCTTTATTCTTTGCGGTTTTTCTGTTAAATAAAATAATCGGATATGTTCGCTTTCATGAAGATGGCGAAAAATATGATATGGGATACTGTTTCCACTCATCTTACCAAGCAAAAGGGTATGCTTACGAAAGTAGCAAAGCGCTTATCGAATACTTCTCCCAAACTTATGGGATAACCCAATTTTCAGCGGGAACCGCTATGGACAATATCCCATCCTGCAAATTGCTTAAGAAATTGAGTTTTACTTGCATTTCAACCGAAATGGTTTCGTTTGATGGCAGATTTTCATTTCGGGGTGGTGTTTTTTGTTTGAATTTGCGTAATGCAAATGGTGAATTAGCAGAAAAATAACAATATCGGCTGGGCCGGTCACCGGACCGGCTTAACAGCATATTGCATGTGCTGCTATTGACCATCCTGCCTGTGGTTGCTAAGAAACAATTCAGGTAGAATATCCCCAAAGCATCCTCTGCCAGAAAAAGTGAAGCGCTTTCCTTCTGTTAGGGTGTGACGCCAGGTTGGGCCATCTCATTTCGGCGCCCTTCCGCTGTGCGTTGCCATGGCCACACGCTAACGCGGCATTTGTATCCGACGGGTGGAAAACATCACCGGAAATGAAATGCTCTCCTCTGCTTTTCTATTTATTTGTATTTTGATCCTGATTTGGATAGCCCTTCACCGAAATGTAGGCATACGCATTGATAGGCCGCTGCAGCCATCCGGCCAGCGGCGGCTGGCATCTGCGGAAATGTTTTACCGGCCGTCCTGAACGGGGATTTTCCTCGGATTTTGCCTGCATAGAATTTGACAAGCCATACTTTTGCGTATATAATATGGCCGTAAATCTTGCGCATAACGAGGTAGGAAAATGGAAAACAAACGGGTATACAGCATCGCCATTGACGGCCCCGCCGGGGCGGGAAAAAGCACCTTGGCCCGGCAATTGGCCCGGCGGCTGGGCTTTGTGTATGTGGACACTGGAGCCATTTACCGCACGGTGGGGTATCACATGACCCTCATGGGCATCGGCCCCAGGGACGCTGACGGCGTCCGCCGGCTGCTGGACGATGTGAACCTGCAAATCTCTTACGATCAGGCCGGCCGGCAGCATATGCTTTTGAACGGCGCCGATGTGAGTGAGGAAATCCGCACCCCGGAAATGTCCCGGGTGGCCTCCCTGATCTCCGCCCAGCCGCCGGTCCGGGCCTTTCTGCTGGATATGCAGCGGGACATCGCCCGGGAAAACAGCGTGGTAATGGACGGACGGGATATCGGCACTGTGGTGCTGCCCAAGGCGGACGTAAAAATTTACCTCACCGCCACGGATGAGGTGCGGGCCAACCGCCGGTTAAAGGAACTACTGGACCAGGGACAGAAAACCAACCTGGATACGGTGCTCCGGGAAATCCGGCAGCGGGACCAGCAGGACCTCACCCGGGCCATCGCCCCCCTGCGCCAGGCCAAAGACGCAGTGGTGGCAGATACCTCCACCCTTAACCTGGAGGAGTCGCTGGCCCTGTTGGAACGGATTGTTCAGGAGAAAATTGGACAATGAAGATTCACGTGGGGAAGTACGCTGGCTTTTGCTTCGGCGTCAATCAAGCCGTCGCCCTGGTGGAAGAGGCGGCCCGGTCCGGGGCATCCGTGTGTACCCTGGGTCCCATCATTCACAACCGCCACGTGGTTGGCCGGTTTGCCGCCATGGGCGTCCAGGTCATCGGCCGGCCAGAGGAGGCTGCCCCTGGGCAGACAGTCGTCATCCGCGCCCACGGTGTTCCCCGTCAGGTAGAGGAGGCCCTTTCCGCCATGGACGTTACGGTGGTGGACGCCACCTGCCCCTTTGTCCGGCGAATCCACCGCCTGGTACAGGCGGCAGAGGCGGAGGGCCGAATCCCCGTCATCATCGGCTCCCCCGACCACCCGGAAGTGCAGGGCATTGCCAGCTGGAGCAAGTCCAGCCTGGTCTTTTCCTCCCCTGAAGAGCTGGCCCACTGGGCCAATTCCCCGGGTATTTCGTCCGATTTGCCAGTTTGCCTGGTTTGCCAAACCACCTTCACAGCAAATTTGTGGAATTTTTGCGTGGAAATCGCAAAAAAACAGTTTACTAACCTGAAAATTTTTGATACTATATGCAGAGCAACAGATTGCCGGCAAAAAGAAGCGGCGCAAATGTCCGAATCCTGTCAAGTCATGGTCGTGGTGGGCGATCCCAAAAGTTCCAACACAAGCCGTCTTGCTGCCATTTGCCGGGAGCGCTGTTCCAGGGTCACCCTGGTGGAGGATGGGTCGGGGCTGGATCCCGCTTTCTTCCGGGGCGCTTCACATGTTGGAATCACGGCAGGCGCGTCAACGCCGGCGTGGATTATAAAGGAGGTCAACAACACCATGAGCGAAATTAATGCAATTGAGACCAACCAGGAGCAGTCCTTTGAGGAACTTCTGGAGAAGTCCATTAAGACTTTAAATACAGGAGATAAGGTAACTGGCGTTGTCACACACATCGGCTCTACCGAGATCCAAGTGGATCTGGGCACCAAGCAGGCCGGCTACATCCCCTGTGATGAAGTCAGCAGCGACCCCAACGTCAAGCCGGAGGACATTCTGAAGGTTGGCGACGAGATCGAGGTTTTTGTGGTTCGCGTCAACGATCAGGAGGGCACCTGCCAGCTGAGCAAAAAGAAGCTGGATGGCCTGAAAATTTGGGATGAGCTGAACACCCTCTGCCAAGACAAAACCGTGGTGGAAGGCAACATCACCGAGGCCAACAAGGGCGGCTTGGTGGCCAACATGAAGGGCGTGCGGGTGTTCATCCCCGCCTCCCAGACCGGTGTGCCCAAGGGCGGCGATATGAGCGCCCTGGTGGGCCAGACCGTCCGCATGCGCATCACCGAGGTGAACCGCTCCCGCCGGAGAGTGATCGGCTCCATCCGTGCCGTGGCCGCCGAGGAGCGCAGAGCCGCAGCAGAAAAAATTTGGAGCGAAATTGAAGAGGGCAAGAAGTACCACGGCGTGGTCAAGTCCCTGATGCCCTACGGCGCCTTTGTGGACATCGGCGGCGTGGACGGCATGGTTCATGTCTCCGAGCTGTCCTGGGGCCGGATCAAGAGCCCGGCTGACGTGGTCAAGGTTGGCGACGAGATCGACGTCTTCGTCCTGTCCTTCGACCGGGAGAACCGGAAGATTTCCTTGGGCTACAAGACCCCGGAATCCAACCCCTGGCTCCAGTTCCTGGAGAAGTACTCGGTGGGCGATGTGGTGCCCGCCAAAGTGGCCAAGCTGGTGAGCTTCGGTGCCTTTGCCGAGATCATGCCCGGCGTGGACGGCCTGATTCACATCTCCCAGATCGCCGACACTCGCATTGAGAAGCCCGGCGATGTACTGCAGGAAGGCCAGGAGGTTACCGTCAAGATCATCAACGTGGATGAGGAGAACCATCGGATTTCCCTGTCCATCCGCGCCCTGCGCAACGGCGAGAGCCAGTCGTAATTTCAGCCGGGGCCCCCGGCCCCGGTTTCACCGCCGGAGGAAAAAATTATGGTGAAGCATATTGTCATCTACACTCTGCGGGAAGACTGTGATAAGCAGGCAGCTATCCAGGAGATTGCTCAGGCTCTGGAGCCGCTGGTGGGCGTCGTTCCCGGTTTGCAGTGGCTGGAGGTCTGCCCCACCTATCAGGGGGATGCGGACTACGCCCTGTACTCCGAATTTGACAGCGCCGAAGCCCTGGAAGCCTATCAGGTTCACCCGGACCATGTGGCTGCCAAAGCCGTTGTCCACAAGTATGTCGCGTCCCGGATGGCCGCAGATTACGAGTATTGAGCAAAACAACCATTGGCGCTGTCCCTAACCGGGCAGCGCCAATGTGCGTTGAGGGGAGTGTATCAGATGAAGCCCTTGTATCTCATTGGCGGCCCCATGGGGGTGGGCAAAACGGCAGCAGGCAAAGCCCTGGCCGCCCTGCTGTCCGGCAGCGTTTTCCTGGACGGGGACTGGTGCTGGCAGCCGGAGGTAGTCACGCCGGAGACCAAAGCCATGGTGCTGGACAACATCTGCCATTTGCTGGGCAATTATCTCCGGTGCTCTGCCTACCGGCAGGTGATTTTCACCTGGGTCATGCACCGCCAGGCCATTGTGGCGGAAATTCTTTCCCGCCTGCCGCCCTGCCGGCCCTGCCCGGTGAGCCTGGTGTGCAGCGAAGCGGAACTGGTGCGGCGGCTTCAGGGGGATATCGCCGCCGGGGTGCGGGACGCCAGTGTAGTGCCCCGCAGCCTGGCCCGCCTGCCTCTGTACCAAACCATGGACACGGTAAAGCTGGATGTCACCACCCTGACCCCGGCAGAAACTGCCGGGGCCATCTGCCGCCTGTTCCCCCTGTAAACAACCGGAAGGAGTGCATCATCATGCCTGTACAAATCATCACCGATTCCTCCACGGATTTGGCGCCGGACTTTCGGCCTAAGCCAGAGGTGCTGCCCCTGACCATTCACTTTGACAGCCAGTCTTTTCTCGACGGCGTGGAGCTGTCCCATAGGGGCTTTTATGAACGTCTAGTGGAATCAGACCAGCTGCCCACCACCAGCCAGGCAACCCCCTACGCCTTTGCCCAGGCCTTTGCCCGGGCCCGGCAGGCAGGCCGGCAGGTGGTTGCCATCACCATCTCCGCCAAACTGTCCGGCACTTATCAGAGCGCGGTGCTGGCGGCGGAGGAATTTCCGGAGGATGTGTTTGTGGTGGACAGCCACAGCGTGACCATTGGGGCGGGGATTCTGGTGGAATATGCCACTGCCCTGGCCCAATCCGGCCTGTCCGCCCGGGAGATTGCCCAGGCCGTGGAACGGGAACGGGATAAGGTGCAGCTGGTGGCCCTTTTGGACACCCTAGAGTATTTAAAGCGGGGCGGGCGGATTTCCAAAACCGTGGCCCTGGCCGGTTCCCTGCTGTCCATCAAGCCGGTGGTCTCCCTGAACCAGGGAGAGGTGGAACTGCTGGGGAAGGCCAGAGGCTCCCGCCAGGGCAACAATATGCTGGTGCAGCGGATTGCCGCTGCCGGTGGGGTGGACTTTTCCCGGCCGGTACTGCTGGGCTACACCGGCCTCAGCGACGCTCTGCTGCAAAAGTACATTCAGGACAGTAAGGCCCTGTGGGCCGGGCAGGTGGACAGCCTGCCGGTGACCACCGTGGGCGGGGCTGTGGGAACCCATGTCGGCCCCGGCGCCATTGCGGTAGCTTTTTTCCGGCCATAACCTACAATGTGCTAGCCCGTTGCAAAATGTAAATTTTGCAACGGGTCCCTTTCCCCTCAAGCAAATTGCTTCAACAGCTCCGCCAAGGTAAGTCCGGACGCTCTATGGGCCAGTTCCGGTAGCTGTCTTTCCTGCCGGAATTGACTCTGCCAGGGCTTGGCCCAGCGGATAGGCAAATACCGTCATGCAGTCAATGCTGCGAAAACTGTCCAGCGCCCATTTTTCCGGCTCAACCTGTACCCCAAGTTGAGAATACCAGTTTTGATACAAACGCTCCGGATCCGTACGGTTCCGCCACAGGTCCAACTTAAACAGGCCGCTGACGCAAGCCCGGGTATAATCGGTGTGGAGCACAGACAACCCCTGGCTGCGCAGCCCATCATCGCACAGGAGCTGAAGTGCGGTATGTGCAAACAATACCGCAATCACTTCATCTACCAGCGGCGAAAGCCAGGGCAAATCGTTTTGCGGAAGGCTGGCATACACGCAGGCGTGTCCAAATTCATGGAACAGCGTGCACCAGCTGTACATGCTATCGATGGGAGAGATTGCCAAATGAATGCGGCGCGAGTCCGTCTGACTGGCAAAGCAGAAATGGTCTGTCATGGAAATGGATAAGCGCGGAAGCACCGGTTCTAATCCCATACGGCAGGCAAACGTTTCCAGCAGCGGCATGGGTGCAGAAGGCTCCATCAGCATAGCCATACGGTGTAAACGGGAGAACCAATCCACCATGGCGATGTTCTCTTCATGCGCCCATTTGGCCGTGGCAGGAAGATGAATTTTAAGATAATCTGTTAATTTTCCGATTAACCAATCTCCCTGCAGGCCATCTGCCGCTAAAATGCCGTCTGCGTAGCCCACATAACCCAGGCTTACTGCCGCAGCATCTCTGCGCTCCATCAGCGCCAACACATCTGGCCGCATTTTTCATGCCCGGCCAGCTCTGGTTTCTCCCGGGTAGTTTGCCCAGTTATCCAGCCGGTTGCGCAGCGGATAGACTTCCGGCTGGCACTCCATGGCCAGGCAAACCAACCCACGTTTCCGTTCTGCGCCGTCCAGTGCCGTCCGAATGCATTCCCGGGCCGGCTGTAAATTGTGGGCCGCCCCTGCATTATTTTCAGACTGCAAACGATTAAAGTCCACTACCGCTTGGTATAACGTTCTCTTGTCCACGGTTTATCCTCGCCCTCTCCTACAATATGTATGATCAGATATTGCCCATTGAAATTTAGATAGCGTCACTGGTAGAAATCTACGGCAGGGGCGGCTTAACCGCGTTCACAGAATCAATTAAGCGCATGGAATGATTTCTCGTCACAACCCCGTCAAAACGCCATAAAATTGTGGGAAAACACAAAACAAAAAACTGCCGAAAACCGAGGCTTTACCTCTGTTTTCGGCAGTTTTGGTCCGAGTGACTGGATTCGAACCAGCGGCCTCTTGAACCCCATTCAAGCGCGATACCAAACTTCGCCACACCCGGATATGTTCGACTGCGCCCTTAGCGCTCAGATATATTAACACAGGCTGACGAAAATTGCAAGACCTTTTTCCGTTCTTTTTCAATTTTTGTTTTATCCGTACCTAACCATTTGCTCCGCCTCAAGATACTGGGCCGCCGCTGTAGCGATAACACAGCACAGCTTCTTCTGGTATTCCGGCGTGCGCAGCGATGCCTCCTCCTGGGGGTTGGAAAGAAATCCACACTCCACCAAAATGCCGGTACAGGCAATATGCTCCATCAAATAAACCCCGTTCGCCGGTTTACAAGTGCGGCTGGATCCAGGATTTAACGCCGAAATCAGTTGAGCTTGGGTCTGCTCCGCCAAGGCATGGCTTCCCGCCGTGGAAGCATAAAATACTTGCGCTCCGCTGTACTTGCCGTCGGTAAACTGGTTTTGGTGAATACTCAACAGCAACGCATCCGGCGTTTCATTTACCATGGAAACTCGCTGCTTTAAATCGGAAATTTTTTTCTCTGACAGCGTTGTCCCCTGGGTATAAACAGAAACGTCTGTCCTTCGGGTCATCTTTGTCTCATACCCCAAAAATTGCAGCAAATCGTTCAGCCGCAGAGAAATCTCCAGGTTGATCTGGCTTTCCAACGCCCCCGTACAGGATACTGCGCCGCCGTCCTCTCCCCCGTGGCCGGGATCAATGACCACCGTTACCGACCGGGGAACCGGCATCGCCTCTGCCAGCGCGGTAACGGTTCTATCCATCAGGGTTGCCGAGCCGATAAACAGTCCGATGACCAATGCATATACCAGAAAGTATTTCCGCAAAAACCGCCGCAGGAAATCCATCCCAGGTTCACCTCCCAATTCAGATTATGCGGCCTGTCCGGCGTCCATGCCATGGCCGGTGCAGCAAACCAAAGCGGACCCGTCCATCGCAGTCTCCCCTGTGCCGGAGTTACTTTATGGCATATCTTCATCTCTCGCCTGCCATTTTGCTCCCCCTAGAACCCATAAAAGTAACCGTGGATTTACCCATATTCACCGTCCGGTTTGCACAAATATGAAAAATTCCGGGTTGACAGCGCCACATTTTTTGTGGTATACTAACTGTGTAAAGTAAAAGAAAGCGATGGGCCGGTTGGTTCACCGGCTTGTACTTCCTCTACCGCCGGAGAAACGGCACGCGTTTATTTCTTGAAAGGAGCGGTCTACATGGAACAACAAACCAACGATAAAATGATATTGGCTATTTTACAGGGCGATGACTATGATAGCGTAGTCCGCGAGCTGAATAAAAATGGATTTTACGTTACGCTGTTGAATACCATGGGTGGTTTTTTGCGCAAGCGTAGCGTCACCATCATGATCGGCCTGGAGAGCGCCCGGCTGGACGCAGCCCTGGCCATCTTGAAAAAGCGGGCCGGCCAGCGGACGGAAACCGTGTACCGCAGCATCATGCCGCCCCACATTTCCGAGCCGTCCATGATGCCTACGGTGCCCCTGCAGGTATCCTGCGGCGGCGTGACGGTTTTTGTCCTGGACGTGAGCAAAATGGAGCACTTCTAATTCGCTGTAAACCAGGGCGCCGGTCGGCACACATCTACCTACATTCTGCATGTCATTGCAAGCCGTGCCCCTACACCCATAGAAACGCTTTTCCTTTAGCCTGCCATTGCGAGCCAGTGCATAGGGGCCCCACAAAGCGGCACGCTTTGCGGGGAGAGGAGCCACAAGGGAGCGTTGCCCTGCTCCGGCCTTTGGCCGGAGCAGGGCATGGCGGACTTTGGGGTGACGAGGCGTGGCGGACTTTGGGGTGACGAGGCGTGGCAATCCGCATCCCCGCAGAGAAAGCCAAAAAATCAGCAGTACTTTCGGCGAATTCGTACTACTTTTTTCCATTTCGCCTTAAGTACTGCTGCTTTGCTATGCCCTACCGCAGGGGTTACGGATTGCCGCGTCGCTTCGCTCCTCGCAATGACATGCTGAAATTTGCCGTGTTTTAGCGGTTGCAACTACGCTCCTCGCAATGACAGGCAATAACTTGCTGCGTGTCAGCGTTTGCAATTACGCTCTACGCAATGACATGCAGTAATTTGCCCCGTGTCCGCACAGTACCGGGGCACTGCCGGTATGCTGCCGGGCCACCTTGCACCCGCAAAAGCGCCTTTTCTTTCTGCACGCCTCTGCGCCCACGTCCGTGCACCCGCACCCACGCCCCCGTCTTCCGCATGTCATTGCGAACCAGTGCGCACACTGGTGCGGCAATCCGCATCCCCGCAGAAAAAGCCAAAAAATCAGCAGCACTTTCGGCGAATTCGTACCACTTTCCATTTCGCCTTAAGTACTGCTGCTTTGTTATGCCCTACCGCAGGGATTACGCATTGTCCCATGGCTTCGCTTCTCGCAATGACATGCTGAAACAAGCCGGTTGGGTGGTTAAAACGCCAGACACATACCATCGTAGGCCGTGTGGAAGCCCAGCTTCTCCGCCTCCCGGGCAATCTCCTCATGGAGCCACCCGCCGTTGTGGGAAAAATGATTGACCACCCAGACCGTATCCCCATCTGCCAGACCCAGCGCCAACAGCTCTGCTTTCTGCTCCGCAGCATCCGCCAGGCCCATGTGGTAAGCGCCGTCCCGATGCTTCTGGCTGGTGCAGTCCAGGCTCACCAGGCTCAGCTTGCCCGGCAGCGTGCCCAAGGTTTCCAGGCAGTCCGGCCAGAAGCGGCCGGTATCGTGGGCATAAAGCACCTGCTTACCATCCCGGGAAATCCAGTAGAACAGGCACCGCTCGTTGCCGGCATGTCTGGCCCGCAAGGGCACTACCGTGTATCCAGCGGTGGTAAAAAACGCCTGGTGGCAGGGTACGGTGTGGTAAGCAAACCTGTCCTCCTGGCTGCCCAAGGTACCCAATGCCGCCTGTATCCGCTGGGCCACCGTTTCATTGCCGTAAATGTCCAAAACCCCATCGTGGGTATGGGAAAACGGCTGGCGCAGGAACTCCAAATCCTCTGGATAGCAGTGGTCGGAGTGGCTGTGGGTAAACAGCAGCGTCTTTACCCGGCTCAGGTCCAAACCGTAGTACAAGCTGTGGAGCTGATTATCCGGGGGCAGGTCCAGCAGCAAATCGTCATTGATAAGAGCCTGGGAACGGGTGCGGATATTCTTGCCCCCCAGCCGCCTGGCCTCCCGGCACAGGCTGCACTGGCAAAACACCCCGGGCCAGCTCTCTCCTGCTCCGGTTCCATAATAAGTGATTTTCATTCTTCCGCTCCTGTGGTGTGTTTTCCCCAGTTGGTCACCCAACTGGCGTCCTCGTTTTCCGCCCGCTTCTCCCGGCAAAGTAGGTTATCCACGGTCTGCCGGACGTCCGCATTCTCATACAGTACGGCATAGGCTGCAGCGGTGATGGGCATATCCGCCTCCAGCCGGAGGGCCAGCAGGTGGGCAGAGCGGGCGGCATAATACCCCTCTACCACCGCCCCCACCTGAGCCATGGCAGCCGCCGGGGACATGCCCTGGCCAATGAGGATCCCCGCCCGGCGATTCCGGGAGTGCATGGAGGTACAGGTCACAATCAGGTCGCCGATTCCCGCCAGACCGGCAAAGGTCTCCTGCCGGGCTCCCAGGGCCACCCCCAGCCGGGCCATTTCCGTCAGGCCCCGAGTCATGAGCATGGCCTTGGTATTGTCCCCAAAGCCCAAGCCGTCGGAAATCCCGGCGCACAGGGCAATCACATTCTTCATGGCGCCGCCCAGTTCCACGCCGATCATGTCCGGATTGATATACACCCGAAACCGGTCGGACATAAACACGTCCTGCACCAGCTCCGCCGCAGTCCGGTCCGGGCACGCCGCTACGCAGCCGGTGGGAATCCCCCGGGCCACTTCCTCGGCATGGCTGGGGCCGGAGAGCACCGCCACGGTGCAGCAGGTTTCCGCTTGGGCAATTTGACTCATTCGCTCCAAGGTCTCCGGCTCCACCCCCTTGGTCACGGAAACCAGCAGCGTGCCGGGATCCAGATAGGGGGCCAGGGTCCGGCAGACGGAGCGGTAGGGGAAGGACGGCGGGGCAAGCACCACCATCGGCGATCCTGCCACGCAGGCCGGGTCCCCGGATATCCGCAGATTCTCCGGCAGGCGAATGCCGGGCAGCATGGGATTTTCCCGGGTAGCCGCCATAGTCGTTGCCTTCGCCGGGTTATGGGACCAGAGGGTAACCTCGTGGCCGTTTTTACACAAGTGAATGGCCAGGGCCGTCCCCCAGCCGCCGCTGCCGGCAACCGTAATGTTCATTTCCGCCCCTCCTTTTGTCCAAAGGATAGTTTCCGTTCCGTACCGGAAAACAAGCGCTTCAGATTGCCCCGGTGCATAATTAAAACCGTTAACGCAATGAGCCAGCCCAGCACGGTCACCACCCAGCGGCCAGGGTAAAACAGGGTAACGCAAAGGCCAAAGGCCACCGCCGCCAGACAAGAGCCCAGAGAGACATATCTGGTCAGCACCACCGCCAGCAGAAAAACCCCCAGAATAATGGCCCCGATCCGCCAGTCCGCCGCCAAGGCCACACCCAGGCCGCAGAGAACGCCTTTGCCCCCCCGGAAGCCCAGAACCACCGGGCAGTCATGGCCCAGGGACACGAAAAAACCGGACAGCAGCGTACCCTCCAGGGAATATCCCCAGGGCGACAGCAGAAATCCCCCCATGAAGCAGGCCAGCAAAGCCTTGCCCAAATCGATCAGCACCACAAGGCCGGTTTTTTGCAGCCCGTAGCTGCGCATATAGTTGGTCATGCCGGCGTTGCCGCTGCCGTGGCTGCGGACGTCGTCCTTGTCCAGCAAGGTGGAGACCGTCACCGCGCCGTTGAGATTTCCCAGAAAATACGCGGCCAATGCCGCCACCACCACCGGGCCTGCCATATCCCACATGTTCTTCACGCCTCCTCCTTATCGCTCTTCTGCCGGATGGTCATGCGAATGGGCGTGCCCCGCAGGTCAAACACACCGCGAATCTGGTTTTCCAAATACCGCTGGTAGGAAAAATGGAACAGCCGGGCATCGTTGCAAAAAATCACAAAATGAGGCGGCTTCACCCCGGCCTGGGTAGCATAGTAAATTTTCAGCCGCCGGCCCTTATCCGTGGGGGGCTGCACTCGGGCGGTGGCATCGGCCAGGACGCTGTTCAATGCGCCGGTGGTGATCCGCATGGCGTTGCTCTGGGCGGACTGGTTGATGGCTTCAAACAGCTTTTCCACCCGCTGGCCGGTGAGGGCGGAGAGGAACACCACCTGGGCATAGGGCATAAAGCTCAGCCCCTGGCGAATTTCCTGCTCCATGTCCCGCATGGTGTTGGTTTCCTTTTCCACCAGGTCCCATTTATTCACCGCAATCACCACCGCCTTGCCCGCCTCATGGACCAGGCCGGCAATTTTGGTGTCCTGCTCTGTGACCCCTTCTCCTGCGTCGATCATCACCACGCACACATCCGACCGCTCAATGGCACTGACCGAGCGCATGTTACTGTAGCGCTCAATGGCGTCATCCACCTTGGACTTCCGGCGCATCCCGGCAGTGTCAATAAAGCAATATTTCCCGTAGCCGTTTTCCACCTGGCTGTCGATGGCATCCCGGGTGGTGCCGGCCACGTCGGAGACGATCACCCGCTCCTCCCCCAGGATCTGGTTCAGCAAACTGGACTTGCCCACGTTGGGTTTGCCCACAATGGCCACCTTGGTCACCGTCTCGTCTTCCTCCGTCCAGGCTTCCACCGGGAACTGATCCACGCACCAGTCCAGCAGATCCCCGGTGCCGTGGCCGTGGATGGCGGAAACCTCCAGGGGATCCCCCAGGCCAAGGGCATAAAATTCATAAATGTCCGGGTTCACCCCGCCGACGGAATCGCACTTGTTCACCGCCAGCAGAACCGGCTTCCCCGAACGCTGCAAAATGGTGGCCACGGCGGAGTCCGCCGCCGTCAGGCCCACCTTCACATCCACCACCATAATGACCGCGTCAGCCAGGGCAATCCCGATTTCCGCCTGCCGGCGCATAAATTGCAGAATTTCACTGTTTGTCCCCGGCTCTATGCCGCCGGTGTCCATCAAATCAAACACTCTGCCCCGCCACTCGCACTGGCCGTAGATCCGGTCCCGGGTGACGCCGGGGGTATCCTCCACGATGGCGGTTCGCCGCCCGGTCAATTTATTAAACAGCATGGATTTGCCCACATTGGGCCGGCCCACAATGGCCACCACTGGTCTTGGCATATACAAATCCCTCCGATCACGAAACAACATCAATCTCCGGGCGCCGCCCCTTCCGCTTGGGCTTATTATGGCATACAGGAAGAAATTGGTCAAGGGAAACCGGCGAATCCGGGAAAAATCCCCAAAAAAAAAGAGGAAGGCAATACCGCCTTCCTCTCACGTTTCTGCACACTTAACGCCGTTTACTTAGACTCCACCGCGATAACCTGGCGGCCATTGTAATAACCGCAAGCCTTGCACGCTCTGTGGGGCAGGCAGAACTCGCCGCACTTGGGGCAAGCAACCACACCGGGGGCGGACAGCTTCCAGTTAGAGCCGCGGCGCTTATCCCGCCGGGCCTTGGACACTTTACACTTGGGGACAGCCATGGTGACACCTCCTTAGGTCAAGCTGCTTTTCACAGCATCAAAAATTTACTCTTCCTTGAGCAGCTGCTGTAAAGCAGCTAAACGGGGATCCAACTCCGGACGGCAACCACAGGGGCCATCGTTCAGGTTTGCGCCGCACCGGCAGCAAAGCCCCCGGCAATCCGGCTTGCACAGCAGCTTGGTGTCCATGTTTAGGACGAACGCCGTCCGCACGATGTCCTCCAAGTCCACACTGTCGCCCTCCAGCGCAAAGACGCCCTCATCCTCGTTCTCCGCATTCACCGGCTCCGCCGTCAGAATGGCATGCAAGGGTATCTCCACATCCCGCTGGAACGGCCTGGCGCAGCGGTCGCAAATGCCGTTCAGCCGGGCCGTCAAAGCGCCGGACAGCACCAAAACCCCTGCCGTATTGCGCACCGTACCGGTGGCGCGGACCGGCTCCTTGGCCGGGCAGCAGGCGCCGAAGCGAAGGCCGCTCAGATCCACGCTGGTGGCAAAGGATACGCTTTGGCCGGGGCAATCGATAATCTTGGACAGTCCTAGGCGCATTGCTATCCCCTTCCTTGCAGTCATGCAAACGCTATTATAGAACACTTCCACCGGTTTGTCAAACATTTTTTGGGAATTTTCTGCGGTCTCCTTCCCTTCAGCGGCTCGGGAGTATCATTCATGAAGAAACATTAAGATTTTGTTATGGTTTCGGCCAACCCTTGCATCCGCTCCATACTTGTGCTATGATATCCTCGCCGGTCTGGCAAACCATCAAAGGAAGCGAGAGGTAGTGTCATGTTAAGAATTAACAGATTTACCAAGACTTATGGCAATAAAGTCGCCGTAGACAATTTAAACCTGCATATCGCCCCGGGGGAGATCTTCGGCTTCATTGGCCACAACGGCGCAGGGAAAACCACAACCCTGAAAGCATGCTGCGGCATTCTGCAATTTGATCAGGGGGAAATCACCGTCTGCGGCCACTCCATCCGCAAAGAGCCTCTGGCCTGTAAGCAGAGCTTGGCTTACATCCCGGATAATCCGGATTTGTACGAGTTTCTCACGGGGCTGCAATACCTGAGCTTTGTGGCTGACATCTACGGCATCAGCAAAGCGGACCGCCAGGCGGGAATCCAGAAATACGGCGGCTTGTTGGGGATGACCGATGACCTGTCCCTGCCCATCTCCCAGTATTCTCACGGCATGAAGCAGAAGGTGGCGGTCATGTCCGCCTTGATCCACCGGCCCAAGCTGATTCTCATGGATGAGCCCTTCGTGGGCCTGGATCCCCTGGCCTCCCATCAGCTGAAAAACGTGATGGCCCAGCACTGTGCCGCCGGCGGCGCCATTTTCTTCTCCACCCATGTGCTGGAAGTGGCGGAAAAGCTGTGCCACAAGGTGGCCATTATCAAAAACGGCAAGCTGGTGGCCGCCGGCCCCATGGAAGAGGTGCGGGGCAACGCCTCCCTGGAGGAAGTCTTCCTGGAACTGGAGGGACAGCCGTCATGATCAAAGCACTGATCCGGGTGCGGTTTCGGGCGCTGTTTGCCGCCTTGTTCCAGCAGAGCCGGCGGAAACGGCGGCAGAGTAAGGGTATGGCCGTGCTCTTTGCCATTTTGTTCATTTATGTAGCCTTTGTCTTCTTCGGCCTGTTTACCATCATGTTCCAGCAGCTGGTGGAGCCGTATCACGCTCTGGGGCTGGACTGGCTGTATTTTGCCACCGCCGGCCTGACCGGCCTGGCCTTCTCCATCCTGGGCAGCGTCTTTGCCACCCAGAGCCAGCTCTATGACGCCAAGGACAACGATCTGCTCCTGTCCATGCCCATCCGCCCCAGGTTGATTCTGTTTAGCCGGATGGTGCCCCTGCTTGCCCTGAATCTGCTGTTCAGCGCCATGTCCATGGTGCCGGCCGGGGTAATTTACGGGGCCAACGTGGGCTTTGCCCCTGGGGGATTTGTTGCCTACCTGCTGAGCACCTTGGCCCTGCCCTTCCTGGCCCAGGCCATTACCTGCCTGCTGGGCTGGTTGCTGCATCAACTGCTGCAGCGGATGAACAAATCCCTGGCTTCCGCTTTGTACCTGCTGGTGTTCATGGCCGTGTACTTCTATGTCTACACCCAGGCCAGCCAGCTGCTTAACGCCATGGCGTCCAACGGCGAGGCCATGGCCAATGCCCTGCGCTCCTGGGCCTGGCCCCTGTACGCCATGGGCCAGGGCTGCACCGGCGGCCTACCCTTCCTGGCAGGCTTTTTGGCGGTGACGGCGGCAGCCTTCGGGCTGGTGTACTGGTTCCTCTCCGTGACCTTTATGCACTCGGCCTTCCTGCGGCGCAGCGTGAAAAAGGGGCGGAAAGTGGATTTCGGCCGGCTGGAGACCCGGTCCGCCGTCCAGGCCCTCCACCGCCGGGAGATGAAGCGTTTCCTGGGCTGCCCGGCCTACCTCACCAATTTGGGCTTCGGCCTGGTGATGATTGCCGCCGTGGCGGTGGCCGGTCTCATTTTCCGGCGGCAAATTCTGGATTTTCTAAACCTGATCCCAGAACTAAACGCCTTGGCGCCGCTGCTGGTGGCCGCCTGCCTGGGCTTCATGATCAGCTGTACCTGCATCTCCACCCCCTCGGTCTCCCTGGAGGGGAAAACCATCTGGATCCTGCAGTCCATGCCCTTGACTCCCCGGCAGATTCTCCTGTCCAAGCTCTGGCTCCACTGCGTCCTGGTGGTTCCCCTGTCGGCGCTGTCCGGTCTGGTGCTGGCCCTGGCCTATGGATTCAGCCCGGTGGATACGGTGCTCAGCGCCCTGTGTCCGGCAGCCTTGGGATTTCTGTGCGGCGTCCTGGGCCTGGTGTGCGGCCTGCAATGGGTCCGGCTGGACTGGCTCAGCGAAGCCTATCCCTGCAAGCAGTCCGTTGCCCTGATGGTCACCATGTTCGGCCTCATGGGCCTGCTGCTCATCGCCGGGCTGCTCTACGGCTTTGTGCTGTACAGCCTGGTTTCCGCCACCGTCTTTTTGGCCGGGGTCACCCTGGTCCTCCTCTTGCTCTCAGCCATTCTGTACCGCGCTGCCATGACCTGGGGCGTGAAAACGTGGCAGGCACTGTAACCGGCCATCCGGCAACGGCGGAAGGAGGACAGTCAGATGAAGGAATTGCACATTGGCAGAGATGACGCCGGGCTGCGGGTGGACCGGTATTTGGCCAAGGCCGTTCCCCTGCTGCCTGCCTCTCTGGCTCAAAAATATCTCCGCATTAAGCGGATCAAGCGCAATGGCGCCAGGGTGCGTCAAGATGAGCGGCTGCAAGACGGGGATGTGTTGCAGCTGTACATCAGCGACGAGTTTTTTGACACCCCCCGGGCGGAAAACGCCTACCTTACCGTGGCGGTACCCAAGCTGAACATTGTCTATGAAGACGAAAACATTTTGCTCACAGACAAGCCCCCCGGCCAGGCGGTACACCCCCACGAGGGCGCCGAGTATGGCAAAACCCTCATTGACCACATCCAGGCCTACCTGTACGCCAAAGGAGAGTGGAGGCCCAGAAGCTCCACCTTCGTACCGGCGCTGTGCAACCGCATCGACCGGAACACCGGAGGCATTGTCATCGCCGCCAAGCAGCCGGAGGCTCTGCGGATTCTCAACCAGAAAGTCAGGGACCGGGAGTTGGACAAGCGGTATCTGGCGGTGATCCAAGGGATCATGTCCCCGCCCCAGGGACGGCTCACCGGGCAGATTTTCAAAGACGCCGCCAAAAACCGGGTATATGTCACCGACAAACCCCAGCCCGGCTCCAAAACCGCCGTCACTTTCTACCGCACCCTGCGCACCGGCGGCGGACTGTCTCTGGTGGAGTGCCAGCTGATCACCGGCCGTACCCACCAAATCCGGGCCCAATTTGCCCACGCCGGCCATCCCCTGGTGGGGGACGGCAAGTATGGCAAGCTGAGCAAGCAGGATAACCGGCGGTACCAGGCCCTGTACGCCTACCGCCTGAGCTTCCGGTTTACCACCGATGCCGGCTGCTTGGCTTACCTAAACGGGAAAAACTTCCAGGTTGCCCAGGTGCCATTTGTGGAAACCTATTTCCCCAGCGGAGAACGCCGGTAACCTTTCCGCCAAACGTGTAGTGCATGTCAATGCGCCCCAGTGATGCAATCACTGGGGCGCATTGACATGCAGAAACGGAAGCGCCGGACAAGGCCATGTAAACGATGAAGGCGGGTTGGCAGGGGGCTGCAAAGGGGCACCTTTTGTGGAGAGCGGAACCGTATGGACCCATGGCGCAGACTTTGGGGCGGCGAGGATTTGCCCGCTTCCGCGGTGCAGTTTAGCGCGGTGCGTCTTTGCCGGTTGGCTCCCGGCTTTCCCCAAAAAATATGCCAAAATTTGTTGCAAATTTTATTGACAAAAGGGGGGTTTTCCAGTATACATATACTGTTTGCACCGGTATGCGCAGGGGCAAACAAAAAAATCTAACTGAAGGAATGGGGGAGGATAAATGTCCAAAGAACTGATCCGTCTTTCCCATCTGGTGATGGAGTTTGACGGTGAACGTATTTTAGACGATATCAATCTCTATATCAACGATCATGAATTTCTCACCCTTCTCGGCCCATCCGGCTGTGGGAAAACCACCACGCTGCGGATTATCGGCGGGTTTTTGACGCCTACCTCCGGCGATGTGCTATTCGACGGATCGCGCATGAATGACGTCCCCCCCTATAAGCGGCAGATCAATACCGTATTCCAACGGTATGCTTTGTTCCCCCATTTGGATGTATTTGACAATATCGCCTTCGGCCTGCGCATTTCCAAGCTGCCAAAGGACGAGATCAACCGGCGTGTCACCGAAATGCTGGAAATTGTCAGCCTGAAGGGATATGAGACCCGAAAAGTTACTTCCCTGTCCGGCGGCCAGCAGCAGCGGGTAGCCATTGCCCGGGCGCTGGTCAACCAGCCGAAGGTGCTGCTGCTGGACGAGCCCCTGGGTGCGCTGGATCTGCGATTGCGAAAAGACATGCAGAACGAGCTGAAACGTATCCAGCAGGCCATGGGAATTACGTTTATATATGTAACCCACGATCAGGAAGAGGCCCTGGCCATGTCCGACACTGTCGTCGTGATGGACAAGGGCCGCATTCAGCAAATCGGCCGGCCGGAGGATATCTACAACGAGCCGAAAAACGCCTTTGTAGCAGACTTCATCGGCGAAAGCAATATCCTGGACGGCATTATGCTGGAAGACCGGCTGGTGAAGTTCTTTGGCCGGGCCTTTGCCTGCGTGGACACGGGATTTGCCAAAAATGAGCCGGTGGACGTGGTGATCCGACCTGAGGACATCGACATTGTGGAGCCTCAGCTGGGCCACCTGACCGGCACCGTCACTTCCGTCACCTTCAAAGGCCTGAACTACGACATCATTGTGGATTTCAAAGGTTTTAAGTGGCTCATTCAAACCACGGACTACCATCCGGTGGACGCCACCATCGGCATCCGCCTGAATCCGGAGGATATCCACGTCATGAAAAAGAGCGAGTATTCCGGCCAGTTTGGCGACTATAGCTCCTACTCTGCCGAATACGATGAGCTGACGGAGGATACGGACGATGCAGAAGAATAAGCCCAAAGTCCCGCCCGTCCGCACCGGCGGTTCCTTCTTCCTCACCGCCCCGTACCTGGTCTGGATGGTGATCTTTATCCTCATTCCCCTGGGCGTGGTGGTATTCTATGCGCTAACCGACCCGGCCACCGGCTTGTTTTCCCTGGATAACCTGGGCAAGGTGTTCACCGGCGCGTTCCCCAAGGTGTTTGGCCGCTCCATCTGGTATGCCCTGCTGGCCGCCCTGATCTGCCTGGTGATCGGCTATCCGGTGGCCTACTATATTGCCCACCGGAAACCTGCGGTTCAGCGGTTCCTCTATATGCTGGTGATGCTGCCCATGTGCATGAGCTTCCTGCTGCGCACCCTGGCCTGGGTGGGCCTGCTCCGGGATACCGGCATTATCAACCAATTCTTGGGCTTGTTCGGCATCGGCCCCCTCCCCCTGATCCGCACCACCGGCGCGGTGATCTTGGGCATGGTGTACAATTACCTGCCCTACATGATCCTGCCCCTATACTCCATTATTCTGAAGATTGACCCCCTGCTCATAGAAGCAGCGGAAGATCTGGGCTGCAACAGCCGCCATGTGTTCACTAAGGTAGTACTGCCGCTGTCCCTGCCCGGCATTTTGTCCGGCTTGACCATGGTATTTGTCCCGGCGGTGTCCACCTTCTATATCTCCCAGAAACTGGGCTCCACCGGCACCACCATGATCGGCGACGTGGTGGAAAGTCAGTTTAAGAGCGCCAACAACCCCAACCTGGGGGCGGCGCTGTCTCTGGTGCTGATGATCATGATTTTCATTTGCGTCGGCCTCATGAACCGCTTCGTGGGGAAAGACCATCGGGAGGATGTGGTGGTATGAAACGGCTGAATCGAATTTACACCATCATCATTTTTCTGTTTCTGTACCTGCCTATGGTGGTACTCATTGTCGCATCCTTCAACACCGGCAAGGACATTACAGACTTTGAAGGCTTCACCTTCCACCGGTATATTGAGCTGTTCCAGGATGATAAGCTCCTGCCTCTGCTGGGCAACTCTCTGGAGATCGCCTTGTTGTCCAGCCTGATTGCCACCATCATGGGCACTGCGGCTGCCATCGGCATCCACCGGATGCGGCCCCGGCTGCGCTCGGCCATTCTCACCGTGACCAATATCCCCATGACCAATCCGGATATTGTCACCGGCGTGTCCCTGTCGCTGCTGTTTGTGTTCATCGGCGCTTTACTGCGAAACAATACCATTTTGGGGTTCTGGACTCTGCTCATTGCCCACGTGACCTTCAACCTGCCCTATGTGATTCTCAGCGTCATGCCAAAGCTGACCCAGATGGACCCGGCGCTGCATGAAGCGGCCCTGGATCTGGGCTGCACCCCCTTCCAGGCCTTTCGGAAAGTGACCATCCATGAGATCATGCCCGGCATTGTCTCCGGGGCCATCATGGCCTTCACCATGAGTTTGGACGACTTTGTGATCAGCTACTTTGTCTATGGCCCGTCCTATGTAACTCTGCCAGTAGAAATTTATAACTACACCAAAAAGCCCCTGCAGCCCAAAATTTACGCCTTGTTTACCCTGCTGTTCGCCATGATTCTGATCATGATGGTGCTGATGAACTTCTTCCAGGCCAAGGCAGAGAAAAAGCGGAATTTGCAACATGCCGTCAGAAAAGTCTGACCAAGTTTGAGGAGGTATTTTTCATGAAGAAAGTGTTTGCCCTGTTTTTGGCTGTGCTCCTGGTTGCCATGGCCGGCTGCGCCCAAATGGCCACCCAAGGCCAAACCGGTACGGATGGCAGTAACTCCACCGCCGGCAATGACAGCGAAGAGGTCACCATCAACGTTTACAACTGGGGCCAGTATATCGCCGAGGGCGATGAGGGCGCCATGGACGTGATCGCGGAATTTGAAGCGACATATCCCAACATTCACGTCAACTACACCACCTACGACTCCAACGAAACCATGTACTCCAAGCTGAAGACCGGCGGTATCTCCGTGGACGTGATCATTCCCTCGGACTATATGATCGCCCGGCTCATTGACGAGGATATGCTCCTGCCCCTGGACTTCGACAATATCCCCAACTATCAGTATATCGACGAGGCCTATAAGAACACCGCCTATGACCCGGACAATGTCTACTCCATCCCCTACACCTGGGGTACCGTGGGCATCATTTACAACACCAAATATGTAGATGCGGCTGACGTAGGCGGCTGGGAGCTGCTGTGGAACGAGAAGTATGCCGGCAAGATCCTGATGTTTGGCAACTCCCGGGACGCCTTCGGCATTGCCCAGTACCTGCTGGGCTACGACGTGAACACCACCGACGATGCCGAGCTCCAGGCCTGCGCCGACAAGCTCATCGAGCAGCGCCCCCTGGTGCAGCAGTACGTGATGGACGAAATCTTCGACCTGATGGAAAATGAAGAGGCGTGGATCGCGCCCTACTATGCCGGCGATTACCTGCTCATGGCGGATGAAAATCCGGATCTGGCCTTCTATCACCCCAGCCAGGGCTTCAACTTCTTTATTGATGCCATGTGCATTCCCTCCTGCGCCCAGAACAAGGAAGCGGCTGAGACTTTCATCAACTTCCTGTGCGATCCGGAAATTGCCGGCGGCAACATGGACTGGATTGGCTATGGCACTCCGGAATCTGCCGCCAAGGAATACATGGATCCGGATATGGTAAACAGTGAAATCGCCTATCCTCCCCAGGAAGTCCTGGGCAAAGGCACCACCTTCCTGTTCCTGCCACAAGAAACCAACCAGCGGATGGAGGAGCTGTGGCTCCAGGTAAAAACCAATTGATCTCATTTTTTGGGGCCTGTTGCAAAGTTTGCAACAGGCCCTGTTGTTTCCGACGAAAAACGATTTTGCTTTTTTCCGAGATGCAGCCGGCAGAGTTTCATCGGTTTCCGCACATAATCTCTAAAATCACCCGGTCGGTTTCCCGCATACCGGTTTTTGCCATGCGGCCTACGTTGCCAATGGTATTGTCTACCCCTTTGCAGACAATGCCGTCGCCGTCCAAAAATTGCTGCCCCTGGCAGTACATCTCATAGCCCAGCAAGCCTGCGTCCACCGCCGCGGCAATTTTGGCCGCGCAGGAGGGCTTCGCCCCGTCGCAAACCATGCCGGAGATCACCGCCAAGGCGTTGACAATGGTATGGGTCACCGTTTTATAATCCCTCGTCTCCAGGTAAGCCACCCCGGCTCCGGCGCCGCAGCCGGCGCACACCGCGCCGCAGAAAGCGGACAGGCAGCCGATACCGGTTTTCTGGTGGATGGTCACCAGGTCCGACAGAGCCACCGCCCGGAGGAGGTCCTCCCGGCTTTTACCCAGGGCCTTGGCATATACCGCCACCGGCACCGAGGCGGTGATGCCCTGGTTGCCGCTGCCGGAAACGATGACTACCGGCATTTCACAGCCGCTCATCCGGGCATCTGACCCGGCGGCAGCATAGGCCCGGGCCAGGCAGCGGCAGCTCTCGCCTCCCACCCGGCGCAGCACCTTGCCCACATTGGCCCCCCAGGCCTGGTCCATGCCTGCCTGGGCAATGGCCATATTATGGTCGATCTGCCGGCCCACCACCGGCTCCAAGTCGGCCGGATCAGCCGACTGGGCAAAGTCGAAAATATCCCCCACGGTAAGCGCAGGACAATGCTGGATTTGCTGCTCCACCGGATCTGCCCGGTGCAGCACCACCCCGTCCCGCTCCAGGAGAACCAGGCCGGTGTGGCTGCCCTCCAAAATTGCCCGGGTGGTGCAGCGGGGATAGGTCAGCCGGATTTCTATGTACAGCACCGACTCCGTATCCGCCGGGGCCATCCGGATCACTTTCCGTTCCAGCAGCCGGTGCAGCGCAGGCAACCGCTCCGGCGGCAGCTCCGCCAACACCTCCAGCAGCTTATCCTGGCGGCCGGAGACTAAGCCCGCCGCTACAGCCGTCTCAATCCCCCGCAGGCCGCCGGTATTGGGCACAATCACGCTTTTTACATTTTTGATGATGTTGCCGCTGACCAGCACCGCCGCCTCCACCAGGGTTTCCGGCGGTGGATTCCCGGCAGCTTGCTGGGCGGCGGCGCCGCAATAGGCCAGGGCAATGGGTTCGGTGCAGCCCATGGCGGGAATCAACTCCCGCTGCAAAAGGGAAAGATACTGTTGGTATTTTTTCTCGTCCATACGTCCTCCCAGTTTTTCTCCCCACGGGACAAATTTCCCCCTTAGTATAACAAATATTTTGGTATTTTTCTACAGGTATTTTGTGCAGGCAAATTGCCGGATTGATTTTCTCCGGCGGATGGTATATACTAAGATAAACCGTTGTGCCAAACGGCAAAATTTTTTGTATTAAGGAACAGTTCATGACATTTCAGGATTTACATTTGCAGCCCGCCCTGCTGCGGGCCGTGGGTGCAATAGGCTATACTCAGCCCACCCCCATTCAGGCCGCTGCCATCGGCCCTATTTTGCGGGGCAAAGATCTCATTGGCTGTGCCCAAACCGGCACCGGCAAAACCGCCGCTTTTGCCATCCCCATTTTGCAACGGCTTCGGACAAACCCTAAGCACTTTCCCATTCGCGCCCTGGTGCTCACCCCCACCCGGGAGCTGGCCCTGCAGATCCAGGAGAACTTTACCCAGTATGGCCAGTTTCTCCCCCTGCGCTCCACGGTGATTTTCGGCGGCGTCGGCCAGGGGCCTCAGGTGCAGGCGCTGGCGCAGGGCGTGGATATTTTGGTGGCTACCCCAGGCCGGCTCAACGACCTGTGCAATCAGGGCCACATTGACCTGAGCGGCCTGGAAATTTTCGTCCTGGACGAGGCGGACCGGATGCTGGACATGGGCTTCATCCATGATGTGCGGAAGGTCATCGCCCGGCTACCCCAGAAGCGGCAGACTCTACTGTTTTCCGCCACCATGCCCAAGGAAATTGCCGAGCTGGCGAAATCCATTCTCCGGAACCCCATCCGGGTGGAAGTCACCCCCCAGTCCTCCACGGTGGAGGCCATCCGCCAGCAGGTGTATAAGGTGGACAAAGGGAATAAAAAGCTGCTGCTCACCCATCTGCTGCGCACCCGGAATGATCCCAGTGTCCTGGTGTTCACCAACACCAAGCACGGCGCCAACCGGGTGGCGGAAATGCTCACCAAATCCGGCATTCCCGCCATGGCCATCCACGGCAATAAAAGCCAGAGCGCCCGGGTGACCGCCCTGGAAAACTTTAAGTCCGGTGCAATCCGGGTTCTGGTGGCCACCGACATTGCCGCCCGGGGCATTGACGTCAATGACCTGGCCTGTGTGATCAACTACGAGCTGCCCAACGTGCCGGAAACCTATGTGCACCGGATCGGCCGCACCGGCCGGGCAGGCCGCAGCGGCATCGCCATTAGTTTCTGCAACTACGACGAATTGGCCTACCTCAGGGATATTGAGCGGCTCATTGGTAAGGCAGTGCCGGTGGTAGAAGAGCACCCCTGGCCGATGGAAATCTCCAAGACTCAGGCCACCAAAACCCCGCCGCCAAAAGCCTCTGGCACAAAGCCCCAGGCGCCGAAAATTTCGGAGCGCCAGGTTACCCCTGTCCTGCCGGCAGCTAAGGCGGAGCTCGCTGTGTTCCTGGCAGGAACCGGGAAGCCCAATCCCGTTGGCACCAAGGAAAACACGGCCAGCCAACCGCCAAAAACGGTTCGCCGCGCCCTGCGCTCCGATCCCTGGGTGCCAGGGCGGGTGGTGGCCTTCGCCGATGGCCGGCACCGGAACCGGAAGACGCCAAAATAGCCCGGAGGTTAGCTATGCACCCTACGCTGTATACCAAACGGCTGTATTTGCGCCGGTTTACCCCGGCAGATACAAAGGCGCTGCTGGATATACTATCCGACCCGGTAGTCAACCGGTTTTTGCCCTGGTTTCCCCTGACCACCCTGGCGGAAGCAGAGGCATTTTACACCCATCGCTACGCTCCCCTGTACCAGCTGGGGAAGGGATATGCCTACGCCGTCTGCCTGGCAGAAAATTCTGTGCCAGTAGGTTATGTAAATCTAAGTCCCGAGGAACCCTATGATTTGGGCTATGGGCTGAGCCGGGCCTACTGGGGCCGGGGCATTGCCACGGAGGCCGCCAGGGCGGTGGTTGCCCAAGCCCGCCGGGACGGCGTGCCTTACCTCACTGCGACCCATGATGTGAATAACCCGGCCAGCGGCCGGGTGATGGAGCGGCTGGGGATGACATACCAATACGCCTATCAAGAGCTGTGGCAGCCGAAAAACCGCCCTGTGGTGTTCCGTCTTTATCAGATGGATTTGGACGGGAATCACCATCGGACCTATCTTGGCTACGCAGAAAATTCCCCCCAGGTGTGGTGGAAAAAAATTGAACCGTGAAAATGCACGGCTTGTATCGCCCTGTTTGCCCACGGTGTCCATCCCAGAAACGTCCTTGCCCTGCACCCACGCGGCAAGTTTTTTCATGTCACTTCTTCGTAATGACATGAAAAAACTTGCCGCGTTTCTGTACGGAAAACGCAAATGTAGATAAGGTATAATAAATTGCGCAAATTGAAAATAGCAGAAAAAGTAGACACGGCTTGCCGGTCTCTGGTAGAATGAAGTTGCTACACACATTCTGAAAGGAGACGACAAACCATGTCCAACAACATTGTAC
>DVHJ01000070.1 GCA_018712145.1 Candidatus Faecousia faecigallinarum | reverse complement strand
GGGCCAGGGGCTTCGCCCCCAGCTTCTCGCAAGCCGCCCGGAAAGCCGGCAACCGGTTACCGAAGCCGAAGGCGGCCCGCTGCAGGCACCGGCCGGTAAAGGGCTGGATATACAGCTCCCCCCAGGGCATTTCCCGGAAGGTCTTCCACTGGCCCTGCCAGGGATGCTCCTTGGCCTCCAACAAGCAGCGCAGGAGAAACGTCTGGGTAGGCAAATTGGGGACCGGGCCGCCGTCTTGGGGAACAATGGCATATTCCGGCCAGGCGATGGCATAGGTCCTGCCCAGCAGCGTCAAGGTAAACCGGTTCCCATCAAAGGCTGCGGAGGGCAGCCGGTCCAGGGCTTCCGCCGGATTCAAGTTGCGGAACAGCCCGGCATAGTGAGAAAAGGGAGCCTCTTCTTTCTGATTCTCCACCGGTTTTTTCATGGTCAAGCCTCCTGAACACTGTGGGGGAACAGCTGCCGGTTGGTGTGGGGCAGGAAACAGGCCGCCACAAAGGCATCCATGTATCCGGGGTAGGTGGACAGCTCCATATAGGTCATGTTCTTGGCCACCTCATCCACCTTCTCCGCCGCCTGGTCCGACAAGGCCATGGCATAGGCCCCGGTGAGGGAAGAGTTGCCGATATACCGGAACTTCTCCAGGGGAACGTCGGGGAACATGCCGATATTCACCGCGTTTTTCATGTTGATGCCGGAGCCGATGCCACCGGCCACATAGACCTGGTCAATGGCCTCAATGCCCATGTCCACCGAGGTGAGCAGCACTTCAATGGCGGAGAAAATGGCGCCTTTGGCCCGGATAAAGTTGTCGATGTCCACCTCGTTGATGGAGATCTCCCGCTCGGTGGCAGATTCCTCCGGCCGGGCCAGGATATATCTGCCCATGCCGTGGCGGTCCCGGGCCACTCTGGCCCCCTCCCGAATGAACAGGCCCTTGGCATTGATGATGCCGCAGCGGTACAGCTCGGAAATGATGTCAATGATCCCGGAGCCGCAGATGCCCACCGGCCGCTGATCCTGTTCCCCCACAATCCGCACCGTGGGCTCCATGGTGGCCAGGTCGATGGTGCAGGCTTCAATGGCCCCATCGGTGGCCCGCATACCGCAGGAAATATCGCCGCCCTCGAAGGCCGGCCCGGCAGAGCAAGCGCAGGACACCAGGAAATCCTGGTTGCCAAAGGCGATCTCCCCATTGGTGCCCAAGTCAATGAACAAGCTGAATTCCGGCTTATTCCAGATCAGGCTGGCAAACACGCCGGCGGTAATGTCGCCGCCCACATAGGAACCGATGTTGGGGGCCAACAGCACCGGGGCCAGGGGATTGGCCGGCAGCTTCACATCCCCGGCCAGCAGCCCCTGCCAGGAGAAGAAGGAGGGCACATAGGGCTCCATCCGCACGGAAGCCGCGTCTACCCCCACAAACAGGTGATTCATGGTGGTATTGGAGGCTACGCACAGCCGGAGAATACTCCGGGCAGAGATCCCCGCAGACTTGCACAAATTCGCCAGCACCGGGGTGAGGGTTTCCTTCACAATGGCGTCCTGGAGCTTCTTCCGGCCGCCGGGCTTGCCCTGTTCAATGATCCGGTTGATTACGTCCGCGCCATAGCGGATCTGGCCGTTGCCGCTGGATCCCTTGGCCACGATTTTGCCTGAGGGCATCTGGGCAATCACCGCAGAAACGGTAGTGGTGCCGATGTCGATGGCGGCGGCGTAGATGCCCCGGTCTTCCGGCCCGGTAATGTCCAGAATCCGGAAGCTTGCGCCGGTTTTGCAGCCCTTGACGCAGACATGGAAGCCGTTTTCCCGGAGGGTGTGGGCCAGCTTCACCATCACCGGCGCGGGAATCTGCACATCCTCCACTCCGGCGGCTTCTTCCACCGCCCAGGTCAGGCGCTCGTCATCCGGCATGGTGTCATCCAAGGTGGGTTCAGCCAAGGCAATGTCCAGGGCACAGCAGCCGGTGGCAAAGGCGATGCCTGCCGCCTGCACATCCTGCTCAATGGCAGTGAACAGGGCCACCTCCTCCGGGGAGGACAGATCCGCCGTCTTCATCCGGCTCTGGTAAGCCGAGGCAATATCCGGCACGAAAATCTCCGCATCCTGGGTCACCCGGCAGCCGCAGGCCAGCCGCCACCCGGCCTGATATTCCTCCGGCGGGATATGGCGGGAGGGGGCGCTGTCCACCTCCCCGGACACCAGCTTCACCCGGCACTTGCCGCAGGAGCCGTTGCCGGAGCAAGGGGCGTCAATGGCCACGTTGGCCCGCCGGGCCAAATCCAGCAGATTGTCCCCGGCGTTGGCCTCAATGACCACCGGATTTCCGCCTTCAATTTGGAAGGTAATTTTGATCATCGTCACTTCTCCTATCTGCGTTTATCGTTGGGTTGGAGCGGCCTTGCCGCCTCCTGTGGGGGCAAACTCCCCCCCATCTGGCGCTTTATCCGGGAAAACAGGGCGGACGCCAAATAGTATACCGTTTCATACCGCACAAAATCCAGGGTATGTTTATCCCACATGGGGGTGAGGGCCGGGGAAAAGTCCTCGTCCCCGAAGTAAAACTTCAGGAGCACCGGCAGATCCGGGAACACCATCAGGCGAAAGCCCAAATCCCCCATGGGGATACGCTCCCCGCCCAGGACGGCGCAGGCCCGGCAAAAGGCTTCCGGTTCCCGGTCAATCCGCTCCGGCAGCGAGCCGCCGGTCATCAGCAGGCCGTTGCCCCGCACCATTACCCCAGGCAGGCTATGCACCGGGCAAAATTCCCCCGAAGCCTCGGCACCCGGCTTGGCATCGCACAGCCAGTCGTAGACAGCCAGGGCCTCTTCATACCCGGCAGGCCAGGTTTCCCCGGCCAGGGTACAGGTGACCGCCCCGGTTTGCCGGTGGATCCTGGCCTCCCCGCCCAGAAAGGGCACCACCAGTTCCGGCCCCGCCGCCTGAACGCCGGGGCGTTTGGCCAGGGCCTCCGGCGCATAGTCCAGAAAATGGCGCTGGGCCGCCGTCAATGCCTGGGCATAATTGTCCATGATTGATACACTCCTTTGGCACGTCTGCCCCCGCTCAGAGATGGATTGCTGCTGGAACAGAATCAGGCCGGGAGGGAAGTTCTCCCTCCCGGCCTCGGGAATTTGCTGGATTACAGCTCCAGGTAGGAGTCGGAGTACAGCACGTGATTCTTGATGATGTCGCAGGTCTTGATGGTCTCCATCAGCCGCAGGTCGCAGGGGTTCACGATGGCAGAGGTGAGGCCCTGCATCATGGCCATGGCCACCAAGGTTGCGTCCATAATGGGCCGCAGAGTCTTGGGCGCGCCGTTGGAGTTGTTGGACAGGCCGCCGGTGGACTTCAGGCCCTCGTCAGCGAAGAGCTTAATGGCGTTGAGCACATCCATCTGCTTGTCCTGCATGCCCTTAACCACCAGGAACAGGGGATCAAACCACAGGTCGGTGGCTTCCATGCCCAGGGACAGGCCCCGCTCCAGCATGTTGTGGCAGTGCATCATCCGTTCCTCATTGTCCTTGGCAATGCCGTCGGCAGAGCACAGGGCAATGACAATGGCGTCGTTGGCGGCAGCCAGGTCAATGTTCTCAATCCGGGAGCCGGCGTCGGCGGAGTTCACGATGGGCTTGCCGTTGGTCCGGTTGTACACCTTGATGCCGGCCTCGATGGCCTTCTTGTTGGCGGTGTCCAGGGCCAGGGGCACATTGTCGAAGTTCTGCTGCAGCAACTGAACCGCCCACATCATCCGCTCCGGGCCGTCTTTCTCGGCAGGGCCGATGTTCACATCCAGGTAAGTTGCGCCGGCGGCGATCTGCTCGGCGGCACGCTTCAGGATGGGGCCGGGATCCCGTTCATCCATGGCCTTCCGGATGGAGGGGCTGATGCAGTGGATCCGCTCGCCAATGGTGACAAAGGTCTTGGCTTCCGGATTATAGCCTTTGTAATGGACACCCATGTCCACCACTTCAATGGGGGGCACCTTCAGCTTGATGGACTCGAAGTCCAGGGGCTTGTCCTCCTCCACGGGCGCTTCCTCCACCACCGGAGCGGGAGCCGCCACTTCTTCTTCGGCGCCGGCCATGTATTCTTTATCCTTCAGGAACTTGGGCAGCTGCACCGCCTCCAGGGGGCCAACCACTACCCGCCAGCCCGGGAGCTTCTCCTGAATCTCGCCCTTCATCACGGCAACCTTGCCGGGGATGATCAGGGTGCGGGACTTTACCTTATTGTTGATGTCATTCTCGTCAAAGAACTTCTTAATGGTGGAAGCAGAGAACTTACCGGCAGCCCAGGCAGTGAGCACGGACATGCCGGAAGCATCGGCAATCAACAGGTTCACCGGGCAGTTGCTCCGCTCCATTTCGCCGGAGACCAGGAAGTAGGTCAGGGCGAAGTCCACAGTGAGGGCGCACACGCTGTTCTCGTCAGCGCCGTTCAAGGGGTAAATCTTGGCCTCTACCTTCATGGGCTTCTGGGGATCGGTGAAGATGTTCTGCCGCAGGCCGTACAGGGGCAGGGCCTGGGCATAGCTCATGCCGTCCATCACTACGATGGAGCCGTACTTTTCGGTGAACATGGCGGCATAGGCCGTCTGCAGGCCGGCGTTGCCCTTGGCAAACCCGGTCAGGTTCACAATGGAGGGATAGCCAAAGGAACGGTCGCCGTCCTTCAGGGCAGTGCGGCGTACCAGCACCGCATTGGCCAAGGTTTCCTTGGCGGTTTTGCCGGTGACGTCCAGCACCAGGTTCTTGTTGCCGGCGCCTTCCAGTTTCTTGACCAAGTCATACAGGTCCGACAGGTTCCCGGCATACAGGCCCAAGGTTACGCCAGCTTCCTGGGCCAGGGCGTTCATAGCCTCCCAGTTCTCCAGGGTGCAGCCGTCCAGAATGGGCTTGGTGTCCTTGCACACCGCCAGGGCCGCCTTGGCCGCCTCCACGTCCCAGCACTCCAGGACGATGGCCCGGCCGGCGGCAACAGCCTTCTTCACCAGTTCTACATATTTATCCGCCCCGTTGCCCACGTAGGAGCAGAACAGGACTTCCACAAACATCCGCTCGCCGATACGCTCGTAGTCCACCTTCTGCATCTGGGCGATCTTGCTGTCGATCTCCTCAGGGGCCATGCAGGAGCACAGCTTCACAGCAAACAGGTTCTTGGAGACCAGGGTCTTTTCATGCCGGAACAGAACGGTTTCGCCCCCCAGCTTGTGGGCATTGCTGCCGGTACCGAACTCAATGGTCTTCATGGGGGGAGCAGTGGCCTCCGAGAGCTTGGCCACCGCGTCAGGGGCAAAGTAGGGGCACTTGTCCAGGGGCAGAGCGCCCTGGGCAACCTTCATGCAGAAGGCCATACAGGTGGGGCAGCCGCACTCCTTACAGTTCTTCTTGGGAGACAGCTTAAAAATATCCAAACCTTTCAACGCCATGGTAATGTTCCTCCTTCCCGATTACACCAGTTCCGTAATGAACTGCTTGATGGCGGCAACGGCAGCGGGATGGCGCATCACCACGGCGTCGGCGCCGCCGGTGAGGTTGGCCGCGGCAGTGGCGATCTCCATCTGCACGCCCCGCTCCTCCTGGTTGCCCCACTCGGGCATATCCTCTTCGGACATGACGGATTCCTTCACGCCCCAGGTATCCGTGGAGGTGGGGGCGATGATGGGCATCTGCAGATCGGCGTCGGACTGGGCCAAGGCGGCGGCGCGGATACGGTCCAAGGTGGAGGCCACGTACTCATAGCCATAGCCCACGGCGGCGGTGCCCACGTTCATCACGATGGAGGTAGGCGCAACGCCCAAGCCCTTGAGCATAATATTCAGCTGCTTGGCCAGGTTAATGTCATCGGCAGACTCGGCGCCCACCTTCTGGCCATAGGCCAGGGCCACAGAGGCGCCCACCGCCTTGTAATCCTCTTCCCGGGCGGACAGAACCACAATGTTCTTGCCCTGGAGAGCCTCGGCAATTTTGGCAAACAGCTGGCCGTCCTTCTCCACGTTCTTGCAGCCCATGATGGCGATGGGCATGCTTACCACCTCGGCCACCGCCTTAGCATCGGCAACGCACTCCTCCACGGAGCGGTTCCGGCCGTTGGGGTCGGCAGATTCAAAGTGCAGGGTGAGGAAATCGGCACCGGGCATGGTCTCGGCCCGGCGGGCATAGTCGGCCATGGTCTGGCAGCCGGCGTAGAATTCCTGCAAGGCAGGCGCGATCCACTCGCTGGCCAGGTCAGAAATTTCCACGCCGATCTTGGGTGCATTTTCTGTGGGCGCGTCAAAGGTGTGGAAGGGCAGCGTATTCTGGCCCCCCAGTACCACAGCCTTATCGCCGGTGCCCAGGGTCACGGAATTGATCTTCCCGCTGAACGCCTGGGTCTTGGGAACAAAAGACATGATAAATATCCCCCTTGTAAAAATAAAAATTTACAGTGCCAGGCAGTCCAGGATACCCCGCAGTGCGGTTTTCACGGGGTTGGACTCCGGCAGCTTTGCCGACGGCTCCCCTGCGCAGTCGCAGCGGTAGACCGCCTCATCCTGAGGCAAAACCCCCAGCAGGGTTAAGCCGTGTTTCTCAATCTCCTGCCGGACGCCCTCGTCCAGCACGCCCCCCGGCGCGCGGTTGACGATCAGGCCCATCCGGCCGGGGTTCAGGTCCATTTCGCCGATCATTTCCGCCAACCGGGCCACTGCTTGGATGCCCCGGCGGGAGCAGTCGGAGATCAGCAGCATGGTGTCCACATGGGGCAGGGTTCCCCGGGCAACATGCTCCAGACCCGCTTCATTGTCCATAACGAGGTAACGATAGTTCTTGGCATACTTGTCAATCTGGGTTTTCAGCACCCCGTTGACATAGCAGTAGCAGCCCTTGCCCTGGGTGCGGCCCATGACAAGCAGATCAAAGTCGTCCTCCTCCACCAAAGCCGAGCTGAACTTAAATTCCGCATAATCCGCTTTGGTCATACCGGTTGGAATGGTGTCGCCTCGCAGCTCCGCCTGGGCCATCTCCTCCCGGATCTGCCCCAAGCTGGTTTCCACCTCCACGCCCAGCACCTCATTGAGGTTGCTGTTTGCGTCTGCGTCCACCACCAGGACGGGGCCTTCCTTCTTTTTGCACAGGTAATCAATGATCATGCCGCAGGTGGTGGTTTTGCCTACGCCGCCTTTTCCGGCTACGGCGATGGTATGAGGCATAGTACAAACGCTCCTTTATGCTCGCAGGTACCCCCCCCCGCCGCCCGCTGGGGCGGCGGAATGGGGGATATAATTATTGGTTAGATCAGGTCCAGCAGGCCGGCTTCCTTGGCAATCCGGGCCACATCGTCGTACTTGTTCAGGGCATACAGGTGGATGCCGTTGATGCCGCAGGCGCGGTACTCGTCGATCTGCCGGATGGTGTATTCGATGCCGGCTTCCTTGAAGCTGGCCTTCTTGCCTTCCACATTGGCGTCGAAGGGCTCCTTCTCGAAGGGGTTGGGGAAGATCCAGTTCTTGGAGATGATCTCGCACAGCTCCCGGGGCATGACGCAGCCGTTCCGGGACAGGGCCATGTTGATGGTAGCAGCCTGATCCAGGATGGGCATGATGCCCACATCCACCGGCAGCCACACACCGGCAGCCCGGATGGCATCCAGCCAGTAGCGGAACTGATCCATATCCCAGCACAGCTGGGTCATGATGTAGTCGGCGCCGTTATCCTGCTTCTGCTTTAGGAAGGCAATGTCCGCCTCCAGGCTGCGGCAGGCGATGTGGCCTTCCGGCGAGCCGGCCACAGCAATGGTGAACTTGTCGCCGAACTCCTGGCGGACAAACTTCACCAGCTCGGTGGCGTAGTGCAGATCGCCGCCGGTGCCGGTCCAGCCAAAGGGCAGGTCGCCCCGCAGAGCCAGCATATGGTCAATGCCGTTGTCCAGGTAGGTCTGCAGCTGCTCCTTGATGCCTTCCTTGGTGTTGCCGATGCAGGTAAAGTGGGTCACGGGGATGCACTTACCGTCGGCTTTGATCTTCTTCAGCACTTCCAGGTTTTTGCCCACGTTGGTGCCGCCAGCGCCGTAGGTGCAGGAGATGTAGTCCGGATTCAGGGTGTACAGCTTGTCCAGCACGCCGCCTTCACCGCACAGCTTTTCCATGCCCACATCCGTCTTGGGGGGGAAGACCTCAAAAGAGAACGCACTGCGGGTTTCCAGGATGTCAGAAACGCTCATGATGTAATATACCTCCTAATCAAAATACAGAATACCATGTAAACTTTCTGGGCGCAAAGCGCCCATACCGATACAAGGATATCGTAACATACCTAACTGCCAATTTCAACCCAAAATTTCATTTTTCACACCGGGGTAAAGAGAAAACGCTGATTTAACCCGTCACAATTTGCCCAGACCGTCACAGAGCCGTCGGGCATAGTTTCCTTGCGAAGCTCTGTCTGCCGTCCCCGGAGCATCTCCCGGACATACGCTTCCGGATCATCGGTATCCACCTCT